>JAMIQH010000237.1:0-11631 GCA_035914695.1 Bacteroidota bacterium | reverse complement strand
CAGGCGCTGCAAGCGCCGCCGCTCCGGTCCGTCGCCGATAATGCGCAGGGGCAGGGAGGCCGCATTCGCTGCTTCGATGGCGATGTCCACGCGCTTGTACGGCACCAACGCCGACAGCACCAGATATTCGCCTCCTTGCGGCTCGGTAACCTGGAAGCGCGTGGTGTCCACCGGAGGATGAATCACCGTGGCGCTCCGCCCGTAACAGCGCTGTATGCGCTCGGCAATGTACTGCGAGTTTGCGATGAAATGCCGCACACGCGATGCGGTGCGCGCATCCCAACGCCGAAGTCGCGCCGCCAGCAATCGTATCACGGCGAGCTGCACGCTGCCCATGCCCTCGCGGTTGAAATACTGGTCGAAGAGATCCCACACATAGCGCATCGGTGTGTGTACGTAGCTGATGTGCAACGCGCCGGGGCGGGGAATCACGCTTTTCGCCACGGCGTGCGACGACGATACGATCAGATCGAATTCCGAAAGATCGAGACGCTCGATGGCGGAAGGAAAGAACGGGAGGAAACGCCGGTAATGCCTTTTTATCCCGGGAATGCGCTGCAGGTAACTCGGGCGGATGTCGTGCCGCGTGATGATGGGGCTCAGGCGTTCGGGCACGGCCAGCAGCGTGTATATCGGCGCATCGGGAAACAGCTCGCAGAGCACCTCGAGACATTTCTCGCCGCCGCGCATGTCGGTGAGCCAGTCGTGAACAAGCGCGATACGTGCGGCAATGGGAGCGGGCATGTTGTCCTGTAACGGCCGATGAGCTACTTTCCAGTCTGTAAGATAGAAAACACCCATTTCACGGCATAATCATGAGCATGAATTTCGTCATCCCCAACCGTCACGGGGACATGTTGTACGGCAATCTGCATGTGCCCGAGGGTGCGGGGCAGGCACCGCTCTGCATTATCGCGCATGGCTTCAAGGGCTTCAAGGATTGGGGCATGTTTCCCTGGATGGCGGATACGCTCATGGGACAGGGCATCGCCTGCATTCGCTTCAATTTTTCCCTGAACGGCATCGGCGAGGCGCGCATGTCGGAGTTCACCGCGCTGGACCGCTTCGAACGCAACAGTATCAGCCGCGAAATCGACGATCTGCACGATGTGATCGACGCGGTGCGGCACAAGCGCATCGCCTCCATGGGCGTGGATGCCGAGCGCCTCTGCGTGCTGGGGCATTCCCTGGGCGGAGGGGTAGCCATTGTGGCCGCGGCGGAGGACGAACGCATTCGCGCCGTGCTGTCGTGGGCCGGTGTGGCGAAATTCGATCGCTGGGGTCCGAAATTCAAGAAGGAATGGCGCAAGCGGGGAAGGATGGACATTCTCAACGCGCGCACCGGGCAACTCATGCCCATGGGCATTGGCATGCTCGACGATCTCGAAGCGCATGCGCGGCGCTTCGACATCCCCGCCGCCGCCGCGCGGTTGCGGCGCCCCTTGCTGCTACTGCACGGCGAACAGGATGTGTCCGTTCCCATCGACGAAGCGCGGCAGGTGTACGCCGCCGCCGATGCGGAACACACGCTGCTCTACAGCATTCCCGCCACGGATCACACCTTCGGTTCGGTGCATCCTTTCGCGGGTTGCACGCCCGCATTGGATGAGGCGCTGCTTGTGAGCGCCCGCTGGATACTGGATCACGTGTAGGCGCGCACGTTTATTGATTTTCAAAAAAACACCGGCGCATCCTGTGATGCGCCGGTGCCATGTCATGCCCGGGGTTGTGGCGAGCGGTGGACCGCCGCCTGTCGAACGGGAATTACAGCACGCTGAAGCGTCCCGTCACGGAGCGGCCGCCCTGCGCGATATGCAGCAGGTAATTGCCGGCGGGCAGGGAGTGGCTGTCGATGGAAATGCGATGGCTGCCGCCTTCCAGCGTGCCGGAGAAAGCCGTGTGGCGCACGCGTCCCAACACATCCACCAGGGTGATGGTAACGGGACCGTGATTGGGCACCTCGATATGCAGCACCGCCGCCCCGGAGCCGCGACGCAACGGTTGCGGGTAGTGCTCCAGTATGCGCAGAGTGGCGGGAGCCGACGCGCGCTGCTGGGAAATGGACAAGGTGCCGCCCGTATTCGTGCGCAGAATGGTGGTGCCCCAACCGGCGGCCATGCCGATTTTATGATCCACGAAATCCAGACCCTCGAGATTCGCCTGCGGGGTGTTCTCCTGCGGCGTCCAGGTCAAACCGGCATCGTAGGACGCGAGAATCAACCCGCTGTACGACGTGGCGATGGCATTGTCGCGCGTGAGGTGTCGCACGCGGGAGACGCGGAAGGTGGAAACGGGTACGGTCACAAAGGCCTCATCCCAATCGCGGCCCTTGTTGGTGGTACGAAGGAGGGTGCCGTTGATGCCCGTGATGATGGCGGTGCTGTCGTCCCCGATACTCACATCCGATAATTCGAGATCCACGGGGGAATCCCTGCCGGTCCAACGCCCTCCACCATTGGTGGTGGTGCGGATGGTACCTTTGTTGCCAACGATGATGCCGAAGTCTCCGCGAAAGGTGATGGCGTTGTAATTGTTGAGTCCATCGTCCGTTTCCTTCCACGTACCGCCACCGTCGGTGGATTCCAGCACGAGGCCCGCCTGGCCCACAACGATCCAATGGGATTCGCTACGGAAGTGGATATCGAGGAGAGCTTTCGTGGATGATGAATTCACCGCTTGCCAGTTGCGCCCCGCATTCGAGCTGCGAAGCATCAGGCCGCCATAGCCCAGCGCGATCACATCGGTGGCGGTGCGGAATTTCACGCGGCGCAACACCTCGGTGGTGCCGGACTGCGGACGCGTCCACGTGGTGCCGCCGTCCTCGGTGCGCAGGATGATGCCGTTTTGTCCCACGGCTATGGCGGTGGAGGCGTCGTACATATCGAGATCGAAGAGAATTTCCTCGCCGCCGCTGTACTGTTCAAACCATCCGAGCTGCGCCTGTGCCGCCGGAGCGATGGAGAGTATGGCGAGGAGCATCATCGTAAACAAATTCTTCATGGCAGGTCTCCAAATGGTGTTCCCGATTCATCGATAATCTAAAGATCGAATGGCAGTCCGTCAAATTCGCGCGCCGCGGGCCGGGGATTCACAGGGAAAAAATATAACGGCAATAATGGTAACACGTGAAATGACAAGGAGTTACAGCGGGGGAGCGGCGTGGAAGGCGAAGTATTAATATTTCGTAAGTCGTTCAATGACAATGAGTTGCGATGATTGATGTCGGAGGGGATCAACAGAATTTTAAAACCACGGATTGCACAGATTTCACACGGATTAGCACGGATGAATCGCGGAAGTCGTTGTTGACTGGAAAAAAGGAACGCGGGCTCCGGTGTGAGCCCGCGTTGTGACGAACGGAATGCGTGTCGGATGTCAGGCGGCTTTGCCGGCGAGCGCCTGCGTGACCATGGTGGCGGCATCCTTGAAATTGCGGGCCACCATGAAGTTCAGGCCGGATTTCTGGAGAATGTCGGCGGCTTCCACGGCGTTGGTGCCTGCGAGACGCACCACAAGCGGCACGTTGAGATTCTTGAGATTGCGCGCGGCCTGCACCACACCATTAGCGATGCGGTCGCAGCGGACGATGCCGCCGAAGATATTGATGAGAATGGCTTTCACGTTGGGATCGCTCAGGATAATGCGGAAGCCCTGCTCGGTGGTTTCGGCGCTTGCGCCGCCGCCCACATCGAGGAAGTTGGCGGGTTCGCCGCCGGCGAGTTTGATGATGTCCATGGTGGCCATGGCCAGTCCGGCGCCGTTGACCATGCAACCCACATTACCATCGAGCTTGATGTAGTTGAGGTTGAATTTCGAGGCCTCGACTTCCAGCGGCGCTTCCTCGGTGACGTCGCGCAGCGCGGCGAAATCCGTGTGGCGGAACATGGCATTGTCGTCGAGATTCACCTTGGCGTCGAGCGCGAGAATGTCGCCGTCGGCCGTGAGCACCATCGGATTGATTTCGAAGAGACTGGCGTCCAATTCCTCGTAGGCGTGCGCGAGGGCCATGAGGAATTTCACCGCGTTCTTGAATGCCGTGCCGGACAATCCGAGACCGAAGGCCAGCTCGCGCGCCTGATAGGCCTGGAAGCCCATGCCGGGATCGATGGCGACCTTGAGAATTTTTTCCGGTGTTTCCTCGGCCACTTTTTCGATTTCCATGCCGCCCTCGGTGGACACCATCATCACATTGCGCGACTGCGCGCGGTCCAGCAGCATGCCCGCGTAAAATTCCTTGGCGATATTCACGCCCTGCTCGATGAGCACGCGGCGGACGATTTTCCCTTCGTCGCCGGTCTGTATGGTGACGAGCAGATTCTTGAGCATCAGCGAGGCGTAGCGCTCGACTTCTTCCAGCGACTTGGCGACTTTGACGCCACCATCGAGAATCAACTCGCGCGTTTTCGGATTCAGAATGCGTCCCTTGCCGCGGCCGCCGGCGTGAATCTGCGATTTCACGACCCACACCGATCCTCCCAGCTTCTTCGCCACGCGCAGCGCCTGCTCGGGCGACGTCGCCACTCCACCCTGCGGTGTCGGCACGTTGAAGCGCTTGAGAATCTCCTTGCCCTGGTACTCATGAATTTTCATGCGTCAATCCTTGTACTGATGGGTAAACGTACTCGTTGTCTCGAAAGGGGGAAGTAGCCGTAACTCCCAAAATGCGAAACTTGCCGCTAACGTACAATGCGAACGAATGATCGAACGCTGGGATGCTTCAATATCCGATGCGACCGTATTTCCATAGCGGATCGCCATCACCTTTTCGCGCCCGACGCGCTGGCGGTGACCTGGGCGAAGACGCGGAGGAAATTGCCTCCGAGTATGCCACGAATCGCTTCCTCGTCGTGTCCGCGACGGAGCAATTCTCGCGTGAGCAGGGGCAGCCAGGTTACGTCGTGCAATCCAAGCGGCGCATGGTCGATGCCGTCGAAGTCCGAGCCTAGGCCCACATGCGCGGCACCCATCACACGCACCGCGTGATCGATGTGGTCGGCAACGTCGCGCAAGGTGGGGATTCCCTTGCGCGCGGCCCGATCGATCGCCGTATCGAAGGCGGCGAGGAAGCGCGCATCCGAACGCTTGTGGCGTCGCGCAAGGGCGTCCAATTCCTTGCAGGCGCGGGCCAATGCGCGCTTCGTGTTCGTATCGACATTCGCGCGAATGTACGGCGGAAAGTAATTGATCATCACCACACCGCCGCGCGCCGCGATGACGCGGAGTTGCTCGTCGCTCAGATTGCGGTGATGCGGGCGCAACGCCGCGCAGGAGGAATGCGAGGCGATGACCGGATTGCGCGTTTCGCGTAGCGCATCCTCGATGGAGCGCGCACCGAGATGCGACACATCAAGCAGCATGCCCAGCGTGTCGAGCAGGCGAATGAGCGCGCGACCCTTCGTAGAGAGGCCGGGCGCGGCCATGCCCTTGGCTTCGTCCGCCGACGATGTGGCCCAATCGCTGCTGCGATTCCAGGTGGGAGCGAACACACGCAACCCCCGGGCGTGCAGCGCGCGCAAGCGGTCGGCCCGCCCGTCGATGAGCAGCGCACCTTCGAGTCCGATTATCGCGGCGAGCGCCGTGCGCCGCAGCGCCTCGTCCACGCCGCGCCCGTCGGTGACGATGGCGATGCGTTCGGGCGCACGCGAGGCCAGGGCGCGCAGGGAATCGATTTGCGCGAGTCCCGCCCGCCACCCATCCTCGCCCGACTTCGACGGATGCACGTACACGGAAAACACCTGCACATCCAGGCCGCCTTCGCGGAATCGTGGCAGATCGGAATGTCCTGTATTCCCGCGCACATCCATGCGCACGCCCTTCACCACGCGGCTGAGGATGTCGTTGTGTCCGTCCACCACCACGGCGTCGCGATGGAGACGCTGCGCATCCTGCGCCGTCACCCCTGCCGCGCCGAGCGTGAAAACGCAGGTAACGCACAGGCAAAGCATGGCGCGCAGGCGTCGATTGGGCACGGAGTCGTCAGATGTTCGATGGAACAATCGCACCGCGTTCACACGCCTGTGGCAAGAAAGGGGAATTTTTCCGCGTACCACTGCCGCGTCACATCCAGCCACATCACCAGCCCTTGCCATTCATCGAAGGGAGCATAAAAGCGCTCGATGTCGGCATCGCTCACGGGTCCGCCGTTGGCATACATGCGCGAAAACGCCGCGCGGCACCAGGAATCCAGGCCGAGGTAGTCAAAGCGTCCGAGGAGTTTGAGTAAATTGCCGGCGGCGTAAGGACCGACACCTTCCAACGCGCGCAATTCCTTGAACAATTCTGCGGCGGGAGCCGTCGAGCTGCGGAACGCCTCGATATCCAGGGCGCCCGCGGCCACGCGCCGGCTCAGCGCGAGAACGTAGGGTGCGCGATAGCCCAGTTTGATGTCGTTGCGCAGCTGGGCCTCGCTGCTGGCGGCGAGTGCTTCCGGAGTGGGAAAATCGCGCGCCTCCCCCGTACCGCTGCCGAAGGCCGCGACGAGCCGCTCATTCATGCGCTCGGTGAAAGACCACGAGCAGTTCGTGGTGAGAATCATCTTGATCACATCCTCGAAGAACGTCGCCCCGCGCAGCATGCGTCCCGCGCGCGCCTCGGCCATCCAGGCAAAGTCCGCATGCGATTTCATGCGGCGATGAAAGGGCGTCAAATCGAGTGCGAGGTGCAGCATCGTGGCCAGGCGCTCGGTGAGGAAGGCGAGGTCGGTCTTTCGAAGACGTCCCGCATGTTCCAACTCCACAAGTACGCCTGCACGTGGACCCGGTCGGCAGGTTATGGTCGTGCTTCGACCATCGGGAAGCGCCAGCGCCCGCGTAAGCACGCGTGTGTTTTGCTCGTAGGAAAAAGGAGAAAGAGCACACCATCCATGGGAGAGGACGGTGTGCTCGAAATGGAAGGAGCGGGGAACGGTGAAGGGGAGAGGCGTTCGCATACCGCGATCGGATCAGCCCTCGCCCTCGGTCTTCTTCATGCTCTGCACCTCGTTGCGCACGTCCTGCGCGAATTTCTTCAAGTCGTTCATGTGCTTGCGCACGCGCGTGCCGGCCGCCTTGTTGCCCTTTGCGTAGAACTTGTCAAAATCGGCGGCGAAGCCCTGCACGAGGTCGAGTAACTCCTGATAACGATTCATGATTCCTCCAGTGTAATGGAAAATGAAACGAATGTTCGTCGCGTTGCTGAAAGACCTTTCAATATACGACAGAACCGCAAATAATGAACACCCTACCACAATTCACAGCAATGCACTAACCACCACCACGGGAACATGTGCGGAAACGCTGAACATGGTTCACCGCACGAGCGTGCTCGTTTCGCCCGATCCGATGCAGAGTCCACGAGAAGGGGAATCCCGGTGCGAAGTTACCCGGTACGCCCGCGTCTGCCACATCGCCACACCTTGTCGAGCACGTTTCCGGGATGCTCGGAGCGGTGAAGCAACGCAGCGATGATGGCTCGGTCTCCGAGAAGGGTGCGTCCGGTTGTAACCTCCCTTTCCGATTGATTGTCATTCCATACTGTTCACCTGCCTGCCACCCTGGTGCATCAACGCAACCATGTATTTCACCACGCGTTCCAACGCGGAGAAAAGTATCCGGAATCCCGACGGAGACTGCCAATTGTCGGCCGGACGTTGTATATTCCTTCACGTGTCAACCCCACCATCCCCCTGGCTCGAATATTCCGACTCATCCACGATCATACATTCGAAAAGGAAGCTGCCGATGACAAAGCGCATGTTACTCCTTGTGCCGATGCTCGTTTTCGTGTTCACCGCCCTCGTCTCAGCGCAATGGTCTTCCGACCCCGCGCTCAACAACGCCATCGTTCGTACGAGCAACAACCAGACAGGTCAGCAGATCATCAGCGATGGCAAGGGCGGGGCCATCATCTGCTGGCATGATGAACGAATCCAGACCAGTTCCTTCGACGTCTACGCGCAGCGTATCGATAAAGACGGCTATATCCGTTGGACCGTCAACGGTGTGGCGATCGCTGTCGATTTCGGTTCGCAATCGAAACCCGATATTGTCGCCGATGGCGCGGGCGGCGCGTTCATCACCTGGACGGATACGCGCGCTGGCGACAACGACGTGTACGCGCAGCGCATTGACTCCTCGGGCAACGTGCTCTGGACCAAGGATGGCGTTGTGGTGGCCGACGGCGCCATGAATCAATCCGATCCGAAAATCACCAGCGACGGTCGCGGCGGCGTGATCATCACCTACATCAATCAGGCCAGCAGCGGCCCCGGCACGCATGTGTACGCGATGCGTCTCGGCGGTGACGGAACGAAGCTCTGGGCGGCGCCCTCCGCGGTGTGTACCAGCTTCATTTTGCAAAACAAGGCCGTGATCGCCAGCGATGGACGCAGTGGCGCCTACATCGCCTGGGCGCATTACCGCCAGTCGGGCTATGACATCTACGCGCAGCGCATCGATTCCAACGGCGTGGCGTATTGGACGAAGAACGGTCTCGCGGTGGTCAAGGCCAGCGGTTCGCAGGACGCTCCGGTGCTTGTGTCCGACGGAACGGGCAATGCCTTCCTCGGTTTCTCGGATTACGGTGGCGGCTCCGTTCCCAATCTCTACATCGCCATGCTTAAAGATGCCGGACCGGCGAACAATTTCCGTATCACCTCGACCACCGGCGGTCAAACCGGACACGGCATGTCGCTTCACGCTCCCGGCGTGCTGTGCGTCGCCTGGGAGGATGGCAGAACCAGCGGCAAGAAACGTACCTTCGCGCAAGTCGTGGACACAGCCGGTACGAAACTCTGGGCCGCCAATGGCGTGGAAGTGTCGAACCGTGCTGGAGACCAACTGACCCCGAGCGTTGTCACCGACGGCGCAGGTGGCGCGATCGTGATTTGGGAAGATAAAACCAAGGGCGCGTTACAGACCGATGTGTACGGGCAGCGGATATCCGATGCCGGCGCATTGATGTGGGGTCCCGCCGGCGTGCCGGTGTGTACGGCGAACAATCCGCAACAATTCCCGCGGCTGATCAGTGACGGGCACAATGGTGCGATAGCGGCATGGGAGGATTTTCGCCCCAACATGTCCAATGTGGAAATCTACGCCTCGCGCATCCTCGCCGATGGCAGTTTCCCCATCGGTCCGCCACAGCTTTCCCTCTCCACGAAAACCGTTGCCTTCGGTGATGTGGGCCTTGGAATGTCCTCAACGCGCGACGTCACGTTGAGCAATCCCGGCGGTGTGGCGCTCACAATCAGCGCGACGACGGCGAGCGATCCGCAGTTCTCGCTTACGCCCGAGAGCAACACCATCGCTCCCGGGGCAAGCATCAACGCCACGGTGCGTTTTCAGCCCACGACGAAAAATGCCGTTACCGGCCGCATCGTGGTGACGAGCAACTCCATTTTTGGTCCCGACACGATCGTTGTGACGGGGCGTGGAACCGCCGAGGCGGCGATTCAGACGGACAAGAACGCGCTCGCCTTCGGGAATGTGCAACTCGGCTCCGGCAAGGCGTTGGCGCTCGTCGTGACCAATCCCGGCAACGATACGCTGACCATTTCGGCGATCAGCAGCTCCAGTCCGCGTTTCGTACCCACCATTACCTCGCGCGTGCTGCCTCCGGGCGCCTCGTTCACTGATTCGGTGCGCTTCACCCCAACGGCGCTGGGCCCGGTTTCCGGTGAACTCACACTGACGAGCAACGCCGCGGGTTCGCCCACGACGGTGTCACTTTCCGGCTTTGGCGTGGGAACGGTGAGCATGACAATGGATCATGGCACGATTTCCTTTGGCGAAGTACTGGTGGGAAGCAGCAAGGACACGACGGTGAGCATCGGCAACACGGGCACCGACACATTGCGTATCGCTTCCATCACCTCCGGTAACGCGGGATTCTCGGTGCTGACGCAGACCGCGACCATCGCTCCCGCGGCGAACAAGGCCTTCACGGTGCGCTTCGCGCCGCTGGCGTCCGGACCACTCAACACCGTGCTGATTGTCACGAGCAACGCGCCATCGTCGCCCGACACCATTGTGGTCGACGGCATTGGTACGCTGCCGGCGGGAATTTCCTTTGTGCCATCGCGTCTCGCCTTTGACACGGTGGGTGTCGGCAAAAGCAAGGAATTGCCGCTGAGCATCGGGAATTCCGGCAGCACGCCCTTGCTGGTGACGTCCATCACCTCAACGCTGGCGGATTTCGTCGCGCTGGAGCAGCAGGTGGAAATCCCGGGTGGAGGATCGTCCTCCGTCACCATCCGCTTCACCCCGGCCGAGAAAGGCGATCGCAGCGGAGCATTGATCATTGAGAGCAATGCGGCGACCTCGCCCGACACCGTGCTTGTGGACGGTCGTGGTACCGAAGTCAATCCAGTGGACGCCCTTCATGCCATGCCCGGCGAATTCCAACTCGGACAGAATTATCCGAATCCCTTCCTCGCCTCCACCACGATCGGTTTCAGTATTCCCCTTCAGGGTGAAGTGCGGCTCGTGGTGCTCGACTGCCTGGGCCGTGAAATCGCGGTGTTGGCGGAAGGAGTGTATCGCGCCGGCGGCTACAATGCACGCTTCGATGCCGCGGCATTGCCGTCGGGTCTGTACCTGTACCGTCTCAGTCACAATGGCAATACGCTCACGCGACGCATGTTGATCGCGCGCTGACACCTCGGCGCGACGCGGCGGAACTCGGCCGCGTCGATGTCTGACAGTAAACACGCACCGCCCATTCTCCACGAGGAGGATGGGCGGTGTTGTTCTGCATCGGAAACATTCGGTGGTATATGATTTGAATTCATCTTTGAGAGACAGCTCGGAGTAGATGCAGTCAGTTACTTGACATTACGCTCCGAATACATGAACTTGTGGTGTGATTTCATGGATGTAGTCGGAGGAGAGATGCGTTACGCTGTGCTTCTATTCATCGCGATGCTTTGCGCGGTGGTGAATTGTTCCGCCCAATCCGTCGCTTGGGAAATTCGAATGGGCGATGAATTTGTTTGGCATGTCATGCATTCTCCGAATCCAGGTTCGGCGTATACCAAACCAGTGTTCGTTCGAGTCGTCATACGGAGGGATACTGTGGTTGGATCGACGCGGTACTTTCTGCTTGAGTATCCTTCGGCGTTGCACTTCCCATATCGATGGCTGCGCAGCGATTCGTTCGGTGTTCATGCATTGACGGGGAAGGGCGATACACTCGTGATTCCTTTCGATCTGGCGCCAGGTGCATCATTGCTTAGTGGAGTGTGTGATGCGACCGAGATGGTTGAAACTCCCCGTGGAGCGCGTCGTGGGTATGAAGTGCATGGTACATTCGATAATCGAACCGTATCATGGGTGTTCGCCGAGGGCCTCGGTTTGGTGAGCATGCGCAGTAACGGCTTCTCGCAAACAAGTGAGGATGAGTGTCGGTTGATTCGATTCGCGGAAGGCGACGCACGTCCCGGGCTCATGCCCGTTCCAATTGACGTACCCGTGCGGGGCGGAGATGTTCTTGTGCATGGTCCGAATCATCGACATATTCAATCCGGCTTGGTGGGATACCCGGCGATGACCGAGTGTGTGGGCGTGCGGCCGCCGTGTTGGAAGACAGAGGAAATTGTACGCTACGAAGTGAGCATCTCGCAAAATGCGATGGTCAAGTATAAATCGCGCGCTA
>JAMIQH010000236.1:0-1677 GCA_035914695.1 Bacteroidota bacterium | reverse complement strand
CGCCTCGACAAAGCGCTCGGCCATGTGCTGCTGCCCTCCCCCCGTGGCGACATACTGCACTTCGCGGGCGTTCGAGAGAAAGCCCATATCGATCAGCACACTCGGCATCGACGCTCCCCCCAACACGTAGAAGCCGGCCTGTTTCACACCCTTGCTGCTCATCTGCTTGCCGCGTTTCACTTCCTCGTGCAACATTTCCGCGAAGCGCTCGCTGTATTTCACATACGCGCTCTGCGCCATGTTGACGAGAATGAAGTTCTCGTCGGTGAGCTTGGCATAGCGCGTTTCGTAGTCCTTTTCCAGTTTGATCACGGAGTTTTCAAATTCCGCCACGCGCAGGGCTTCGGCGGTGCGGCCGGGCCGCAGGATGTACACTTCGAAACCGCGGGCGTTGGAGGGTTTTTTCTCGGTGGAATTGCAGTGCAGCGACACGAACAGCTTGCCGCCGGCATTGTTGGCCATCTGCCCGCGTTTGTCGAGAGGCACGAAGGTGTCGTCCTTGCGTGTGTACTCCACGCGCACGCCGGGCATGCGATCGGAAATCATTTTGCCCAGCTTCAAAGCCACACCCAGCACGATGTTTTTCTCCTTGATGCCGGACACGCCGATGGCGCCGGGATCCTTGCCCCCGTGTCCGGGATCAAGCACGATGCAATCGAGTTTCCATTTCGTCCGATCACGGGAGCGGCCGCCGCCCTGCTCTTCGGCCGCGATGTTCCTCATGTCGACTTTTTTGAACAAGGACACGAGCAAATCGTTGCTGCGCACGTCGCGCGAAATTTTATTCTCGGTGAATTCGCCATCGAGCGAAAAAATGAGCCGTGTGTTGTCGCCCAGCAATTCGGCGTTCACCGCGGTCACACTTTCTCCGTCGATGGGTGTTTGACGAATTTCATTCTCGTCCACGCTCGCACCATTGACCGACACCACGAGCGTGTTGCCCGCCACGAGTTCGCTCGCGAAGTGCTTCGGCTCCTTTCGCATGTGAATGCGGATAAGCACGCCGTTTTTCCTGCTGTCCACCGTCAGCTTGCTGATGTCGAAGGTCGAAACCGCTTCGGCCTTGATGGCGCGTGGCGCGAGTTCGGCCGAGGGTGGGGTGGCGGTGTCGTCGGCGGACGAACGTGCGCTTGCCGGCCGCTCGCTCCGCGGGGAGGTGTTTTTCGCGGCGGTATCGGTCGTGGCGGATGGCGCCTTCGTTTTTCCCGGCTGCGCATTCTTCTCGGTGGCGGGGGATTTCGCGTCGTTGCTCGACGCCAGCGCACCCACCACGCGCGCGGCCACGCTGCCCTTTCCTCCGATGGTCAACGTCAAGGACGCAAGATCCAATTCCATGTGCTGCTGCATGCTGCGGCTGAACAGCGGAAGCAAGCCGGCGATGGGTCCGTACCAGGCCACATCGGTTTTCATCACATCGTACGGAAGTTGCAGCACTTCGCGGATCGTGTTGTCCTTTTGCGCCACCACCACCACGAAGGGATTGTCGGCGGTGAATTTCGCGCGGGACTCCCCGATGCGGAGTTCGTACTTTTTATATTCCTCGCTCTGGAACGCGGGCCACGACAGCTTCTTCCCGAATTCCGTGAGCGATGCGTAGAGTATGCGGTTGTGCTGGAAGGCGGGCACGGTGAATTTTTTTCCGCCGTGAATCACCGTCAGCGACGACACCTCCGCCCG
>JAMIQH010000235.1:0-4686 GCA_035914695.1 Bacteroidota bacterium | reverse complement strand
ATTCGGGATCAGCATGCACATGACCTTCGATACATTTCTCCACATACTCGACGACGCCGGACTTCCGCTTGATGATCATCGCGCGGAGACGCTTCGCGCGTATGGTGATATGCTGCGCGAATGGAACGCACGCGTGAATCTCATCTCCCGCAAGGACGAGGAACAACTGTGGATGCATCATGTGCTCCACAGTTTGGCGCCTGTGCTCATGGGGATGGTGGATGCGCGTGCGCGCTATGTGGATATCGGAACGGGCGGAGGGTTGCCCGGTATTCCGCTTGCCATCGTGTTTCCCGATGCAACGTTCGTGCTGGTGGATTCCATCGGGAAAAAACTCCGTGCGGTGGAGGACATGCGGCAGCGGCTGGGATTGACCAATGTCACCTGCATGACAGGCAGGGTGGAGGAGCAACCCGCACTGCAACGCTCCGCCGATACCGTGCTTGCCCGTGCCGTGACGCAATTGGCCTCGCTGGTGCGTTGGAGTTACCCTTTGCTGCGAGACGGGGGAGCGCGTCGTTTGCTGTGTTGGAAAGGCGGGGACATCAACGCGGAGATTGCCGAGGCGCGCAGGCACGCGCGGGTGCTGGATGTGGAGGTGCATCCGATCAGCGTGTCGGGAGCGCCATGGTTTCACGAAGAAGAGAAAAAACTGATCGAGGTACATTTCTCATGATGCGTTACTGGCTTCCGCTGCTTCTTGCGGGAGGTATTCTTTTACAGGGCTGCGCCGTGGTGCGCAGCATTGCCGGCGGAAATATCGACCGTGAGCAATACGCCCGCGCCCGCGAGGCCACCATGCTGGAAACACGGTACACGGCGGCGCTGCGCCTGGCGGATCGTCTACAGCGCAATCCGCGTATCGACGACGCCGATGCCACCTTGATGCTGTCCGAGCAACTCGTCGACGAGGCGGTCGGGCAATTGCGGGGTCGTCGCGGCTGGCTGGACCGCGCAACGCCCTACACCATTGACTCGATTCGTGCGGTGCTCTACCACGGCTCGGCGATTGCCTCGCTGCATTTGACCGTGCGCAGTGAAGCGCATAACGTGGACGTGCGCCTGATCATGGATTGCCTGCTCGCCTTCACTCCGCAGGACAAGGCCCTGCGCATCGACATCGAACCTTTCAACGTGGTGCCGGCGGTGCAGGCCTCGGGCTTGCTGACAGTTGCCGAAGACATCATCGAAGATGTCATTCGCGTCAAGCTGGGCAGCCTCAAGGAACAATTTCCGCCCATGCTCATGCCATTGAGTTTCGAAGACAGCATGCCCATCGATGGCGTACGCAGCGAAGTGCGCAGCAAGGTGAATCTTGTGTTGGATTCGCCCCGCCGTCTGATCGCCTACAATGTGCGAATCAAGGATGTGTTGCTTTTCGACGGCATGGTGGTGGTGACGGTGCAACTCGACAATGTGCGGGGGAAGTGACATGCGACACGTATTCGTACTCCCGATCTTGTTGTTGCTCGCGTCCTGTACGTCGCTGGATTTACCGACGGTGGAGGAATCGCAGAAGCGTATCGCCTCACTGCAGTCCATGCTGCCTTCGGCCGAAGCGCCGATAACGGAGTTTGAGAAGCGTTTCCGCATGCGCAACGATCTCTCGCTCGCGTTGCGCATCGATGCGTTGAATCGCGTCAGCAAAGCCATCGCGACGCAGCGCAGCGACGACATGACCATCACCTTCCTCGCCACGCGGCCTCTTCTTGAAGAAAAAAAGAGCGTGCTGGGTATTTCCTACACGAATCGGCTCGACATCGACAGCGGGCGCGTGGTGTTGAATCTGCGTCGCTTCGAGTTTCTCGAATCCCGCGGAGGCCAACTGGCGGCGGCGATTGAACTCAGCGGACAGGGGCGTTTGCATGTAAGCGGAAAATACACCGGCGTGCCGGGTTCCGCCTCGCCGGCCATTGACTTGTCGCTGCGCGACACGGTGCGCTTTGATCTGCTCGCGGGCGACAACGGCAGCATGCAGCTCAAGCCGCGTCCACGGCGCGTGCTGCTGAAGGCGACCTTCCGCGTGAATTTCCTGGGGTGGGACATTCCCTGGTCGGAGGACATTCCGCTCGAATTTCACAAGCTGTTGCAGCCGATGACCATTCCTTCGGTGTTCGACGCGGCGATGAATTTTCCGCTTCCGCCGGAGCAGTATTCAGTGAAGTCCTATGAATTCGAGCGTGTCCCGCTGCGCCTGGAGAATACCGATATCGATGTGTTGCCGGATAGGTTGCTGCTGCGCGCGGATGTGCGATTCCGGTCGAAGTGATCGACTGGGAAAAACTTAGACCGTCACACTTACCTCTGACGCAGAGGTCGCTGAGTGCGCGGAGGGCGCGGAGGATAGATTGAGGCGCATCCCGCGGAGTCCGTTTCTGTGTCGAAAGGGAAGGACCAATCGCCGCGGAAGAGAATCACTCGTGGCCGCAAGGTCGGTCACATTTACTTCTGACACAGAGGTCGCGGAGAGCACGGAGGGCACGGAGGATAAATTGAGGCGCATCCCACGGAGTCCGTTTCTGTGTCGACAGAACAGAACCCCGTGAGATGCGCCTCAAAAATCCTTCGCGCCTTCGCGCCTTCGCGTGAGCGAATTTCCTTCGCGCCTTCGCGCCTTCGCGTGAGCGAATTTCCTTCGCGTCCTTTTACCGCGACAGTACCACACGCATAGTCGACACACCCTCCGGACTGCGGAGCATCACCACATAGCTGCCCGACGGCAGCGATCCCGCATCGAAGGGAAGCCGATGCGTGCCCGCCGCGAGTACGCCCGTGAACGGCGCCGCCACCTCCATGCCGATCAGCGAGTAGACCCGCAATTCCACCGCGGTTTCCTCGGCGATGTCGACAACGATGTCCGTACGGCCGTTGAACGGGTTTGGAGACACAGCTGTGATTTTCGCCAGCGACGGTGCGGCGATCAGACGCTTGCCACCTTCCTCGCAAATGCCCGTGACGAGCAGCGATCCATTCACGCGCACCGTTTGCGTATTGCCCTCCAACCAGTCGAAGTTCGTAAGCATCAACGGAGTGCTGTCGGTATTGCCGAGCATCACCAGTCCACGCAACTCCACCAGCACGCCATCACTCGGCGAAGCCGCTTGCGTTACTTCCACGGTTATCCACTGCGCATCCGGACCCACGTTGTCAATCGTCATCGTGGCATTGCCGGTCGAACTGCTGATGGACTCCGGCCAGAACACCGTGCGATTCAGGGCGAGCAGGGCGCGGAAGGATTTCGTGCCCGTCAACGCCAGATTGCTGCTGTTCGTCAGGCGCAGCGGAATGGTGATATGCTCACCAACAGCGGCCTGCAGTGTGGGCGCGCTGACCGTGGCCGTGGATCCCTGCACGCGCCCGCTGAGCGTCACCACATGCGAGGAATCCTCGCAACCTTCCACCGTCGTGTACACGCGAATGTTGGCGGACAGCGTGTGCTCCACAGTGCGCGAGTACTCCAGCGTGATTGTCACCGAGTCGCCCGGCGCAATCACCGTCGGCAACGGTTGCGGCAGTACGCTGCTCATTTCCGACAATCCCGTGCCACCGTACCCCAGTTGCATCGGATGCGCCCACGGATTCCGAATGGTGAAACTCCGTGTCTGCGCAAAACCCACACCGAGCGTTCCGAAATCGAGCGATGTCGGCCCGACCTGCGCCACATGCGGCGACAACGCGACGCTGTAGCTGTACTCCACCGGGGTGAGGCAAGGTGATGGTACGACACGCACCGTCGCGGCAAGCGTTCCGAACGCGCTCGGTTCAAGACGCAGCACAATGCGGCGCTCCGCACCCGGCTGCAAGGTGAAGGACGTATTCGGAGGATCGATACTCGCGCCGGGCGGAAGCAACGCCGCATCCAGCGTCATGTTCAACGGTATCGTACCGGGATTGCGATACAGCAGAGTGTCGAACACCGGGAGGTTGCAGGAGTACACCACACCGTGATCCCGTTCGGAGGCCAGTATTTCGAGACGCACATCCTGCTTGAGACCGCTGAGTGGAATCGACAGCGCGGGCGTGTTGAGCGCATTGCTCGTGACCAGCAGCGATGCCGTGCGCGGCGTGCGCAACCCCTGCGGAATGAAGGAGAGCAACACCGTCGTGGTGTCGTTGGGCTGCACCGTCACCGGCGGTGTGGGCCAGATGATGCGGAAGTCACCGGGATGCGTTCCGGTGAGCTGGAGATTGGAAATCGTCAGCGGTAAGCCGCCGGTGTTGCGCAGCACTGCCGTTGTCGTGGAGATGGTGTCGTCGGGACAGAGCAATTCAGCGAACGTCCCGATCTGATGCGTGATGGCGGGCTTGCGTGAAGAGGATCCGCGAATGTCGACGAGAATCGAATCCAGACAGGGAGCGTTGGCGTGGAAAAAGACCTGTCCCTGCGAATCACCTTCACTCTGCGGAGCATACGTGAAATTGAACTGCACGCTTCCACCGGCGGGAAGCACGAAGGCCGTGTCCGGCGGATTGAGCAGGGTGAACGGCGGCGACGGCAGCAGCAACGCCGTGCTGTCTATCACCATGTCCACCTGCGTGGGATTACTCAACGTGAGCGTGCCATTGGTCTGATCGCCAATCGCGGCGAACCCGAGATCCAGCGGATTGGGCGATGCCACCGGACGCGCGGTGAGCCGCCGTCCCGTCACCACGATATCATGTGTGAACGCACAGGGCGTGACGTCC
>JAMIQH010000234.1:0-5662 GCA_035914695.1 Bacteroidota bacterium | reverse complement strand
TCGCGGGCGTCGCCGGTACTGCTTTTTCGTCGAAGTTTTCGAAGATACATGGTGCAATCTACCCCCTCCCGAACGCCGGAATCAAGGGGGGATTTTTCCACTACATCGACTTTACCCCTGTCAACATTGATTCAAAGCCATATGGGCCTCTTTCATCCCGAAAACACCCGAAAATATTTTTTAGGTGTCGAAGTTGGGCTAGTTGGGATTGCATATATGAGTCATTGTTTTCAATGACTTACGGGGATTCCGTTTGTGATTTGGGCGCTGCAATGGCGAAAGCAGGCTGGAGGTGTCTATTTCACGAAACGACAGGGCTCGCGAGAATAGCCACCATTTGCGTCTTTGCACCGTGGCGTCTTTGCGTTGAATTCCCTTCCGCCTTCAGGAGAATGGAACGCAAGGTCGCAGAGAAGCAGAGTCGCAATGAGACGGGAGGGTGTTGTCGCGTTTCGCGATTAAATGAGCCTTCCGCAGCGAGGAGGAAATTGTGCTTCCTTCCCGTGTCTCGGGTGCTGCAATGGCGAAGTCAGGAAATTTTTTTTCACACATTCGCGCATCGTGCATGGCCGCCCCGTATAAAGCAACGCGCATCCACCCCCGAGGATGGATGCGCGTGCACGATCGTAACGGGGGTCAGGAGATCGCGATAATGCGGTAATGCAACTCGCCCGCGGGCACCTTGACCTGAACTTCCTCACCGACTTTTTTGCGCAGCAACGACTTGCCGATGGGCGAGGTCACGGAAATCTTGTTCTGCTCGAAATCCGCTTCCTCCTGCGACACCAGCTTGTACGTCACCGTACCGCCATGCTTGAGATCCTCGAGGGTGACATCGGAGAGAATGTAGGCCGCATCGGTGGGCAGGTCGGACTTTTCGATGATGCGCGCGCGGGAGAGCATTTCCTCCATCTTGCTGATGCGCAACTCGAACAAACCCTGCTCCTCCTTGGCGGCGTCATACTCCGCATTCTCGCTCAAGTCGCCGTGCGAACGCGCCTCGGCGATTTTTCCGGCAATCTCCGCACGGCCCTTGGACTTCATTTCCTGGAGTTCTTTTTCCAGCTCGAGCATGCGCTCGCGCGTCAGGTATACTGTTCCTTGAGATTGCACGTGGGACTCCGATGCTTATGGAAACGGATCAAAACGAAATAAAAAAGTAGCCAGCATTCCGGGTGGGAATTCTGGCTATGACACAATCAATATAGCGCTGCGCGGCATGAAAGTCAAGCAATCCGCGCGAAAATCGCGGAATCACCCGGCCATCCGGACTCGTCCAATCGTCGCGATCCTGCTCAGCCGTGCTGATGCAGGATGAGATGCCCCATTTTATCGCGCTTCGTTTTGAGGTAGTACTCGTTCACCTCGTTGGGCATGCTCTCGATGGGAACGCGCTCGACAACCTCGAGGCCGTAGCTTTTCAATCCCACGATTTTCTTGGGATTGTTGGTGAGCAGCCGCATTTTCGTCACGCCCAGATCGGCGAGAATTTGCGCGCCAATGCCGTAATCGCGCAAATCATCGCGGAAGCCGAGTTCGAGATTGGCCTGCACGGTGTCGAAACCAGCGTCCTGCAAATTGTAGGCGCGCAGCTTGTTCGCCAGGCCAATGCCGCGTCCTTCCTGCCGCATGTACAGCATCACGCCGCGGCCCTCGCGTTCGATTTGCATCATCGCCGCATTGAGCTGATCCTTGCAATCGCAGCGCAGCGAGCCGAAGGTGTCGCCCGTGAGACATTCCGAATGTACGCGCACCAGCACGGGCTCGCCATCATTGATCGTGCCCTTCACCATCGCGAGATGCTCTTTATTGTCGAGCAGGTTGGTGTAGAGGTGCAGATCGAACTCGCCGTAGCGCGTGGGCAGCTTGGTGATGATTTCGCGTTTGACCAGCTTTTCCTTTTTGACGCGATACTCGATGAGCTGATTGACGGCGATGATCTTGAGCTTGTAGCGCTCGGCGATGTCCATCAACTCGGGCGTGCGCGCCATGGTGCCGTCTTCCTTGAGAATCTCGCAGAGTACACCCACAGGTTGCAGACCCGCCATGCGTGTGAGATCCACCAGCGCCTCGGTGTGACCCGCGCGACGCAGCACGCCGCCGGGAACGGCTTTGAGCGGAAAGATATGGCCCGGTCGCGCAAGGTCCGTGGGCAATGTTCCCGGATCGGCCAACGCGCGTATGGTGGCGGCGCGATCGGAAGCGGAAATTCCCGTGGTGGTGCCGTGTACATAGTCCACGGTCACGGTGAAATTCGTGCCGTGCAATGCGGTGTTGCCATCGACCATCATGCCGAGACGCAATTCGTTCATGCGCTCCTCGGTCAACGGCACGCACACCATGCCCCGGCCTTGGCTCACCATGAAATTGACAATCTCGGGTGTGATTTTCTCGGCGGCACAGACGAAGTCGCCTTCGTTCTCGCGATCCTCGTCGTCAACCACGATGAGCACCTCGCCGGCCCGCAAAGCCTCGAGCGCCTCGTCGATGGTGTTGAATTGATACGCCATGGTACTGATCCCGCGCTATTCGCCGGAGCCCTCGCGGGTGATGGTGCCGATGGCGGAACGCTCGAATTTGAGCTTCATGTTGTCGCCCACATCAAGCAGCACCGTCTTGTCGTCCACATTCACGACCTTGCCGTGCAATCCGCCCGAGGTCACCACGCGGTCGCCTTTCTTCACGGAGTCGAGCATGGACTGGCGCTCCTTCGCACGCTTCTGTTGCGGACGCAGGATCATGAAATAGAACACGACGAAAATAAGCGCGAAAAAGATCAGCGTACTGACCATGGATTGGCCGCCACCGCCGCCTTCGGCGGGAGGGGCGAACGCGAGCAACATGTCGATCACCGTAACACTCCTGACTTCATTGGTTGTTGGCCACTTGCGCGGTGTGCCCCGCGGTGTAGCGTCGGACAAACGCCTCCTTCCAGGAAGCGTAGCAATCTTGTAAGATAGCATTTCGGGCATCCCGCGTCAATTGCAGGTAGAACGCGAGATTGTGCAGCGAAGCAAGCTGCAAGCCCAGAATTTCATTCGTGCGGAAGAGATTGCACACGTACGCACGCGTGAAGGTGCGGCAAGCGTAGCAGCCGCAATCCGCTTCGATCGGCACGAATTCCCGGAGAAAGCGCTCCTTCTTGATGGTCAGCGGTCCGTCCTTGGTGAACACCATGGCGTTGCGCCCGTTGCGCGTGGGCATGACGCAATCGAACATGTCGATACCGCGCGCGATGGACTCCACGATGTTCAGCGGCGTGCCAACACCCATCAGATAGCGGGGACGGTCGGCGGGCAGCACGTCGGTGGTGTAATCGGTCACCGCGTACATGACCTCGGCGGGCTCGCCCACAGCCAGGCCGCCGATGGCGTAGCCGTCGAAGCCGATGTCCATCAAGCCGCGCGCGCTGGCGATGCGCAAATCCTCGAACACATTGCCCTGCACAATGCCGAAGGCGTACTGCGCATGACCGTACAGCGGAGCGGTATTGTCCAGATGCTCGCGTGCCTGCGCCGCCCAGCGCAGGGTCAGCTCGCCGCTGCGCCGCGCGTATTCGTAACCGCAATCGGCGGGGGGACATTCGTCGAGAATCATCATGATGTCGGAACCGATGGCGCGCTGAATGTCGATCACCCGGCCTGGTGTGAAGCGATGGTAGGATCCGTCGATATGCGACTGGAAGGTGACGCCGTCGGCCTCGATGCGCCGCAGCTCGGAGAGGGAAAACACCTGATATCCGCCGCTGTCGGTGAGTATCGGCCGCTGCCAGTTCATGAAGCGATGCAGGCCACCTGCCGCTTCGAGCAGATCCGTGCCCGGACGCAGCGCCAGATGGTAGGTGTTGGCGAGAATGATGCGCGCGTCGATTTCCTCGAGTTCCCGCTGCTCCACGGCCTTGACCGTGCCCTGTGTGCCGACAGGCATGAAAATCGGTGTGGCGACCTCGCCATGATCGGTGCGAAAACGTCCCGCCCGGGCCTTGGTGGAGGCGTCGGTATGTTCGAGTGTAAAATGCAAAGCCACCCCTTGCCGCGGCGATGGCCACGGCAGGCCGAAAACTGTGATGGGGACGGTTACTTCTTGCGCGTTTTCCGCTTGGGCGGATGGGCCAGGAAGGGTGCGTCGGCCTTGCCCATGCGGTCCACAACATCCGCAAGAGTGATGGCCTGCAGGTAGTTCACGAACAGCTCATTGGCCGCGCTGAAGGACTCGAGCACAAAACACTTGGTCTTGATCGGGCAGGAGAACAACCCGAGGCAGCAGTGCTTGCGCATCACAGGACCGTCCACCGCCTCGATGATGTCGATGAGCGTGATTTCTTCCGCCGGACGGGAGAGAATGTACCCACCTGTCACACCGCGATGACCGACCACGATACGCGCGGTGGAGAGCTGCTGGAAGATCTTCGCGAGATAGGTTTTGGAAACATCCTGATCGTCGGCGATTTCGGAGATTTGCACGGGACCCTTGCCGCCCCGGGTGACGAGATAGCCGAGGCCGTGAACCGCATAGCCGGCGGATTTGGAGATTTGCATGGAAGTGATCCGTTGCTGATGTGAGTGAACGTGTGGTTAATGCCGTTTGCGTATCCATCCCCGCCAGCCGCATTTTTGACAGCGGTAGGGACGCTTGTTCGTGAGTTTTCTGCGTAGAAATTCCGACACGTTGCGCGTGCGCGAGCGAAACAGGTAGTGCTCGCCGCAGCCCGGGCAGGCCACATTGGTGTTGCGCGAATGATGGTGGAAACGCGTGCCCACCTTTTCCGATATCGGACGCGGCATATCCGTGAGCATATCCTCGGGCGGCCGCAATTCCTCCTCCGGGCCATCGCCATTGCCCCTGGCCGACGAGGCCCGCGACGTGCCAGCCGTTGACTCGGCGGGCGCGGTCTCCGGAACGGAGTGGCGTTTGGCCTCGGGCAGGCGCTCCGCGTGATCATCCGCAAAGCGCGCTGCTTCCTCATGCGGTACTTCCGCCTGCGGCGCTTCCACCGGCGCGGGCGTTTCACGTTCGAGCGTGATCATGCGATAGCGATCCGCCGCTGCGCCCTCCTCCTCCAACCGTATCGAGGGGATATCCACATCCTCGCCCGCCACAGCCGTGACGCTTGTGAAAATGGAGACGCTCGGATACGACAGCTGCGACTCGTCCAACCATCCACGCCAATCACAGGTATGGCAACGAAACTTCCGCTTCGGAGAAAAATTCCGTCGAATATTGTCGAGACGGGAGGTGCTGTGTGTGCGATACAACGCGGGGGCGTGACACTTGGGACAGATCGCGGGGACCCGGGCGTTTCGCAATAATGATTGCTGACCCATGGAGGTACGTCGCGTTATGAATCGGGAGCTATGTGCATGCGTGCAAAGCAGATTTATTGTATCTTAATTGTGAATATAGCGAAATGCTCACGAATTTCAAGCACCTTCCCGCACATTTCGTGGCGGATCGCAACGTTTCCCAGAGGGCGACACGGTCGGCACCGCGCGGCCTTCGCGGCAATCGGATGATCGCGGGCAGCTCGCGGCGGCTGGCGGGAATGTCCCCCAAAGCGCTCCCGACGGGGAGATGCATTTCCACATTGTTCCCGCGTGGCAGGAATGATATATTTGCACTTTGACCAACCGCTGAATTTGACGGAGCATTATGACTGTCCTCG
>JAMIQH010000233.1:0-7417 GCA_035914695.1 Bacteroidota bacterium | reverse complement strand
CGCATCATCACCACCAAAAGTTGGTATGTGCGTTCGCTGCTTCCGGCGCGGTATTACACCGCCATTCCCGCGCCGGAATACATCGGCATGTTGGTGCGTGCGGTGCCGTCGTTGCGGCATCGCGGGTATTATTCCTGGGTGAAGGACAATCTCTTCGATGCGCTTTCGCGCAAATACATTCCTCCTTGCGACATCTATCATGCCTGGGGCAATTACGGGCTCATCTCCATGCCCTTCGCGCGGCAGCGCGGTGCGCGTGTGGTGATCGAGCGGGGCTCGACGCATCCCTGGTTTCAGGACGCCATACTTCGTGAGGAATACGACCGCTTTGGTATCGTCGCCGAGCGCGCGCATCCACAGATCATCGAGAAAGGATTGAAGGAAATCGAGCAGGCGGACCGCGTGATCATTCCTTCGGAATTCGTGCGGCGCACTTTCGTTGAGCAGGGCGTGCCGGAAGCGAAGCTCGCGGTGATTCCCTACGGTTTCAATGCCGCGCATTTTCGCAAGGAGGAGAAGCGCGACGATGTATTTCGCGTGCTCTTCGTCGGCAATATCAGCGTGCAGAAAGGCGTGCACTATCTGCTCGAGGCGTGGGAACGTCTCGCGCTGCCCAAGGCCGAACTCGTGTTCATCGGCACAGTGGAGCGGGAATTGCAACCCCTGCTCGAGCGGCACGCCTCCCGCATCGTGTTGCGCGGACATGTGAAGCACGAGGATCTGTATCGCGAGTACAGCCAGGCGTCGGTGTTCGTGCTGCCTTCGCTGCAGGAGGGATCGGCGCTTGTGACCTACGAGGCCATGGCCTGCGGTTTGCCGCTGGTGGTGACGGAAAATACCGGCAGCATCGCCCGGCACGGCGAGCACGGGTTGGTGCTCCCGATTCGAGACGCCGACGCCATAGCGGATGCTCTGCTCCGTTTTTACGAACACGATGATGAGCGGGTCGCGATGGGAGAGAGCGCTCGGGCGTACGTGCAGGATTTCACCTGGGTCCGCTACGCCGACGCTGTGGTGGATGTGTATCGCGAGGTGCTGGCTGCCGAGGAGACGTCGTGAGCATCGGGCGCAAGGCGATCATCGGGACGTTGTGGACGAGTGGAATGAATTACCTCGCCATGTTGGTGGGGTTTTTCTTCGGTGTCTTTCGTGATCGTCTGTTGATGCCGGATGAGAATGGCATTTACATGTTCGGCCTCGCGGTGGTGGATATTCTCTTCATCCTCGCCGCTGTGTCGTTCAATATCTCGGTGATACAGTCCGACGAGAAAAAGGAGGATTTGTACTCCACGGCCTTCGTATTGACCTTGTTTTTGTCCGTGCTCATGGTGATGAGCACGCTGGGTGTGGCGTGGGTACTGGAGTTGCGAGGAACGACGCGCATCAAAATCGAGGCCTTTCTCGTGCTCGCCGCGTTCAGCACGCTGAATCTTTTCACCATTCTTTTTTCCTCCTATCTCGAGAAGCAGCTCGAGTACAAGGTTATCGCGCGCATCAACCTGCTCTCGGTGCTGGCGTTCCCGCTGGTATCCTTCGGACTTGTTTCGGCCGGGTACGGCGCGTGGGGCATGGTACTGGGGTACTGCTCTTCCTTTGTCGTGTCGTTCATCGGCATGGTTCTGGTCAGTCGCTATCCGGTGGGACTGCGCTTCAATCGCTCCACCGCCCGCTGGTTTCTTTCCATGGGTTGGAAGCTCATTTTCTCCCGAGGAATGGAGGTGCTGTTTGTCCGCTACGGAACCTTGGTCACGGAATCCGTCCTTGGCACGAATCTCCAGGGAAGCTACGGGCGCGCG
Organism: Bacteroidota bacterium; assembly: GCA_035914695.1. Taxonomy (GTDB): domain Bacteria; phylum Bacteroidota; class Ignavibacteria; order SZUA-365; family SZUA-365; genus JAOSJT01. The sequence goes on along the minus strand of JAMIQH010000233.1, from coordinate 5,621 downwards.
TTGAAGTACTGGGAAATGGCTCCGCAGACCGTGGCTCCGGCGGTGGTCACGGTGGCCCTGCCCACGTATGCGAAAGTGCAGCACGATGCGGAGCGCCTGTCCAAGGCCTTCACGCTGGTGCTGTTTTTCCTCGCGCGCGCCTTGATGCCCTTCGTGCTGGTGTTCGCGGTACTACCGGAGTCATTTCTCCGGATCATTGGTGAGCAGTGGCTGGATGCCGTGCCCGTGCTCCGCATACTCGCAGCGGGCGCGTTGCTTTCGCCCATGTTCGAGAACATGAAGCAGTTGCTGTATGCCAAGGGCAAACCCGGGGCCATCGTACGCGTTCGCGTGGTGCAGTTGGTGATATTTCTCCCCGCCATGTATTTGCTCGTCGTGTCCATGGGAATCAGCGGTGCTGCGCTCGCAGTGGTGGTGAATTACGCCGTGGGTGTGATTGGCGCCATGCTGGTGGTGCGTCGCGAAGTGCGCGTGCAGTGGTTGCAGGCCTTCGCGCTGCCCCTGCTGTTCGGAGCGGCGGCGGCGGCCATCGTGCTGGCGTTTCCACTCCCGGATCCCGGACTGGGAGCCATGGCGCGCTTCGGGTTGGAAGCGCTGTACCTGATTGGTATTTTTATCGTTCTGGAGCTGGTGACCGAGCGTCGCCGCCTGAAAGAGCACTTGCAGTACATTCGCGGCGTCATGAACGGCGCCTCGTCATAAACGGACATTCATGAACATCCTCCTCGTCTGCGAATACTGGTACGGCACGGGTGGTTGGACCTACAAGCCCGCGCTCGAAGCGCTGGGCTGCACCGTGCATGTGTTCGATTATCGCAAACGCGCCGAACGCGAGCACACGCTGCCCATTCCGGGTCCGCTGCGCCGACGACTCGATCGCAAGGCGATGAGCGCCGAATTACTGCGCACTGTGGGAGAGCTGCGCCCTGATGTGGTGTTGCTGCTCAAAGGGGAAACGATTCGTGTCGATGCATTGCGTGAAATCAAACGGCGCTACAAGCCCGTACTCTTGCAATGGTATCCCGACGGACCGTTCAACGTGGAAAACCGCAACGCCACGCGCGACAGCATTGACAGTATTCCGTTGTTCGACATCTACTACATTTACGCCCGCTCGCTGATGCAACCCCTGCGCGATGCCGGCGCGCGGCGCGTGGAGTATCTGCCCTTCTGCTACGATCCGAACATGCTCATCATGCCGGAGGCGGTGTCGGAGGAGGATCGTGCGAAGTACGCCACCGACGTGGTGTTTGCCGGAACCTGGGAACCCATGCGTGAATGGTGGCTGGAGAAAATCACCGATCTCCCGCTCGCCGTGTGGGGCAACATGTGGGAACGTGTGGCGGAGGACAAGCCCCTGCGCGCACGCTGGCGCGGCAATGCGGTGTATGGTGAGGAAATTTCCAAATTGTTCGCCGTATCGAAGATCCATTTGAACTTCCTGCGCGAGCAGAACAAAGACTCGCACAATGTGCGTACGCTCGAAATCCCCGGCTTTGGAGGTTTCCTCCTGACACAGCGCTCCCGCGAGCAAGCCGAGGATCTTTTTGTGGAAGGCAAGGAAATCGCCTGCTTCGAAACGCCCGAGGAATTGCGCGAGAAAATTCGCTACTACCTCGAACATGAAGACGAACGTCTCGCCATCGCCGCCGCCGGACATGCGCGCGCGCACAGCGAACATCAGGCCATTCACCGACTGCAACGCATCATCGACGATGTGCGCGCATTATCCTGACAGCGACTCCGTATGAATATTCTCCTTCTCACCTCCGATTTTCTTCCCAATGTGGGTGGCATGGCCACTCATGCCCTCGAACTCGCGCGCGCGCACGTCATGAACGGCCATACCGTGCATCTCGTGCATCCGGTGTACGGGGCCGGCGAGCAACGCGTGGAGGAGATGGAGGGCTTCACCGTGCACAAGTTGTTTGTGGACCGGCAGACGCCGCGCATCAAGCATGTGATCTACATCCGAATGGTACGGCGCTACATTCTCGATCTGCATGCGCGGGTGGGCTTCGATGTACTGCATTGGCACGATCTCACACCCAACTGCTGGACAAGCTACACCCTGCGCAACGCGCTCCCGGTGGTGTGGACCAACCACACGAGCAACTATCTCGAGATGTTCGAAAGGGGTATGGGAAAAAGGAAAATCCGGCTTTTTCTTGGCCATGCGGACGCCATCATCAGTCCCAGCCGAGAGCTGTACGAGAAATCCGCCGCCACAGGAATTCGCACGGAGCGCAACTTCTACATTCCCAACGGAGTGGATGCGGCGAAATTCCACCCCGGCGGCAATTTCGGCGTGATCGACAAGGATTACGGTCTCGATCCCGCCCGTCCGGTCATTATCTGTCCGCGGCGGCTCGAGCCCAAGAACGGTGTGGAGTACTTCATCCGCGCCGTGCCACTGGTGCGCGAACAGCGACCCGACGTGCAATTCCTTATCGTCGGAGGCGGCTTTCCCGAGGAGCGCGCGCGCTTTGAAAGCATGCTTCGCGAATGGCGGCAAGCGAAGGATGTGGTGTTCACAGGCAACGTGCCCAACAGCAGCATGCCGTTGTTCTATGCGCTGGCCAGCATTGCCGCCTTGCCTTCGTTGATGGAAGCCACGAGCATTTCCGGTCTCGAAGCCATGGCCAGCGGATTGCCGCTGGTGGGGACGAACGTGGGCGGCATTCCTGAAATCATCGAGGACGGGCGCAGCGGACTTCTGGTGGACGCGCGCAGTCCCGAGCAACTCGCGCAGGCCTTTCTGCGCTTGCTCGACGACGAGGGCTTGCGCAACACGCTGGGCGCGGGAGCCCGGAGCCGTGTGGAAAATGAATTCGCCTGGCCCGAGATCGCCCGGCGCACCGCGGAAGTGTACGCGCTGGCCGTGGCCGACAGAAAGCGGGGAGCCCGAGCGTGAACATCCTCGTCCTCAGCCACACCTACATCACACGCGTGGGACGCGAGAAGTGGCGCGCCCTCGCCGCGAGAGAGGACGTGCGTTTGCGCATCGTTGTACCCACGGTGTGGAAGGACTACTTGTTCACCTTGCGCTATGCCGACCATCGCGACGACGAACTCGACATGCGGGCGATGCCGGTGCTGTTCTCGGGCAAGGAAGCGGCGCATGCGTATCTATCGTGGGACATGGCCATGCGTGGCTTCCATCCCGATATCCTCCACGCCGAAGAAGGCACCGATGCGCTTTCCTATTTCCAGGCCTTGTGCTACAGCCGCGTGTATGCGCCGAAGGTACGCAACCTGTTTTTCACCTGGATGAATTTCGAGAAAACCCTGCGCTTTCCCTTCAACGCCATCGAGCGCTTCAATCTCCGGCATTCGCATGCGGCGATATGCGGCAACAGTGATGCCCGCGATATTCTCCGCGCGAAGGGGTTCGACAAACCCGTCACCGTCATGCCCTTGCTGGGTCTGGATGCGGAGCTGTTCGCACGCCGGGAACAGCCCGCGCTGCGCCGCGAACTCGAGTTGCAGGGCACGGTGATAGGTTTCATTGGGCGCTTTGTGCCGGAAAAAGGGGTGCTCGATCTGATTCGCGCCGCGGGACGGCTGCGGGGCGACTTCACGCTGCTGCTCATTGGCGGCGGTGCGTTGGAGGACGAGATGCGGCGCCTCGCGGCGGAAGTGGGTGTGGCTGATCGTTTGCGCATTGTGCGTTCCATTCCTCACGCCGACATTCCACGGCATATCAACTGCATGGATATGCTGGTATTGCCATCGTACACCGTGCCGCATTGGAAGGAGCAATTCGGCCAGGTGCTGGTGCAGGCCATGGCCTCGGAAGTACCCGTGCTCGGATCCACGCATGCGGAAATTCCCCGCGTAATCGGCGATGCCGGACTCACCTTCGAGGAGCGCAACACCGAGCAATTGCTCGAGAACATGCAGCGGTTGCTGGACTCCCCAGCCCTGCGCGCGGAATTCGCGGAAAAAGGCAGGCGGCGGGTACTGGAGCAGTACACCAACACCTGTATCGCCGACCGCACCTACGACGTGTACAGGGAGCTTCTCGCCTGAGTCGAATTCACGGGAAATTCGCAGATCGAGCAATACATCTTGATTTTGGTCGCCTTTCGCGCTACTTTTGACGGTTGCGACTCGAAGAATTGGCGGACTGCCCGTACTTTTGACTCTAATTCCGTATTTTTTCACGAATCGCACACCCATTCCCATGTGGACTTCATGAGAATGTTGTCGCCGGCGCGCAAAGCGCATCCTTGAGGTGACAGCGCCGGTAATCGCTCACGACCCCATTCCCACGAGAGCATCATGTCATTTATCAGCAAGCTTATCGCCATCTCGATCCCCATTATCCCGAAGGGTATCGTTGGCTTTTTCGCGCGTCCGTATATCGCGGGCGAGAAATTGGAGGATGGAATCCGCGTCGTCAAGGACTTGAACGCGCGCGGCATCATGGCCACCATGGATGTGCTCGGTGAGAGCGTGAACAGCCGCGAAGAGAGCCTCGTCATGCGCAGGCAATGCGAGGCCGTGTTGCACGCCATTCACGAGCATAAGCTCGACTCCAACCTCAGCATCAAACCCACGCAAATGGGACTCAGCATCGACGAGGCCTTTTGCGAGGAAAATCTGCGCGTGCTGCTCGACATCGCGAAGGGATACGACAATTTCGTGCGTATCGACATGGAGGATCATCCCTACACCGATGCCACGCTGGCAATGTACAAGCGGCTGCGCAGGGATTATCCGGGCCATGTGGGCGTGGTCTTGCAGGCCTATCTGCGCCGCACCGAAACGGATTTGCGCGATCTTGTGGAAGACGGTCCGACGAATATCCGTCTCTGCAAAGGCATTTATGTCGAGCCCGAAGCCATCGCCTTCAAAAAGCGCGACGAGGTGCAGGACAGCTTCAAGCAACTCAACGAGTATGGTCTCGGCAATGGCGTGTACATCGGCATTGCCACGCATGACGACGTGTTGCTCGAACACGGCCTCGCGCTGGTCAAGCGTCTCGGATTGAAACGTGAAGCGTACGAATTCCAGATGTTGCTCGGCGTGCGTCCCCAGCGGCGCGATCAGATTGTGGCGCAGGGACATCGCCTGCGTGTGTACGTGCCGTTTGGCGATCAGTGGTACCCGTACTCCACACGGCGGTTGAAGGAGAATCCCTCCATGGCGCTGCATATCGTCAAGGCGATATTCGGCTTCGGAAAGTAACGCCGCGCATGCGTGCGTCCTGGCTGTGGCCGGTGCTCCTGCTCGCGACTCTGCTCGCGGTGGGATGCGACCGGCCTTCCGCTTCACGGCCGGGCGGGACGCGTGTATTCACGGATGACATCGGCAGACGGGTGGCGTTCGACGGCATCCCGCGCCGCATCGTCAGTCTCGCGCCCAGTCTCACCGAGTCGCTGTTCGCCCTCGGCGCCGATTCGTTGCTGGTGGGAGTGACCGCGCATTGCAACTATCCGTCGGAGGCGCGCACGCGTACCGTGGTGGGGGACTTGCTCACGCCGGACGTCGAGCGCATTCTCGCGCTGAAACCCGATCTCGTGTTGCTGTCGGTCGAAGGGAACACCCAGGCCACCTTCCGTCGACTTGAGGACATGGGAGTCCGTTTATTCGTCTCCTATCCGCGCACTCTGGAT
>JAMIQH010000232.1:0-1519 GCA_035914695.1 Bacteroidota bacterium | reverse complement strand
AGAGGACAGTCTCTCCGCCCGCGATCAGATGAATGCTGTCCAGACAGCCGAAATCGTGGGCGGTATGAAATCGCTAAGCAAGGCCTTGGCCTATCCTCCGGAAGCGGCATCGAAGAAGATTCAAGGGACCGTGGTGGTGGAGGTGGAGGTTGCGGCCGATGCCAGCGTGAGCAATATGCGTGTAATCAAGTCCGTGCATCCGGTTCTGGACAAAGCCGCGGTTGATGCCATGCGCAAAGTGAAGTGGATTCCCGCCACGTTCAAATCCAATCCGGAGAAAAGTACCGTGAGAGTACCCATCAAATTCGCACTGAAGTAGATGTCGCAAGAAGGAGGTTTCCGATGAAATTCGTCACATCCATCCTGTTGCTCCTGCTCGCCTGCGCACCGCTCGCCGCGCAGGAGTTGACGCCCGAGCAGAAAGCGGAGTATCGCGAGCTGGTGGATTCTCCGCCCGAAATCATCGGAGGCCTGACGTCGTTGCGCAATAAGGTGGTCTACCCGCCGGAAGCCCTGCGCGATAGTATTCAAGGCAAGGTGTTCGTGCTCGCTTTCGTGAACGAGCAGGGCAAGGTGGAGAGTACCGAGGTGCTGGAAAGTCCGCACGATCTCTTGAGCAAAGCCGCCAGCGATGCCGTGCGCCAGGTGGAATTCGCCCAAGGTGTATGGAAGGGGAAGCGTACGAAAGTCAAAGTGACCGTGCCGGTTCTATTTCGTCTCGACTGAGCTTCGCGAGGAACATGCTGCGCGAGGCAGGATCACGTGTCCTGCCTCGCGCAGCTGTTTTCGTACAAGCCTGACGTTGATGTGCAAATATCAGCGGAGGAAGGCAGGAACAACCGAGCGAGGCGGCCCGGTGCGATATCAGGTGAGACTGCCGGGTAGAGTGAATAGACGACCGTATTGTCTGTATCGGAGTGTCGTTGTACAACTTCCCCCACAAACACGGTACGATGCACATGTATGAAGAGGGTCGCTCTCATCCTGCTCGGGTTCATTTACAATGCCACATTGATGGCGCGGCAACTCCCGCCCGAACAGAAGAAGGAATACCTCACCACCATCCAGGTCCCCCCAGGGTTGGTCGCCGATTGACCGCGGTGGCCAAGGCGCTGGTCTATCCACCCGAAACCGTCCGCGACAGTATGCACGAAACGGTGCGCGTCCGGTGGATGTCGACGCGGCAAGCATGGATGTCGATGTTGTTGTGGAAAACAATCGCACTAATTTCTTGAGCGAATTGAGCAGGGACGATGCGAGAACGGTGAAATTCAGTTCTACAATCCACGATGATGAACAAGTCGGTGTGCTCTGACTCTCCCTGTGGTGTTTCGATGGAAATGATGAAGTCCTTGGAACAATAACGCAAGCCGCCCTTCCCGCGCCACTCTCGGCGTCGACGCAGGGTTGCGATGGCCGCACGCGCTCCATTCGTACTGTCCCGCGTCATGCGAGGGTAATGCGCGACACAGGAACAGCTGTCGGATGCTCAGGTGCGAAAGAAGAATGAATGCTGATT
>JAMIQH010000231.1:0-1786 GCA_035914695.1 Bacteroidota bacterium | reverse complement strand
GCCCGCTCCCACGGTGGAGCAGCCCGGTCCGGTCTGCGCGGGCATGATGGTCACTCTGGAAGCGACTTCTTCCATTGATGGACTTCGCTACTGGTTTGCCGGCGACAGTACCGAAGTTAAGGCACTGGGTGGACCCTTCGACAGCAGTCACCCGCTGTGGATCGGCGAGGGCGAGCAACTGCTGCGGACGATGAACGACGTCGGGGAGCAACGCTTCGCTTTTCTCAACCACAACTTCATCGGCATGGGATGGGCGGAATGCAGCGTGCAGGTACTTCCCGCCCTTACGGTATCGATTCAGACCTCGTCCGATACGCTGTATCTGGACGAGGATGCCACACTGAATGTCAACGCGACCGCGGACGGCGCGACAACCTTCGCCTGGCTGTTCGGAGACGGTGCCACCGGCAGCGGTGCGAACGCCACGCATCGTTACACCGAGGCGGGAAGCTTTCGTGTACAATGCACCGTCGGCAATGGCAACTGCACCGCCTCGGCCGAGGCAATGGTGCAGGTGCTCGCCACACGTCCCGCGGTGCGTGTGGCCGAGGGCATGCTCGATTTCGGAACCGTGACGATTGGCGCAACCTCATCGCGATCCCTGACGGTGCGCAACGGCTTGTCCAGCGCGGTTTCCATCACCGCTATCGACATACAGGGCACGCAAGCCGCGGAGTATCAACTTCGCGCCATCACGCTACCGCTGGTGATTGCCGCGGGCGGCGAAGCGGTGTTGCAGGCGGATTTCACCCCCGCCGCCGAAGGTCCGCGCACCGCCGAGCTGTCCATCACCCTTTCGGATGGTCACTCCGCGCTGCATGTGCCGCTGAGCGGTGTGGGCAGTACAGTGCAGACCGCCGTCGACGCGCTTGTTCCGATCCGTCCAGCGACGTTGGAAGCGCATCCGCGTCCCGCCTCTTCTGTGTTGCTACTGCGTTTCGAAGCAGGGGGGACGGGCATTCTCCGTTACCGCATGCTGGATATCATCGGCCGTGAAGTGCTTGGCGGGGCGGATGCGGTGTCATCGCACGGAGAGCGCGTTCAAGCCCTGAATGTGAGTGCGTTGCTACCCGGCTTGTACGTGCTGCTTGTCGAACGCGGGCAGGCGCATGGAAGGACCAACATTCTCATCACCCGCTGATGACTGGTTTCGACAGCAAAAAACGCCCGAACCTTGCGGTTCGGGCGTTTTCATTTCGCTGTCCACAAATCGCTGGAGAGCGATAGTGACACCTTCCATTCAATGGATCACTGGGTGATCTTGACCACGCGGCGAACGAGGGGCGCCTGACCTTCACGCTGCACCACGAGAAAGTAATTCCCATCGAACAAATCGGTGGTTTCCACTGGCACCGCCATGGTTCCCGCGACGCTACCCTCGTACACCACCTTGATTTTCTGCAATACGCTGTTGTACAGCGCGATGCTCGCCCACTGTTCGCCTTGGCTTTCGATGGTGAGATTCAACGACCCGGAGAAGGGCTGGGGATGCGCGTTGACGGCGAAATCCACCACAACGCCACTCATTTCCAACCCGAGCGCCTGCGTTGTTTCGCTGGTGCCATCGCGGTCGATCTGGCGGAGGCGGTAGTACAGTTTTTCGGAGGTGCGCAAGGGCGATTCATCCGTAAAGCTGTAATCGCGCGGCGAGAAGGAATTCCCCGCGCCATAGACGAAGCCCAGCACATCCCAGTTGTTCTTGTCGGCACTGCGCTGCACTTCGAAGCCATAGTTGTTCAGCTCCGTCGCCGTGCGCCAGTGAAGCTCCACCATGCCATTCTTCTGC
>JAMIQH010000230.1:0-20206 GCA_035914695.1 Bacteroidota bacterium | reverse complement strand
GCTCCCCGACCTGCTCGTTGCGGAGCTGTTGCATCCCGTGTATCTTGTGCTGGTGTCACTCCTGGGTATACGAGGATCGTTCGCATGGAAGGGTCGCAGATTGAGGAACCGGCGCAACCGCTCAGCAATTTCTGGTTGAGGGAAAACGAGCTGCGCTTTGGGTGGAAACTGGCCGCTTTCGGCGGTGTATTCCTTTTTCTTACAATTCTTCTGACCATCCCCGCCGTGCTGGCCGAGGTGGCCGGTACCGAGGCGTGGCTGCTGGTGCAATTGCTTGCTGTCGCTGGCGCGAGCGCGTTCTGCATGCTGGCCATCGAACGCGCGTCGGTGCTCGATGTGGGCGTGCGTTGGTCGCGTGGCGCGGGTGTAGCGCTGCTCGTGGGTCTGCTGCTCGGAGTACTCATGCCTGTGGCCATCGTTGCTGTGGAACTTGCCGCTGGTCTGGCCGGTATGAGCAGGATGCACTTCAACACCCTTCATATCCTCGTTGGCGGTCTCGCACAATTCAGTATCGTCTCCGTTTCCGAGGAAGTGCTCGCGCGAGGATATCCCTTTCTCGTGCTGCGTCGGCGTTTCAACGCGACGGCTGCGGTGCTCGTGACCGCGGCGGTGTTCAGTCTGATGCATCTCGGCAATCCCGGTATCCACTGGTTCGCGTTGCTCAACATCTTCCTCGCCGGTGTGTGGCTTGGTGTGGCGCGCGTGGTGAGCGGGGCGCTGTGGTTGCCGATAGGACTGCATTTGACGTGGAATTTCACCATTGGTCCGCTGTTCGGACTGCCGGTCAGCGGCATTGTCGGACAAAGCGTGTTGTTGACGCGCAACAGCGGACCGGAATGGATCACCGGTGGAATGTTCGGTCCGGAGGGTGGAGTGCTTGCCAGCGCGGTGTTGGTGGCGGGAACGGTGTTGTTGGTTTTACCGCCTGTCCGCCGCTGGATCGCTCCACGCAATGATGTGTCACAGGTGAATGAACAGGAAGGATGACGATGCGACGGTTCGGTTTTGCCCTGGTGTTGTTGCTTGCCCTCGCGGTGCCTTTGCGCGCGCAATGGATTGATGATCCAGAGATCGATAAAACGCTCGCCAAGGGAATCCGCGACACGTACAATCTTCGTTTCGAGGCCGCCGATGCGGCATTTTCCACGGTGGTCAAGGCCTATCCCGATCATCCCGCCGGACATTTTTTCCTGGCCATGGTGGAATGGTGGCGCATTCTCATCGATATCGACAACGAATCGCGCGACGATGCTTTCTACGACATGCTCGACGACGTGATCGATCTCTGCGATCGTCGCTTGAAGAAGAACGAGCGCGATCTCGCGGGGCTGTTTTTCAAGGGCGGTTCCATCGGTTTCAAAGGTCGATTACTAGCGAATCGAAAAAGCTGGGTCAAAGCCGCGACCACCGGCAAGGAAGCGTTGCCCGTGGTGCTTGACGCCGCCGACATCGCGCCCGACAACGCCGATCTGGCTTTCGGCACTGGCATTTACGATTACTACACCGCTGTGCTCCCCGGCAAATATCCCGTGCTCAAGCCGCTGATGGTTTTCCTCCCCGAAGGAAGTCGGTCGCGCGGATTGAAGGAACTGAAGCTTGCCGCTGAAAAAGGACGCTTCGCCAACTGGGAGGCGAAGTACTTCCTGATGCAGACCTACTACAGCATCGAGAACAAGCCCTCCGAGGCGTTGACCTACGCGCGCGAGCTGGCGAGCGAATTTCCGGATAATCCCGTCTTTCATCGCTACGTGGGCCGCACCTTCGTGAAGCTGGGCAACTGGGACGACGCCGCGCGCGTGTTTGCCGACATCATCGCGAATGTGCAGAAGGGCAAACGCGGGTACAGTAAATCCATGCTGCGCGAGGCGCAGTACTACTCGGGCTATGCCGCAATGATCGCACGCGATTACAACGCCGCGATGAAGGCCCTGGTGGAATGCGACCGCATCTCGCGTGAACTGGACGAGGAACCCTCGGGCTACATGATCATGGCGAATCTCCGCATGGGCATGCTGCACGATGTGCAAAAGCAGCGCAGCTATGCCACAAAGCAGTACGACAAGGTGCTGCGTCTGCCCGACTTCAACGGTAGCCGTTCCCTCGCGACGCGTTACAAAAAGACTCCGTACACCTTTTAATCCGGATAGATCGTTTGCGGCCGGATTCCACGTGCCGCCGTTCGACACACCCATTGCAACAAAAAAGCCGCACCCCTTTCGGGATGCGGCTTTTTCCACCTTGCTGGGAGGAGTTTACTTCACGAGCAGCATCGGACGCGTCAGCAGTGTCGTGCCGGCACGGAGTCGACTGAAATACGTGCCCGAGGGCAGAGTCGATGCGTCGAATTGCACGGTGTGCTGTCCCGCCGACACCTCACGATCCACCAGCGTTGCGACCACCGTGCCTTGGGCGTCGTGCACGGTGAGCACAACGGGCATGGACTGTCCGACACTGAAGCGAATGGCTGTGGAGGGATTGAAGGGGTTCGGGTAATTCTGCTCGAGCGTCACCTCGGTGGGAAGCGCCGAAGCCGTGATGCGCACCTCGGGGGATTCGTACAGGCGACCATCGGCATCGATGGCGAACACGCGGTACAAGCGCGCACCGCTGGCAAGAGCGTCGGCGAAGCGCAGTTGCTCGCCCGCGGTGGCCGTCAGCGTTGCCGCATGCGACCAGTTCGTCTCCTCGCCTTCCTCACGCGACTCCACGATGTACGACATCTGCTCGCCCGGCAGTGTGGCGGTCCACTCCAATTGGGCGGTGGCGGTTGCGGCATCGTAGCTCGCGCGCTGAATGGCGAGCGTGCGCGATTTTGCGAACCAGCCATGGGCCAGAGCGAATTGTCCGGCAAGATTCGTCAGGCCGTTGACCTGCACGCGATTCAGGTAAATGTCGGACGTGCCGCCACGGTCCACCCACATCGCGGAGGGCTTGCTCCACACTGTCAGTGCCGAGGGATTGGTGATCATCGACGCCGCTTCCACACTGGTGTAGAAGAGGCGCACATCCACATTCGGGTTGGTCGCGGTGGTGGACATCGTGTAGGTACGATTCACGTAGCGGATGCGCGTGATGCCCTGCGGCATGGTGCACGGCGTCATGCTCACGGAAAAGCTCTGAATCGTGCCGTTGTTGCTCTTCACTTCGGCGATGGTTTGTCCGAGGGAATTCACAAACGGCGTCCAGGTGGTACCCACCGCCTGCGTCACCGTGACTGTGCCGATGGGCAGGATGTCGATACGCACGGTGAGGTTGAACGGCGAGTTGGTGGCTGGCGACATGGTGTTGGCATTGTACGCGGTGATGGTGATCGTGCGGAGATAGCTTCCCGGTGTGAGCAGCGAGCGCGGATCCACCGTGAACTGCAACGCCTGGCCCTGCATGCCCGAGCTGTTCAACAGCGTGATCTCCGACGCGGACGTGCTGGCATTCCACATCATCTGGCCACCGGCGAAATTGCCGCCGCTGTTGTTGATCACCACGCTCTCCGAGGTCACGGTTGCGGTCTTGCACGCACCCGACACCACGACGACAGGAGCGACCGGTGCGATTTCGGGACGGCGGGTTACCGTAAATGTGGTAACACAACTGCTGCTGTTCAAATCGGCGTCACCAATGGTGATCGTCACGTTATGCACTCCGGCGGCCATGGTCGTACCGGGAGCGGGGGTCTGCGTACGCACGAGATTGGCCGTCGCGGTGCAGTTGTCCGTTGCGCTCACGAGGGCGCGGAAGTCCGGCATCACCGCGGTGTTCTGCGCGTTTCCTTCCACCGTCTGTGTGGGCGCACAGCCACTGATGGTGGGATTCTGGCGATCCTGCACGGTGACGGTCTGATTCGCCGAACTGCTGTTCCCCGATCCGTCCACCGCTGTCCAGACCACGATGGTCACACCTTTGGGAAATACCACCGGGGCGTTGTTGCTGATGGTGATCGGCCACGGGCAGTTGTCCGTTGCCGTCGCCATGCCGATGCTCGGCGTGGCGCTGCAGAGGCCGGTCGTGGTGTTGACCGTGATGTTCGCCGGCGCGGTGATTTGCGGAGGCGTGACATCCGGAATAAGCGTGATGGTGACGTTGTCCGTGGCGATGCCACCGCGTCCATCGTTCACCTCCAGTGTCACCACATGCGTAGCTGGCAACAGATTGATGGTGGGGGAGACGCCAGTCGCAACCACGGCATTGTTGATTTTCCAGGTGTAGGTCAGCGGATCATTTTCGATGTCGAAGGAAGCCGCACCGTTGAGTGTCACAGCCGTGCCGGTGGGGCGGACGCAGCTTTGGCTCTGATTCGGCCCCGCTTCGGCCACCGGCGGGTCGTTGATTTCCACCACCTGCACGCCGCGCTTCGCGACGGCACTGAGGGCGGCGCCATCGTTGACTTGATACGACACCATGCGCACCGCCGTATTGGGCAGCACGTTGTTGCTATTGCGATAACGCACATTGCGCAGGGCCGTGGTGTAATTGGCCTTGCTGTCGACACCGGTCAATTGCAGCGTACCGCCAGCGAAGTTGCCGGTGATGGTGGCTGTGTTGGTGAATTCGAGAACGTCCTCGGAAGGAATGAAATTCTGCGAAATCCACACCGTCGCTCCCGTGAACATCGTGTTGTCAATATCGTCCGCGGTAAGTGTGGCGGTGAGGGCCGTTGCAGCGGCGCCTTCATTGTACACGAGATTGGCGGCCTCGATGCCCGCAAGCGTGGGCGCGTCGTTCACCGCGTTCACTGTCAATATGAAGATGCTGCTGGAGGTCACGCTGCCATCGCTCACGGTAACCGTGATGGTGGTCGCGCCGCTTGCGTTCACGGCGGGTGAGAGCGTGATGTTGCGATTCGCTCCGCTGCCACCAAGCGTGATGTTCGCGTTGGGTACAAGCGTGGTGTTGCTCGACGAAGCGCTGACGCCGAGTGAAGCGGCAGCGGTCTCGACATCACCAACGGTGAAGGCGATGGCGCCGGTGGGGGTGTCCTCGTTGGTGACCTGCGCAGCGATGGCGCTGATGGTCGGGGCGTCGTTCACCGCATTCACGGTGAGAGTGAAATTGGTCGATGCGCTCAGACTGCCATCGTTCACGGTGACGGTGACCGAGGTCGAGCCGTTGGCGTTCGGGAGCGGTGTCAAGGTGATGCTCCGGCTGTTGCCGCTGCCACCGAGCGCGATGTTCGCATTGGGTACGAGCGCGGTATTGCTGGAAACCGCACTGACGGAGAGCGTGCCTGCGGCATTGTCCACGTCATCCACTGTGAAGGCGATGGCGCCGGTGGGGGTGTCCTCGTTGGTGGCCTGCGCAGTGATGGTGCTGATGGTCGGCGCGTCGTTCACCGCATTGACGTTGAGTGTGAAATTGGTCGAGGCGCTCAGACTGCCGTCGCTCACGGTGACGGTGATGGTTGTCGCACCAGTGATGTTCGCAGCAGGGGCGAGGGTGATGGTGCGGTTCGCGCCGCTGCCGCCAAGTGTGATGTTCGCGTTGGGTACGAGCGTGGGGTTGCTCGACGAAGCGCTGACGCTGAGTGAAGCAGCAGCGGTCTCGACATCACCAACGGTGAAGGCGATGGCGCCGGTGGGAGTGTCTTCGTTGGTGGCCTGCGCAGCGATGGTGCTGATGGTCGGCGCGTCGTTCACCGCATTGACGTTGAGTGTGAAATTGGTCGATGCGCTCAGACTGCCGTCGCTCACGGTGACGGTCACGGTGGTCGCGCCGCTTGCATTTGCGGATGGTGTGAGTGTGATGGTGCGGTTCGCGCCGCTGCCCCCGAGCGCGATGTTCGCATTGGGCACAAGCGCGGTGTTGCTGGAGACGGCACTGACGGTCAGCGAACCGGCGGCGGTTTGCGCGTCATCCACCGTGAAGGCGATGGCGCCAGTGGGCGCATCTTCGTTCGTGGCCTGTGTTGTAATGCTGCTGATTGTGGGAGCGGTGTTGCCGCCACCGCCACCAACACCACGCACAATGATATTGTCGATGAGATTTTGTCCCGCGCTCACCGGATCGCTGCCATTGGCGCCGGTGTTGCTGTTCATCAGCCACCGGATGTAGAGGGTGGCCTGGTTCTCGCAGGCCGTTGGCAGGGCGAGGTTGGTGATCGTGCGGGTTTTCCAACCAAATTGTCCGTAATCAATATTGAGAGCGTACGCGCCGCCCGACACATCCACCCAGGTGGAATTATCGAGACTGTACTGGATTTTGAAATCGCGCGGTCCCTGATGACTGAAGAAGGTGGACTCGCTCCACTGCAGCGAGGAAATGGTGATGGACGTATATCCGGCCGTGGAAACGTTGATCCGCCAGTATTTCGTCCCAGAGCCATTGCTCCAACTGTTCGCGTAAGCGTAGCTACCGGTGGGAATACCGACCGAAGTGATACCCTGGTAGCTTGCGCCGCCATGTACCGACAGCGTGCTCGCCGCGTTGGCGGGAATGGACACGCCCGGGGTGAGCGCCTGATTCTCGAAATTCCACTCCGCCAGAGTGGTTTGGGCCCGCAGCATTGCCGGCGTTGTCGCGGCCAACAGCAACAGGGCCATCACCACCCGGACAACACGTTGCCGTAGGTCGGACGTGGTGACGGAGGAGGGAGGCATGTATGGGAAACGAGACATACGAATCTCCGGAAATGAATGAAATCAATAATGAACCGAGAATACTCTTCACTGCGCGGATGCGCGGCGATGCGGTCGAGCCCGGATGCGCTGCGCTGGCGGAAAATTCCACGAGGGAACGTGGTGGATTGACGACACGGCAAAATAGCGCATTTTTCCCAAATAGTACAAACCGCGTACACATTTCTCCGTCGCCACGCGGGGGGAAAATTCTTCCCCTCCCGCGACGGCAGGTCGTGGACACAACCTTCGCAGCGACGCGCGGCCCTGTAATGCAACGGGCGGCTCCCGTGAAGCAGCCGCCCGTTTGCAGTGTATGTCGTGTTATATCAGCGCACGCGGATTGCCACCGTATCTTTTCCCACACCGCCGCGCGAGTCGCGCACGGTGAGCGTTGCGGTGTGTGTGCCGGGCGCGAGAATGGTGCTGGCCTTTGCAGCCGTGGAGATCACGGTGTCGCCGATGCGCCATTCGAAACTCAATGAACTGTCATCCACATCGAAAGACGCGGAGCCGTCGAGGCTGATCGGCATGCCCTGCTTGCTCTGCGCGGTCACGGAGATATCCTCACCCGCGCGCGCCACGGGATTGTCATTGATTTCCAGCGTCTCGAAATTCGCACGCGCGGTTGCGATGGCGCCGCGCACATCGAGCATCTCCACTTCGAGAGCTTTCGCCAGTGAGGATGGATACTGTGCGTTGCGATTCGTGTAGCGGATTTCACGAAGCATGCGCTCGTACTCCTGAGCCGATGCCACTCCTTCGAGAAACAGCGTCCCGTCGACGAAACGATGCGCGATGCGGGGATTCGGCGAAACCTCCAGTTCATCCTCGGAGGCGAGATAGCCGTCCACGAAACGCACCGAAGCCGATCGTATGGCGTCGCCATCGAACTCGAGCACGCGCAGCGCAGGCATGATCGCGGTGGGTTGATCGCCTTCATTCCACAGCAGCGGCGTCGTGTCGGCGTTTTCCAGAGCAGTCGCATCGTCCACAGCATCGATGCGCACATTGTAACTGGCACTGGACGTAGCGAGTCCATCGCTGATGGTGATAGTCAACGTCGCCGTGCCGGTCGCATGCGCGGCGGGACGCAGCCGTAGCGTGAAGTCGCCGTCGATTTCTTCGAAGCGAACATCGTTCGACGCGACGATCCGTTCATCGCTCGATTCCGCAAAGAGGATCACGCTCGTCAGGGGAGAGTCCGGATCGCGCACGCCCAAGGCGATCGGACCTGCGGTTTCGTCCTCGTACACATTGATTGTGCCCGCCACATTTGTCAACGCCGGAGGATCATTGATCGGCGTGACGTTGACGGAAAAATCCCGTTGGTCCATCCCATCGGATGCATCCAACGTTACCGTCACCAACGCGTTGCCGTGGGCGTCGGGGCGCGGAGTGATGAACAGTACGCGCTGCCCGGCCTGTTCGCCAACACCCAGCCCGTCTTCGGCGAGCACACTGTGATTGGACGAATGCACCGCGATCGACACCCGGGCTGGATCGAATCCCGGAAGAAACTCGAGCGGAACGGCGATGGTCCCCGCATCCTCCTGCAAGCGTACGTCGGCGATAGTGCCAAGCATGGCCACGCGTGCGCGTTTGGGTGTGGGAGCGGGATCCTCGTCGGTGGAGCGAAGGCCGGAAGGGGAGTCGCCGCTCGGCGTCCAGAGACTGGCCGTGCTCTGCGAGTAAGCGACCGCGCTCACAGCGAAGAGACCGATGAGAAGCAGAAATGCGAAGCGGGAGATTCCGGAAAGGGGCGTCGCAAACGGTTGCGTGCGCATAAACATGACTTCTCCTGATGAATGTCGTCATTCGAATCAGAGGAAGGTACACCGCAGGGATGTGATCAGCCGAATCCCGGCCGGGATCGCATCATGATGATAAGAGAGGATTGAAAAATAGTGGAATGAGCGGCGCAATGCAAGGAAAATCTTTCGAATCGCAAAAAAAACCGAATGTTGCTCATTACGCCGTCAATCCCGACCCATCGGGAAGCCGAAAGCGGCGCAACTACCGGCGGAGCACATCCCGGCGTCGAAGCCGCGGCTAGACGGCGTTCCTGGCGTCGCTGCGCGTCCGCACGGCTCGCGCGAACGCCGCACCCAGCGAAGCACTGGCGGGATGGGAGAATTCCAGCCGCTCCGGATGCCAGTGAACGAGCAGAAGAAAGGGCTTTCCCACCGGTTGCGCCCATTCCAAGGCCTCGGGCAGACCATCGGCACTGCGTGCTGAAACGCGCAGTCTCGCGGGAACACGATCCACCCCCTGATGGTGCGCGCTGTTCACCGCCAGATCGCGCTCGCCGGTGATGTCCGCCAGAAGCGAATCCGTATCGATGCGCAGTTCATGAACTCTATCCGCGCCTTCCAGTCGATGATGTCCGTCGAAACCAGCCGAAGGCAGGTCCGGGATGAGGGTCCCGCCGAAGGCCACAGTCGCGATCTGCAACCCGCGACAAATGCCGAGCACAGGCAGGGAGTACCGCACCGCCTGTTCGATGGCGTGCAGTTCCAGCGCGTCTCTGCCCTGCTCCACCGCGCACAGTGCTGCAGCTTCGGGCTTGCCATACAGTTCGGGAGCAGGATCACCGCCACCGGGCAGCAGCAGACCGTCCGCCTCGGGCAGTAGCGCGTCGACATCCGTCACAGAGGTAACGAAGCGCAGATCCACATCCGGGGCGATCTGCCGCATCCATCGCAGATAGTTGCCATGGAGCGCGGGATCGACAACGGTACAGAGAACGACAGGCATGAGTCAGGCGTGCTGTTCCGGGTCGGGATGGATGTCGGAGGTGGGGTCGAGGCGGCGTTCCAGCTCCAGCAGATATTCCCATGAATAAATGCCGGTATCGTGGCCGTCGCCCCAGCTTGCCACAATGGCGTAGTTGCCCATGGGTGCGAGTCGCTTCAGCTCGTATTTGCCCGGTATTGCGATGGGGAGTTGCATGGGCATACGGATTTCGCCGAAAATGTCCGTCTCGCCTTTACAGCCGGCGCAGGGACATTCGTCACGCAGAAATTGCAAGGGGATATGGACGATATGACCATCGCTCCAGAGAATGCGCAGGTCACGATTCTCCAGCAGCTTGATTTCCTTCGGAATTATCGGCATCTGTTATTTCTTTCGTGGTGCGGTGGCGTCCAATACCACCACCGGCATTTCACCAATCACCTCTGCGGAATGGAGCACGAAGGCGGGTACCAGAAAGCGCTCTCCCGCCTTGAGGATGTGGTCCGTGTCATCGTAGGATATGCGAATCGATCCGCTCAGCACCACATGAATGGTGTCATGGTCGTGCTGATGCGGCGGGAAGCACATGCCTCCGGGGTAACTGTACACGTAAATGTTGTACCCCTCGTCGCGGAGTTGCTGCTTTATGGCAGCGATATCGTCGCCGTCCATTAGTAACTCTCCGATTCATTGGGAAAGGTGCGTTGCTTGACATCCTGTATGTAAAGTCGAAAAGCGCGATCCATTTCCTCTGCAATCGCCGCATAGCGGCGCACGAAGCGCGGACGAAAATCCTCGAACAAGCCGAGCATATCGTGCGTGACGAGAATTTGCCCGCTGCAATGCGGTCCGGCACCGATGCCGATGGTGGGGATGTTCACGCTCTCGGTGATGCGCTTACCCAAGGTGGCGGGAATTTTTTCCAACACCAGCGCGAAGGCGCCCGCCTGTTCGAGCACCACGGCGTCTTCGATCAAGGCCACGGCCTCATCCTCCGACGTCCCGCGCGGGCGATATCCACCGAATTTGAGAATGGACTGCGGCATCAGTCCGATATGGCCCATCACTGGAATACCCTCGCCGCTCATTTTTTCCACCACCGCCGCGATACGCGTGCCGCCTTCCACCTTCACGCCACCGGCGCTGGTTTCCTTCATCACGCGGCCAGCGCTACGAAAGGCCTCCTCGGTGGTGACTTGATAGGACATGAACGGCAAATCCGTTACCACCATGGCGCGACGCACGATTTTGCTCACGGCCTTGGTGTGGTAAATCATTTCATCCAGCGTCACCGGCAACGTCGTGTTGTTGCCCTGAAATACGTTGCTCACCGAATCGCCGACAAGGATGATGTCGATACCGGCTTCATCCAACAGGCGGGCCATGAGGTAATCGTAGGCGGTCAGGCAGGCGATGGGCGTACCCGCATCACGCATTTCCTGAATGGTGCGCGTCGTGATGCGTTTGCTCGAAGGTTGCATTTCCGTGCTCATCGGGACCCCGCGGAGGTTTCGCTGGAAATGTACTCAATATCGCGGAAAGAAATGCCATGCGTGCCCCAATTGTCGCGGAATCCTGCGATGATCGCATCGCGCAATTCGGCCACGGACAGCGGACGTTGCAGCACCTCGTTCAATGTGATCGTATGCCGCAGCATATCTTGCCGCAACTGCTCGCGAATATCCTCCGTCACGGCGAGATAGTCCGCAAGACGCAAATGGGCTTCACCGATAAGCATGGAGCCATGTTGCAGCACCGCCGATCCGATGCGACGCTGCGCGCTGCCCACAAGTTTGCGTCCCTCGAACTCGATTTCATAGCGCGCGCTGCTGGAAAAGCAGGGAATGCTGCCGGCTTCGCGATACAGCTTCTGAAAATCCGGTTGACTCTTAGCAATGTCGATACCGGGCACCAGCAACTGCAGACCGGCGGTGAGCGCGGAGGCGATATCGCGATACACTTCCATGATGCCGCGGCCATCCGAAGGCATGACCACACTGTAGGTCAGCTCTTCGGCGTGCAGTATCGCGCGGCCGCCGGTGGGACGGCGCACAAGCCCGATGTCGTCGAAAGTGGTGCGGTCGGTGTTTATTTCGTTTTCCTTCTGATGTCGTCCCAGGGAAATACACCAAGGTTGCCAGGTGTAGAAGCGCAGCATCGGAGCTGCTGTGCCCGCATCCACCGCTTCGGCGCGCGCCACATCGAAAGCCATATTCCATGCGCCATCGTGTGCGCCGGTGTCGATGATATCGAATTGCATGTCAGGAAATCTCGTCTCGTAAGTAGATGGTGGCGAGCATACGACCGGAGCGCTGCGCATCCCTCCGCCATGAATGGAAAAGTGTGTGCTCATGTATGGTGCACAAGTACTCGATCTCGATGTTGTCCGTGGGGACACCTGCCTCGATCAGCTGATGCGCGTTGAGGCCCTGCACATCCAGACGCACACCGGTTTCGTGCCGTTTCAAATACTCTTCGGGAAACAGTGCCGCCACCTCCGAGCCCACATCGTAGCAGCAGGCGCGCGCGGCGGGGCCGATCCAGGCGTAGATGTTCGCGGGATCCACGCCATGCGTGTCGCGGAGGTGGGCCACGGTTTTCGCCGCGATATGCGATGCTGTTCCGCGCCAGCCGGCATGCACCGCGGCGATCACCTGGCGGTCGGTGGCATACAGCAACACGGGGGCGCAGTCCGCCGTTCGCGCCGTGATACCCACGCGTGGTTGTGATGTGACAAGGGCGTCGCAGTCGGGGTACAGGCCCGGCTCGCTGACTTCCCGAATCGTGTCACCGTGCACCTGTCGCATCACCGCGAGTTCCTCGGGTAGTAGACCGAGCGCTTCGGTGTAGCGTGCGATATTGCCTGTGACGCGCGTATCGTCGTCGCCGAGCCCGTAGCCGAGGTTGTAGGCGAATGGCGCATCGGGATGCTCGCCTTGCCGTGTGCTCATGCCCACGCCGATGTTGGGAAATTGCGACAACAGCGCGCTGCGCTGCAGGAGCAGGTGAAATTCGGAGTTAATCATCGCATAACCGCCGCGCTGGGTGAGACAATGGCGCGCGGCGGTAAAGCCGCGCGCCATGGAAAATTACACAGGAACGGGAAAAAGCCAATCCGCGGGTTACACTTGCGCCAGCGCTTCCTCGAGATCCTGAATGATATCCTCCGGCCGTTCGATACCGATGGACAGGCGGATGCCTCCGGGATCCATGCCGCGCTGCACTTGCTCTTCGGCGGGAATGGCGGAATGCGTCATGCTGCCGGGATGCTCGATCAGCGTACGTGTGTGGCCGAGACTCACGGCAAGCGTGATGGCATAGGCCCGCTCGGCGACATGGTCGATGAGGCGCTCGCCTTTGTCGCGGCTTTCCTGCGGCGAGTCGCTCTTGAGGGTGAAATACATCAACGTGCCCGGCGTGAATTCACCTTCGTAATTCGTCATCTGTCGCCGTGCCAGCTCGTATTGCGGGAAGCTGGGTAACCCGGGATAGCTCACTGAACG
The DNA here is from genome assembly GCA_035914695.1 of Bacteroidota bacterium. GTDB lineage: Bacteria > Bacteroidota > Ignavibacteria > SZUA-365 > SZUA-365 > JAOSJT01. The sequence goes on along the minus strand of JAMIQH010000230.1, from coordinate 7,359 downwards.
GACTTTCGGGTGCTTCTCCAGGAATTCGGCAACAATCATGGAGGTCTCGATCTGACGCCGCACTCGCAGCGACAGCGTGGGAAGGCCATAGACCTGCACCGGCCATGCGGCTTTGGGCGAGAGTACGCCACCGAAATCCTTGCGATACAGCAGCAGCCAATCCAGCCACTTCTCCGGCCCGACCACCACACCGCCCATGTCCGTGCCGAAGCCGCCGATGCCTTTCGTGAGCGAATGCACCACAAAATCCGCCCCGTGTTCGATGGGACGCTGACAGTACGGTGTGGAGAAGGTATTGTCCACCACCACATGGAGCTTGGCTTCGTCGGGGCGACCGAGATTGACTTTCTTCACCAGCTTGGTGATGGCGCCGATATCGATGAGCGTCAATGTGGGATTGACAGGAGTTTCGAAGTAAATCACCCGGGTTTTTTCGTTGATGGCTGATTCCAGCGCGTCCACGTCGTGCAGATTCAACAGCTGCACGCCGATGTTGTAGCGCGGATACCAGTTGCGAAGCAGCGAAAACGTGCAGCCGTACATCGTGCGATGTGCGATGATCTCGTCGCCGGTTTTGGTCAGCACGCCGAGCACCGCGCTGATGGCGGCCATGCCGCAGCCGAAGGTCACGGCGCATTCACCGCCTTCGGCATAGGCCAGCGTTTCCTCGAGCATGTCCTTGTTGGGCTCGCCGAGGCGATCGTAAATCCAGATCGGTTGCTTGCGCTTGCTTTCCTCGGTGGTGTTGGCGAATTCGATGAAGCCCTGCGCGCCGCGCTTGGCGGAGTCCAGCCGATAGGTTGCCGAGGACGTGATGGGTGGTACAACGTGATGGTCGTAGTCCCATTTCATGGAATAGGACTTGCCGTAGATGAGTTTCGTTTCCTTGGAGTAGCGTTCGTTGGTGAGATCGTCGGCCATGATATGCTCCGCAATGCCAGGTTCGTGTAAGCGAAAAACGGAAGAAAAAGCGCGAATCGCCCCGTGAACATCGGGGTTTCGGATAAAAAATACCCTGAAATCAATGGAAAAACAAGGTGCGCGGCGGAGTCACGCAATCATGGTGGACATCGAGCATCCCAGCGGCGGCTGTGCGGTTCAGTAAAAAAACGAGAGACGTCGCGTGCAACGTCTCCCGCTGTTCATGGCCAGGATGGAGTGCCGAGCCGGAATCTTGTCAGCCGCGGCCCTGCCGCCATTTCATGCGCAGTGTTTTCAGCAGATCCCATTTCGCGGCTTGCTCCGTTGTGAGCAGGGCAATGATGGCGGCGTCTGTGTCGGCCAGCAATGCCTTCAGCGCTTCACGGAAGCCCTCGGGATCGTCCTTGTAGGTTTCGCGCAATTCCTTGAGCGCATCGTGCTGTGCGAGCAGAAGCTCCTTGATCGCGGCGGACTGTTCCTCGCTCAGCTCGAGCACGTTCTTGAGCAGGGCCAGCTGGCGATCCACGCGGATAGTCTTCCATTTTTCACGGAGTTCTTCGCGAAGCTGACGCAGTTGTTCGACGAGTGTTTGCACCTTTTCCCGTTGTTCGGGCGTGAGCAGGGTGTTCATCTGCGCGATCAGGCGATCGTGCTCCGCCTTGAGCAGAGCGCGAAGCAGCTCGGGATTGCCGAGATTATCGCGGATGATTTGACGGCGTGTTTCATTCGACGTTTTGATCAATTCGACCAAGGCCAGTTTCGTCTCTTCATCAAGATCGGGGTTCGCCTTGAGGATGAGACGCAGGTGCACCATCGCAGCGATGTCGAAGGCGATGCGGCGCGGATCGCGCGGCGACGCGAAATCCGGTGACGTTTTGCTGATCACCGTATTCAGCGCATCGAGTTGCGCTCCGGTCATCGTGGCGGAAATGTCTTCTTCAAGCCAGAACATTTCGTCGATTTGCGCGAGCTGTTCGTTGTCCAGATTTACCTGCTCCACCGCCTTGAGCAGGGTTTTTGCATCGAGACCGTCCGCTGGCGCCGCCGGTTCGTTATCGCAGGCGCTGATGCCAACGGCCGCGATCAGTGCGAGGATCAGAAGTACACGTTTCATAAAACACCTCGAATGTGGCGTGAGTGCGATGTTATTGTCGTGGGGAGTGTCGTCAATTGACTTTCGTGTGACAGGATACCCGCGCCGGGGTTTAATGGTGGCGACAATTTTTCCGTATTTTCCACAGGGACGTGACGCCGCCCGATATCACCGCAATGGAGCGAAGTATGATCACCCGTATGGAAGCACTGGATATCCTGCACGAATTCACCGAAAGCGAGAGTCTGCGTCGCCACGCATTGGCTGTGGAAACGGCCATGCGCGCTTATGCGTTGCGCTTCGAGGGCGACGTGGAGGAGTGGGGAATCACCGGTTTGCTGCATGATTTCGATTACGAGCGCCATCCCACCATGGACGAACATCCGATGGTGGGCAGCGGAATTTTGGAACAACGCGGTGTGGACGAGCGCATTCGTCGCGCCATACTTTCGCATGCCGAACATACGGGCGTACCGCGCGTGTCGATGATGGAGCACGCCCTGTTCGCCGTGGATGAACTGTGCGGCTTTCTTCTGGCCGTGGCCTACGTGCGTCCGGACCGCTCCATAGCCAGCGTTCAGGTCTCGTCGGTGAAGAAGAAGATGAAGGACAAGGCCTTCGCGCGCGCGGTGAGCCGCGACGATTTACTTCGCGGTGCCGAGGAAGTGGGACTGACCTTCGATGAACATTGTGCGGCGGTCATCGACGCGTTGAGCGCCAACGCCGCCGCGTTGGGAGTGTGACGCCCGCACTCGGGCATGATACCCGCGAATATCGTTCGTTACACCGAGACCAAGGTTCCGAGCGCTTTTTCTATAGTCTCGTATTTGAAGTGATAACCGCTGTCGATGGTTCTGCGCGGCAGCACGCGTTGCCCGCCGAGCAATGTTTCCCCGAACTCACCCAGCGCGAGTTTGATCACGAATGCCGGTACGGAAAAGCGGGCCGGACGTTTGAGGGCGTCGCCCAGCGCCACCGCGAAATCCCTGTTGCGCAGCAGTCCAGGTGAAACGGCGTTGAGCACGCCCGACACCGCGTCGTTGTCCAGCGCGAAGGTGATGAGGCCGACCACATCATCGATATGCACCCATGGGAACCATTGATCGCCGTTGCCGACCGGGCCACCCGCGAACATTTTGAACGGCGTGAGCAACTTTTCCAACGCCCCGCCGTCGTCGGCGAGCACGATGCCGATGCGCGGTGTGACCACGCGCACACCGTGGGAGAACGCCACACGCGCTTCGCGTTCCCATTCGTCGCACACACCCGCGAGAAAATCCGTGCCGGCGGGAGTTGCTTCGTCGACTTCGGTGTCGCCCGTGTTGCCGTAGTATCCGACAGCCGACACCGAGAGCAGGACGCGAGGTTTCCGCTGCGCGGCGGCGATGGCGTTGACGATTTCGCGCGTACCGATGACCCGGCTTTCGTGAATCCGCTTTTTGTATTCCTCCGTCCATCGCTCTTCCGCGATGGGTTCGCCCGCGAGGTGGATGACGCCATCGGCACCATCGATGGCCGAGGACCACTCACCCTGAACACCGGGAGCCCAGAGTAGTACCTTCATGGCATCGGGAAAGCGGGATCGTGCACGCTCGGGATTGCGGGTGAGCACGATCACATCATCGCCGCGATCGCGAAGTGTGCGGTAGAGTCGGCGGCCAATCAGGCCGGTGGCACCGGTCAGGACGTAGGTTCGGGACATGTCTCGGATCGTTTGTTGCGCAAATGTTTTTCTAACATAGCGAATAAAACCCATTCCGCGAATGGAGAATTCCCCACGCACCGCCGTGTGTTGGCACCGGTGCGCGTCGTGTACCTTTCCCACGATGCATGACGCGGCATTGCGGCAAATAGATGCGGGATACAGTTTGTCCGGAAAGCCCGCGCGTCGTAATTTTTAACTATCCTTGTTTCATAACACTGTAGCGCCACCATGATCGACACCATCACGCAATTGCTGGGCTCCGATGCGGACAACCTGCTGAAATACACCTGCACCGGCATCCCCAAAGAGAGTTTGCACCTGCCTGGAGCGGATTTTGTGGACCGCGTCTGGAAGGACAGCGATCGCAATCCCCGCGTCCTCGCCAACTTGCAGCGCATTTACAACACCGGCCGCTTGGCCGGCACGGGGTACATGTCCATTCTTCCTGTCGATCAGGGCATCGAGCACAGTGCCGGAGCTTCGTTCGCGCCGAATCCGATCTACTTCGACTCCGAGAACATCGTGAAGCTGGCCATCGAAGGCGGCTGCAACGCCGTGGCGAGCACGTTCGGTGTATTGGGAAGTGTGGCGCGCAAATATGCGCATCACATTCCCTTCCTCGTCAAGATCAACCACAACGAGTTGCTCACCTATCCCAACAAGCACGACCAGATTCTGTTCGGAAGCGTCCAGCAGGCATGGGACATGGGTGCCGCCGCCATCGGCGCCACGATTTATTTCGGGTCGCCGGAATCCGCCCGCCAGATCGTGGAAATCGCCGAGACCTTCGCCTATGCGCATGAACTCGGCATGGCCACGGTACTCTGGTGCTATTTGCGCAATCCCGGCTTCAGCAAGGACAAGGACTATCATCTCTCCGCCGATCTCACCGGTCAGGCGAATCATCTCGGCGTCACGATTCAAGCCGACATCATCAAGCAGAAAATGCCGGAGAACAACGGTGGATACACTGCGGTGAATTTCGGCAAGACGCATAAGGACGTGTACGGCAAGCTCAGCACCGATCATCCCATCGACCTGACGCGCTACCAGGTAGCAAACTGCTACATGGGCCGCGCCGGATTGATCAACAGTGGCGGCGCCTCCTCGGGCGCAACCGACCTCGCCGAAGCCGTGCGCACTGCGGTGATCAACAAGCGCGCCGGCGGTCAAGGCCTGATCTCCGGACGCAAGGCCTTCCAGCGTCCAATGAGCGAGGGCGCCGCCCTGCTCAACGCGATTCAGGATGTGTACCTCGAAAAGGAAGTGACGATCGCTTAGTGCTCACGCTCGCAGCAGTGTTACGAAAAAGGCACGGTACGCGACCGTGCCTTTTTCATTACAAGGGAAATGCCGACAGATCAGAGCTGTTTGAGTTCCATCTCCAGTGTGAGTGAAATCCCGATGCGTTCCGTCTTTTCCCTGATCAACGGTCGTGACGAGAGTCCTCCCCCTGAAACATGTCGAGATGTGAACAGCATGAATACTTCGGGACGCAGCGTCAACAGCTTGGAGAGTGAATATTTACACCCCACCGCGACCAGGGTGTAAATATCCATCTCGCCTAAAAGCTTGAATGACGATCCATGATTGAGCAGGAGATATGGTGCCAGGTTCCGTTTGTGGTCGTTCCACAGATGCACTGCGGCAACGACACCGTAGGTTCCATTCTGCGGCTCGTTGGACCATTTGTCACCGAAGCCCGCGGAGAAGCCGGCGAATACTACATCCCCGAAGTTGTATCCGATCTCCCCTCGCATACCGATGGTGCTGCCGTAGCCCGCAGCGAGGTAGACGCTGTTCTGCCAGGGAAAGTCGACATCCTCTTCCGTTGCCGGAATGCGGGATACGTTACTCCGCATTTCGATTTGCGCGAATTCCGTCTGAGCCATCGCGGTGGAGGAAAGCAGGATGAGCAGGACAAACATGGTTGCTCGCATGGTGGTGTTCCCTGAATGTTGTGAAGATGCGGGAGGACGGAAGCCCCGTCCTCCCGATAGTATCGAAGCGAAGGTTCCCTTAACTGCGCACGTATTACTGTGTCAGCATGAACGATCCCACGACCGGGGCCTGGGAAGCGGAGATGATACGGTAGAGGTACATCCCGGCGGGGAGATTGCCCAGCGGCAGCGCAGCGATGCGGCTGCCCCGGGCAAGAGTGAGGCGAAACTGCTCGCGTCCCGCGGGATCGACCACGAGCAACACCGCGTCGGAATCGAAGGCCCGGTCGAGAGCGATGTGCGCCGCACCGCGGACGGGATGCGGATACACTCGCGCGGTGATTGCACCAGCACGCTCCGGAAGTGGGGCGGTGGAAGTGACGTTTTCAATACGAGCTTCATTCGCGTGAATCACCTGGCGTTTTTTCACATCACTGTCGTGGTAGGATAGAAAGGCGACCAAGGACACGACTTCGGGTCGGTTGAAATTGCAGGGATCCCACACCTCGGTCAGCGGTCCCGCCCAGGTGTACGTGTACGTCGTGCCGGTCTGCGGTTGGGTGGGGATTATTCCCGCAACACCCCATGAACCTGTGGGAGCGCCGCTGACCACGCGCATGTGCGCGTACCCCACGGCGGGGTCGCCTTTCTGATACATCGGATGATTGCGGTCGCCGTTGTAGTAGTTCTTTTGATCGTAGCCCGTACCCAGACCCTTGACGCTGTCCTCGATAAGGAACAGGTTCATCCGAATATCGCCCGCCGCCGGTGCGGTGCTGAATACCACATCCACTGTGACCGAGAGAATGGTGGTTTGCGCATCGTATTGCGACCGAATGCTGATATCGGCGAATTGCTCATCGGCAAGATGCGCGGTGATTACGCTGTCCCATTTCGCCCGGATCGTGGCGATCTTCCCGTACTGCTCGATATTCGGCGATACGTGGATGGGAAATACTCCGCGGTCGATGCAGGCACCAGGTGCAAAGTTGGTGAAGGCCGATGCGATATCCTTGCTTGCAGGTACCGTCATCGAATCGGTACCGAAACCCGCGTGGTGCGTTACCCAGATCACCGAGGGATGATCATGCACGAGCTTTTTCGCCACAACGGTCCCATCGGGACAGAAGCCGCATTGTGCGGTGGAAAATTCCTCGAGAAGAATACGTCGCTGGCCCTGTTGGGCGAACAGCGCCGATGTCGACAGCGCAAACACCAGAGCGACGAGCAGTGCGGAGCGGAACAGCATGAGGCCTCCTGTTAGGGTTTTTCAACCACGAATATCGGATATTCGGCGCGAGAAGGCAATAGCCGCATCGGCCCCGCATACGGACGGGGTGATTCATCGGATTGCCACAGCTCTCCGCGTAACGAACAGCTTACCGTCGTAAGTGTTTCAACGATGGAGTAACACGTACTGAAACGATGCGTGGAGTGCGGTGCGCAGTTCCACCAGATATGCTCCTTGCGCGAGACCAGTCGTCGGGATGGCGAGAGAATGGGTTCCCGAACTGTAGGTCTGTCTCTCGGGAACTTCGGCGACGACCCGCCCTGCGAGATCGAGTATGCGTATCCGTACATCAGCCGCTTCCGGTAACTCGAAACACAAGTGTACCTCGCTTGATGCGGGATTGGGGAACACCGGATGCAGCACCGCACACTCACCTGGCGTCGAGAGAGGTTCGCTAGCGGTCACTCCC
>JAMIQH010000229.1:0-2646 GCA_035914695.1 Bacteroidota bacterium | reverse complement strand
CATTGTGGAAATCGAGGGCAAACACTTCGAGACCTGGTATTCGCCCCTCACCGACTCCCACGAGCAAGTGCATCAGGTGATCGGTGTGGCGGTGGACATCACGGATCGCGTTCGTACGCAGCGCGAGCTGGCGCGCCATCGAGATCATCTTGAAGAATTGGTCGAAGCCCGTACGCTCGAACTCGAACGTGCGAACGAGCGGCTCCGCCGTTTTCGCTTCGCCCTCGACAGCGCAGCGGATAATATTTACATCATTGATCCCGCGACGCACACCTTTGTCGATGTGAACGAGAGCGCGGCGGTGACGCTCGGCTATACTCGCGAGCAGCTTCTGGCCATGTCTCTCGCCGATCTTCTCCCGACGGAGGGAAGAGACTCGCTCATCAACCTCATCGACGATATCCGTCGAGGGGATGTCGAGGTTGGTGATTTCGAAGCCTACCTGCTCCACAGGGATGGTCGACAGATTCCTGTGGAATTGCTCATGCGGCAGTTTTTTTCCGAAGGCGTCGAATTGATGATCGCAACTGTGCGCGATATCGCCCGGCGACTCGCCGCGGAGCGCGCACTCAAGGAATCGGAGGCCAAGTACCGCAGTGTTCTTGAAAACGCTTCCGAAGGGATTGTGGTCGTACAGGATTTACGGATCAAGTTCTTCAACGATGCCGCCTTGTCCTTCACTGGACTCGCGCCGGATATACTGCTTGATCTGAACATGCTGGAGTTCATCCATCCGGAAGATCATAGTGTGGTACGGCTGCACTACGCGGGTCGACTCGAAGGAAGGAAGCTCCCCGAGAGTTACGATGTGCGCATGTTTGACAGCAACGGGACCATCAAGTGGATGGAAGTGCGTGATGTCGCGATCGCTTGGGAGAATCGGCCCGCGACATTGAATTTTTTCAACGATATCACCGCGAGAAAGCATGCCGAAGACTACATCCACTTCCAGGCGTCGCTGCTCGATATCGTTCGGAATGCGGTGATTGCGTTGGACGTGGGAACCCGTATCGTGTACTGGAACGCATTTGCCGAACAGCTCTACGGCGTCCCGAGCGAGCACGCCCTCGGCGCCAGGTTCTCGGATATCGTGCCCATGGGCGAAAGCTTCCTGAGCAATGTTCTTCCAGTACTTCGCAAGAAGGGATTGTGGGAAGGCGAAATGAACCTTCCGTTGCAGGACGGTTCCGCCTTGCCCGTGCTTGCGAAATGGAACACGATCATTCAGGAGGACACGCTTACGGGTTTCGTGGGAATCGGTATCGATTTGACGGAGATGAAAAAGCTCCAGCGCGATCTTCTACAGTCACAAAAGCTGGCCTCGCTTGGCATTCTTTCCGAAGGGATTGCACACGAGCTTCGCAATCCACTCGGCTACGCGTCCGCCGCGGCGCAACTCCTTCTCAATAAACGCGACCTGGCGCCCGAGCAACTCGCCAAGTACAGCAAGGTCATTTTTTCCGGTGTCGACAAGGCCAACAAAATCATCGAGAATCTCCTGCTTATCGGGAAGCCCAAGGGGCAGTTGATGAAAGCCGATGTGGACATTGCCGACATTATCGCCGAAGCTCATTCCATGATCTCATCGCATCCGATGGCGGGTGACTTGCGCTTCGAGAACACCATAGCGCATGGCGATATGATTGTGTTCGGGAACAGGGAGATGCTCGTGCAACTCGTCTACAATCTCTTCACCAATGCGCTCAACGCCATGGGTGGAAACGGTGTGATCTCATTGTGGTCGGAGTCGGGCGAGAACCACGACGCTCTCCGTATTTCCGATACGGGCCCGGGCATTCCTGACGAAATCGCGAGCAATGTGTTCGATCCCTTTTTCACCGCGTCGAAAAGCGATAAAGGAATAGGTCTGGGATTGACCCTATGTCATTTTATCATGGATGATCACGACGGAAGCATCTCCCTTGTCGGAAACGGGGGCGAGGCCGGGCGTGGCGCGGAGTTCCGTCTCGTTTTTCCGAAGCGATGAACACCATGAAGCACTCTCGGCTCGCCTGCGGGCGCATCAGCCTCGAACGCGGAGCAGCCCGCCATTCAGAACCGCGCGCCCCCATGATGGAGTTCGATGCGGACTTCAGGTTGTCGAGGCGAAACAACTCGCATGGACGAAGCCCCATTCCAAAAGGATTCAGGTGGAATACAGGAATTACCGCGGTTACTCAACTTCACGCAATGACAAGGTGAGTTTGTGACACAGAATGCACATGGCCATTCACGTGCCGAGCGGCCGGATATCGATTTCAGATTCGAACAGCGCCTCAATCCGCTCCAGCCCTCCGCTACCATAGCATTTTCGTTGGATTCGACGCAGCCCGTCACGTTGAAGATTTATGACAGATTTGGCCGCGTTGTACGAACGCTGCATGAAGGTGCGACACTCCCCGCCGGTCAGCACCTGCTTTACATCTTTGATCCGACCTTACCCATGGACGGCTGTTACGCGCGGTTGTATACCACTTTTGGTGTTTGTCATCAGGAATTGACCCGGACCTTGAACGAGTAGCGTTTCACCGCCGGCACGCCTTCCCCTCAATACGCCCATCCATCGGTCGCAGCCGCTGGTATCGTGGCGTTGTCCACTTTCGCGAACGATACTTCCGGCGGAAATGCCATCTGCGCAGGTCAATA
>JAMIQH010000228.1:0-3929 GCA_035914695.1 Bacteroidota bacterium | reverse complement strand
CAGGTTTTCTTCGATCAGCGCGTCGGGGCGGAGCAGCGTTTCCTCGACGCGTTCGGGCGGAATGCCTAGAGTGGTATCAAGCTCAGCGACCATGTCGCGGTCGCCTTCCACGACATGGCTGGCGTGACCGGGGAGGACCGATGCCGCTTGCGACTCCAGGGAGAGCCAGCGCAGTCGCACATCGGCGTGATCCAGATCCTGACCCGTAGCGAGGAGGTCGAGGCCGAATTTGTATTGCTGAAGAAACGTTGTGTTCACCGCGGAACTCCATGTGCTTCGACAAGCTACGGATAAGCCCAGGGCGTGCGCAAGCTGTTGGCGCGGGTAAACGCACGGCGCGCTCCGCCATCAAACAGCGATGACGGAAGCGCGCCGTGTTGCGCAGGGGAGGAGAGTACTCCCTGCGCGGAACATGATTTCAGACGCCCACTTGCACGTCGACGCCCTCGTTCTGCCTGTCCTGCCGACGGAAGTTGTTGAAATTCCAGCTCAGCGAGAGGTTGATCATAGGTACTTCGGGTTTGATCACGAAGGAATTGCGGAAGTTGGCGCCGGCCGCGGCGATGGTGTAGTAGGATGTTCGAAGGAGATTGTTTGCTTGTAGAGTGATGGCGAGTTGCCGATCGAACAATTCCTGTCGCGCCGACACGCTCAGGTAGAACAGAGGATCGGTTTCGCTCTGAGGATCGATATCGCGGCTGATGTACATGCCGGTGACCTGCAAACGCGTACTCGCGCTCGCGCTCACCGTCGCGGTGAGACGGGCGGTCCAACGGAACGCGTCATCCTCGAAACTCTGGCCGACCGCCATCCCTTCGATGCGTTGGTGGAAAAGATTCACGTTGGGATCCAGTCGCAGCCATACCGCCGGTCGGATACTGGCGGAAATCTCAGTTCCGATCGCGGTGGAGCCACCGAAGTTCTCGAAGGTCTGAATCATGCGGCCAGTGCTGTCGGCGCGCTGCGCATGCCAGCTGGAATTGGAAGCGTCGCGCAGATAGGTTTGCACGGAGACGTACACGGTGCCGAACATTTTTTGATAATTCAACTCCACCGCATCAGTGTACTCGGGCAGCAGTCGGGGATTGCCGGAAGAACTCAGGTAGCGATCGGTGTAATAGGGGAAGGGATTGAGCATGTTCTCATGCGGTCTGCTAATTCGGCGGCTGTAGCTGGCCTGGAACTGGTGCTCACCGAATTTTCTTGAAACACTGGCACTGGGAAACCAGTCAAGTTTTTCGTAGCTGAAATCCTGACCGAGCGTGCGTTGCGTGAGCAGGCGGTCCATGTACTCGGCGCGCAACCCGAGTTGAAATTGGGCCTCGGCTATCACGTTCGTGTAGGTGGCGTAAGCCGCGTGCACGAAGTTGGTCATATCGAAGCGATTGCTGAGCAGGGGATCATTCACCCAGCTCACGGATTCCCAATCGAGCAGGCGGCTTTCCACATCGTAGAGCCGCGAGGAGTAGTCTGTTTGCATGCCCGCTTCCAGCGTGCTGGACTCGGAGAATTTCTCCATGACGTTCAATTTGAGGCGGTATTCATAACGGTCGAGTTGCGTTTCGAGGTAGCTCGTCACAGGTTCGGGATCGCGAACTCCGAAGTTCGCATCGGTGATGGCTTCCTCGGTGAATTGCGCATACGGAGCGTCCACGGTGGTATAGCTACCTTCGAGTGTGATCTCGCGCTTTCCCGGAATCGGCTTGAACATGTAGGCGAGCGAGCCGGAGTAGAACTGCGCTTTCAGATCGAAGCTATTCTGAATGCGTTGATACAGATCCTCGGTCGGCGACACATTGTGCACATCGAAGGTGAAGGAGCGAGGTGTGCCGATGTCGCCGCCGCTGAACGTGAGACTCATTGCATGTTCGGGACTGAACTGTTGCTCGACTCCGGCGCGGAGGTTGAGCTGCTTGCGTCGATCGCGGCGACGCATATCGGTGGTGTTGACGATGGTACCTTCGGGGATGAAGGTGTTGCGGTCCACATCCTGCACTTGATGATAGATAATACTGCGGTAATCGGCACCTAGGGTGAGCTTCGTGCCGCCGCTGTTCCAGCTCAGTGAACCGTCGGTGTTGTATTTATCACGCGTACCCGCGCCGATGTTGACGATCGCACTGGTATTGTCGCGCTCCTCTTGCTTCAGCACGATATTGATGATGCCTGCGGCGCCTTCGGCCTCGTATTTTGCGGAGGGGTTGGTCATCAATTCGATACTCTCGATCGTGTTGGCGGGGATGTGGCGAAGTGCATCGGAACCCTGGAAGGCACTCGGTCGGTCGTTGACGAGCACCGTGAAATTTCCGCTGCCGCGCAGGGTCACGTTGTCGTTTTCATCCACGCGCACAGAGGGCTGTTCGCGGAGCACATCGATGGCGTTGCCTCCCCGTGCGTGGAGAGATTGACTCACACGGATGACTTTTTTATCGAGGTGGAATTCCTCGGGCGCGCGCTCGGCGTTCACCTGCACCTCGCCCATGTTCACGGCATTCTCTTCCAGATGGACGGTGCCGAGATCGAGCTGCGTGGTTTCGCTGCTCACGGCGATTTCGCCAATATTCTTTTTCTGATAGCCGATGAAGCTGATGGTGAGCGTATAACGTCCCGCAGGGACGGAACTCAGGAGAAACTCTCCCGTTTCGCCGCTGACCGTGGCGGCGGCGAGGGATCCATCGCTTTCATTTTTCAAGACCACGTTCGCGTAGGCCAGTGGGCGCTTGGCTTTGGCATCGACGATGATGCCTTTGATGAATGGTCCTTTGAGATCGGCGCTGAAGGCAGTGGTAGAGAATGCAGCTACGGTCAAAATTGTGAGAGTGGTGCAAAGGAGGTAGGAACGGAATTTCATGGGTAACCCATCAACTGTGGCGATAGCACGCATACGAGCTGCAGGTCCGAGAGTTTCACGGTGGTCGAATGAGTTGGCGGAAATCGTGGTTGTGGGAGCAGCGGCTTGTGCGGGGTACAGGCGCAGCACCGGGAGGGCTGGCCGAGAACGATCAATGCTAGCCGGAGAGTGTACAAACGACATTTTCCTGAGGGATTGCTATTTCATTCGGATTCGTCGAAATTCGTCCCAAATCTTAGAGGCGCCGATGTGATCACTGGTCCGGTGACGCCGCCGCCATCCGCGCCCACGAGCTTGTCCGAGACGACAACCAGTTCCTCGGCCATTGTGTTGCGTTGGACGGGTAATTCGAACGATGAAACGGGCTTCAAGGTCGAGCGCAGTTCGAATGTCCGAACCACCTGGTCGTTTATTGCACAGTGGGAGCGAATGTGACGTCTATCGGCAATACCGGACTCGCCTCCGGGGTCACATACTCGTACAAGGTGTTCTCCGACAGCAGCAACGGCAACAGCGGATACAGCAACACCGCCAGCGCGACGACACAGAGCACGCTCGTGGCGGAGCATGTGGGTGTGCTCCGGTGTCCGTACACACCGTCTCGCATGCGCCGGTGTGGGTGTGACGGTCACCAGTAGTTATGATGGGCGCACTGTGGGCGGAGTGGCCAATTCCTCCGGGCCAGGTCACGCTGTCCACAGCGCGACTTCGCAGCAATACGGCGAGTGTCACCGACCCGGTGGCAGTGGATTCAGCTACAATAGAGGTACGAACGATGTGCCCACGCTTTCGGTGACGGTGAATCGTCTGCAGTGATTCGTGCTTTCCAATCAGAGACAGGAAGCCGTGATCTGGTGTGGGACGCGGGGGTCAACTTCGCGTCCCACACTGTTTATACCGAAAATCCACAAGCTATCCGCCAGGTATTGGATCCCGTCTCCCGACACGGATTGCACGCGTCCGGGGTATTCGGTGAACTACCACGGTGGAAATCTGCGCTAATGCTTGCGTAGGGTGGGGGAGATATTCAGTGAATAGCCAAGGTGGGGGGTCTCGGGTTTTGCCCCGGTGTCACTGG
>JAMIQH010000227.1:0-2171 GCA_035914695.1 Bacteroidota bacterium | reverse complement strand
TGGTCGATCCCCGGCTCTACCAGCCAAGCCAAATAGGCTTGAGGATAGGTGCGCTTGAACGCGGCCGCGAAGGGCGAAGCGAAGACGACATCGCCGATGGCCGAGGTACGGACGATGAGGAGACGGTTTACAGCCATCGGCGGGTCACTTCAGGTCCTTACGTTGCGATGAGAGCGATTCAACGTTGTCCTGATCGGTAGGCGGCGCGGCGGCGTAGAGCAGCGTCATGCACAGGACGAACAGCAGTGCAGTGTTCGAGCGCATCAAATAGGATTCCGACAGGCATATCACGGCGAAGAAGACGGGCAGTCCGTCCCGCAGTCGTTGCCATTCGCCATGGCCGCGCGCACGCCATAGCGGCGGTGGAACGAGCATCGCAATGAACGCGATGCCACCCACGATGCCCAAGGTGGAGAGCGTGAAAAGAAACTGATTGTGAGGATTCCAGGTCGGTGTCACTGCTGGCGAAAGTTGTGCGTTGAGGGCAAGAAAATAGGATGGAAAATCGCCGGCTCCGACACCGATCAGCGGATTTTCGAGAAATATCCGCCAAGCGGTTCTGGCCCACGACAGACGTAGACCGACCGAGGTGTTGGGATCTTCCTGCAGGGAAGAGACGTTCGCGATCGCGGCGTCCACCCGTTTCTGAAAGTACCTGTTCCCAGTGTATGCCCCCGTGACCACGAGAGCGATAGTCAGAAAAGCGAGGGGAAGGGCAACGGTAATATGGGCCTTGATGCGCTGTATGACGAGCAATCCGAGCATCACCAAAAAGGCCACCATGCCAGCGCGTCCACCGGAGATCACGAGGTTAATCGTGGTGGTCACCAGCAGCACGAAATACAGCGCGCGGTGACGGTGTCCCGGGAAGAACGCGCGTTGACCGGCCAGATAACCGGCCCATGCCAAAATGGGCGCGTACATGATGCGGTCGACGAAAGGCGCCGTATCCATCGGGTCCTTGTCGACGCGAATTCCGTCCGGTAGCTCGGGAAAATAGTTGAGGTGGAGCCAGTTATAAAAGGCGAGCAGTTCGCAGAGTACGATGGCGGAAAGAAAAGCACCGAGATACAGGTTGAAGTGCTCCTTGCGCGCGACGCTGAAATAGAGCGGCGCCAGCAGAAAGAAGGTGGCTTTTCTGAGCATTCTCTGGCCGTTCGCTATATCTTCCGTCCACAATAATGAGGCGGCCACAATTGCATAGTAGGCGAGTAGCATCCATAGCGCCCGGTTGCGGAACACCGCTTTGAGTCGGTCGAGGCGGTTCCCTTCGACGAGCCAGAGAACCAGCATCAGTAGGGAGAGTATATAGGCTGGCGCGATTTGTGTCGGGATGGAGAAGAAAACCGCTGCCAGGAGCCACGAGTTTATTTCCGGGACGTAGCGGTACAGAGTTACTGCGGGCATACGATTGAAACCCTGCTCAGTGTCAGTGCGTTATACATTTGCGCGCGCTCGGTATTGGATTTGAAGAGTACGCGATCCAGTCCGAAAGCGAGCACAGTGCCGGTTTCGGCATAGATTTGCGCGGCGAACAACAACGCGGAAGAGCGCACGCCGACCACGGCCGCATAGGGTGTGTGGCTCATGTAAACCTCCAGGGGTTCATCCAAGTCGATAACGGTGTAGTCCCGCTCGCACAGCTCCCGCTCGGGATCTTTCGGGTGGCTCTTGTAGTGGATCTCGAAAAATCCCTGAGCGTGCAACCAGTCACGGATTTCCTTGCTGACGGCGTCACGGTCCGCTGCCTGCATGAGGCCAGCGCCCACTAGCGGTTGCCCAATGACCAGCGCGCGGCGTGGGATTGCTGCGCCGTTTGAGGGGGGGATAGCGACCAGAGGCGGCAGGACCACCACCTTGTGTGCGGGATATTCATGCGGCATTCCGGGCAGAACGTAGATGCGGTCGCAAAAGGGTGCGTCCGAGCCAATGCGGTCCCCCGTGAAGCACCAGTAATCGAGTTCGGGCGCGACAAGGCGGCGCAGCTTGCGCAGGTATTGCGCGGCGGCCTTGAGTGGCGATAGGGGATAGCGGCGGATACTGATGATGCCATCGGGCAGGATGCGTGCGCGCATCTCTAGGGCGCCGCAGGCTTTCGGCAGGGCGCGCAGGAAGTAGTTGATCGCCTCGGTGTCGAACACCGCGCTGTGGATGTGTAAGGTAGCGCATGG
>JAMIQH010000226.1:0-2922 GCA_035914695.1 Bacteroidota bacterium | reverse complement strand
CTTCGCGCGTCCGGCGTTTGAAGTTCTCGAACTCCGCGACCTTTCGGAGCAATTGATCCTTGAGTGCGGCGATCTCCTGCCGGGGATCGGTTGCCTCCACGCGCTGCGTGGCATCGATGGTTTCGCGCACGTCTCCATCTTGCGAAGCCGCGTTTGTATCGGGACTCTCGCCGGAGGTGGTATCCTGTGGTGCTTCGTTATAATCCTGCTCTGACATGGGTATCCTCTGGATAAACGGAAAGGTGGATGGACATCATGTGGAAATCATGCGCGCGAGGTACTGCACAATGGCCGCCATGCGCGGATAGTCCATGCGCTTGGGACCCACAATGCTCACCGTGCCATTGAGTTGTCCCACGCGCCAAGGCGCGGCGATAATGCTGTAGTCGGCCAATTTGCTGTCCTGCAACTCCTGTCCGATGCGAATGGTCAATGCCCGCTCGCGATTGACAGCGTGCAGTACGTGCACGATGATATCCTGATTCTCCACAAGTTCGATAATGTTGCGCAGGCGATCGGCGTCCTCGAATTCCGGTTGCCGCGTGATGCCTTTCATGCCTTCGATACACACGGACTCGGCGTCCATGGTTTCGGCGAACATCCGATCCGAGGAGTCGATGAAAAGGCGGATGATGTCGCGATCGCGCTCCTCGCTGTCGCGCAGACGGTCGGCGAAGGACTCGCGGATCTGCTGAAAGGTGAGGCCGGCGAGGCGTTCGTTGAGCAGAGACGCGATGCTGTCGAGCTGTTCGCGCTTCACTTCGCTGCGTACGTTTAGGATGATGGTTTTGATAATGCCCGAACGCACGGAAATGATGACCATGAGCTTGTCGCTGGTCACGGACACCAATTCCACGCGTTCGAGAATGGCGCTGGACAGCGAGGGAGCGGCCACGACGGCAAGTTGTTGCGTGATGCGGCTGAGCAGATGCGAACTGCTGCGGAGCAATTCGGTCAGACCCGCCGGCATGGCGTCTTGAAACTGCGCGTCGATGGCGGAACGTTCGTCCTGCGAGAGAGCCGTGCCCTGCATCATGCTGTCGACATAGTAGCGATAGCCCATGTCGGTGGGCACGCGACCCGCGGAGGTGTGCGGGTGTCCGATCAGTCCACGCTCCTCGAGATCCGCCATGACATTGCGAATGGAGGCGGAGCTGAGTTTCAGGTCGGTGATTTTCGAAAGCGTGCGCGATCCGATCGGTTGCGCCGTGAGTACGTGCTGGCGAATGATGTACAGCAACACCTGCGGCTCGCGCTCGTTGAGTTCGTGCAGTGTGGGCGTTGGCCGCTCGGGTTCGATATGTGGAGCCGTACTGTTCATCGTGCTGTGCGACGATTCAAGGTTCACAATCCGAAACATACGACTCCGTGCAATGCGACGCAAGGTAGCACTCGATGACCCGGAGTGCTAATCCTTTGCCATGGTTGAAGTTATGGGCTTCGATCTTGTAGCGATTATGGTGTGGGTGCCATGCTATCGTCGGAGAGGGGTGGATTGGACACAAAGGGAAAACCACAGATAGCACAGATTGCACGCAGATTAGCACAGATGAGTCGTGAACGCTCGCGAGGACCCGAGTAGCAGCAACTCGTGAGGAAAGTTCGCGCATACTGTCGGCGGCGACCGATGTCGATCGCCGCCGGAGAAGCGCGGAGATGTCGATGAGGGCGCTATTTTGCGCTGAACTCCAGAGTTTGCTCCACCGCTCCGTTGACCAGAATGTCCACGGAGTATTTGCCTGCGGGGAGGCCGTTGTTCAGCGTCATGGAAAAACCAATCCATCCACTGTCGGCGAACTCGATATCGGCGCTGGTAATCGGGGCGCGGCCGCCGGAGGCGTCGTGCTGATACCAGTAGGCCGAGAATTTCGAGCCCTGCGGGGCGTCCTGCACGTAAATGGGGGCATACACCACCGCGGTGTTCGTGGGAAACACTTCGGTGGGCTGCTGCGGGAAGTAATTCTCGCTGATGCCCTTCGAGGTCACCGCTTCCTTGATGATTCCTTCCTCGAACTGCGGCGCCACTGTGAACGGCACCGATCGATCCTTCTTGCCATTGATGAACAGGTCCACCGTGTACGCTCCATACGGCAGTGCCTGCTCGGACAGAGAGAGGCTGAAATCGATCCAGCTGTCGCTTTCGAGTTCGATTTCCGTGGAGTCGATGACGACATTCCCCTCATTGCCGCGCCAGATGGCTTTCACCTTCGTGCCCGAGGGGACATTCGCCATCTCCACGCAGCAATGCAGAAGACTTTCATATCCGTGGAACGACGTGACTTCGATGGCCGGAGATTTGTCGTCATTGATCTCGCGCGCCATCACGGCTTTCTTGATGTTGGCGGTGGTGAAGCTGCATGCGGCGATGAGCGCCGCGGCGAGCATGAGCAGGGTGGATTTCTGTAGTGCGCGCATGATTGCTGCTCCTATGTAGGTAAATGGTCAGACATTTCGGAGAAAGGGATACTGCATTGGAAGTTCCAGTCCGTGTCGCAGAATACGCATGCCCTCGCGATGTCCGGGAAAGGTCAATCGTTCGTAGGCGGCATCGTAATCCAGCCAAGCCGCATCCTGATGCTCGCTTGAAAGCACGACGCTGTCGGCCAGCGAGGCGCGGGCCGCGAATACCGGGACGTGATGGACGTGATCTTCCTCCGCAAGGTAAAACGTCGCGACGTAGGGAACAAGAAGCAGTTCAACGTTCCGCAGCCCGGTTTCCTCGCACACCTCTCTGCGTGCCGCCTGAATGGCCGTTTCCCCGGCTTCGATGCTCCCGGTCACCATTTGCCAGAGACCAGGATACACCGCCTCGTCCTCGGCGCGACGCAGTAGCAGGTAACGCACGCCCTCTTCGCTCTCGCGAAACACATGCACCTGAACAAAAGCCACACGGATTCCCGTCATGATGATCCCGAATCTGTC
>JAMIQH010000225.1:0-17999 GCA_035914695.1 Bacteroidota bacterium | reverse complement strand
GCTGTCGGGCACGGCCCTGGTGTGGAGCGTGGTGTTGCGTCCGCTGGAGCATCCGGTTCTGCGTTGCGTGTTCCTCGATGTCGGTCAGGGCGACGCCATCGCTCTACGCACTCCGTCGGGACGGACCATGCTTGTCGACACTGGTCCGAGCATGGGCGAGAGCGACAGTGGCGCGCGCACCATCGTTCCGTGGCTGCGGCGCAACGGCATCGACACGCTCGACGTGCTCGTATTGACCCACCCCGACGACGATCACATCGGAGGCGCGGTATCGGTAATGGAGGCCTGCGTGGTGCGAAAAATATATGTCGCCTGCACTTGGCCCGTGCAGCCGCAGGCCGTTGCCGTGCGGCAACGCATGCGCGAGGAAGGGGCGGCGATTCACGACGCACGCGCCGGTGACGTGATCGCGCTGGATCCGCAGGTGCGCATTCACGTCCTGTCGCCTCCCGATAGCGTGGCGTGCACCGCATCGAACGAGCATTCGGTGGTCTTGCATCTGCGCCATGGCGCATGTTCCATGCTCTTGACCGGCGACGCGGAAATTGACAGCGAGCGACGCATGGTGGCACGCTACGGGCCACTGTTGAAAGCGGACGTTCTGAAAGTGGGTCATCACGGCAGCGGCACCAGCAGCAGCGAGGAGTTTCTTGAGGCAGTCGCTCCCGGGCAGGCGGTGATCACCGTTGGACGCCTCAATCGCTTCCGACATCCGAAACATGCCGTGCTGGCGCGCCTTGCCGCGATGAACACCCGCGTGCATCGCACGGATACCCATGGCGCCATCATCCTCGAAAGCGATGGACGTATGTGGCGACGCATTGCATGGTGAACAGCGGTGTACAGCGTGTCGCGACAGGAGGACGCATTCCACCGGTTAACACAACACGCGCGCGGGAGAACTCCGCGCGCGTGTTGAAAAATATCAGGGTACTATCAGCAGCCGCCCACCACGCGCTTCATGGTTTTCTTCACCGGGCCGCTGCCCTGCGCCGCGGCGATCACCGCGGGGAGATCACGGCGGGCACGACTGCGAAATCGGTAGGTATCCACTTCGGCACGCGATGCGGGGAGACGCGTGGTATCGAAGTTCAAAATACTGCGTTGGAAGTTCTCCAATCCGCCCTCGATCACACGCACGTTTTCATGCCCCAGATCCTGCGCCACTTTGGCAAGGATGCGGTCGTTCGCCGCATCGTCGGAGACGAAGACGTTCACCACCTTCTTCTTGTTCAACAAGCGCGAAGGTTCCTTTTCAAACAAATTGTCCACGGTAAAGGCCACGGCGTGCGGCAGGGGCTGCTTCTTCACGGACTCCGCCGAGCGGAAATCCACGATCTGTATGCGTGCGTCCTTGTCAAGCAAGCGGAAGGCGAACTCGTCCACCGACATGGTGGGCACCGCTGTGCCGCCGGCCGCTCCCGCGTGATGCGGGCTATGGAGAAAATGGTCCTTTTGCGATGGAAGCACGAATCCCGACACGGCGATGATGAGGCCCACCGAAGCCACTGCCACGGTCACGCGCGAGAGCCGCATGATATTCACCCGCTCCTTGTTCACCCGCGCTTCCACCAGCGAGACCGCCCAGAAGGCGACGAGTGCGACGGTGGTGAGCAGGAACACGAAGACGGGTTTGGCGATACCGGTGGTTTCGAAAATCTGCGGATTGCCCCAGTTGCCCGATTTGTACAATCCCTCCAGCAACGGGTAGCCCTCGGCGAAAGCCAGTACGCCGAGGAAGGATCCCGCCACGAAGAGCATGGCGTCGATTTTGCCAATGGCGGCCGCGCATACGCTGGTACCCGGACAGAAGCCACCAACAACGAAGCCAAGTCCCATCACCAGACCGCCCACAATGGCCGACCAGATGAACGTGGGGTTGATGTACACAAGGTTCAGATCGAGCAGACCGAAATGCTGCAAGGCGATCACGCCGAACATGGCAACAATGCCTGCGGTGAAAAACACGCGCAACACGGTGAAGTCATAACCATAGAACAGGCCCACGAGTTTTTTCGAGGTGGAAAATCCCGCCTGTTCGAGAATCCATCCAAACGCCACGCCAATGAACAGCGCGACGATGAAGTTGAGGTTTGGTCCAATGATATCCGGTACGAGCGGTCCCATGCTGCCTCCTTACACCCACAGTTTCCGGAAGAAATACGCGAACGCATAGGCGCCGCCGAATATTGCCATCATGGTGATGATACCGCCGGTGGACAGCACCGCCATACCGCTGAGCGCGGCGCCGCTGGTGCAG
This sequence comes from Bacteroidota bacterium, assembly GCA_035914695.1. Taxonomy (GTDB): domain Bacteria; phylum Bacteroidota; class Ignavibacteria; order SZUA-365; family SZUA-365; genus JAOSJT01. Next base: position 15,739 of record JAMIQH010000225.1, on the reverse strand, counting down.
CCGCGACCGAGTTGCGCGCCGAAACCGAAGAGCGCACCGCCGAGCAACGCTCCCGCAATGCGGAAATTCCGTGTCGTACGCGGACCGTGTTCGAGTTTCAGACCGAGGCGTCCCGAAAGCAGGCCCGACAGAAACGCGCCGATCACCACGCCGATCACCTCAAAGACCAGCCAGTTTTTCAATGCGCCATCGGGATGCTCTTCCTGATATTCCTTGTAGAATGGCGTGCCCGCGGCGTGCGAGGGCGCCACGGTTTCCACGGTGGCGACCGTGGCACTTTTCACCGCGCCGCTGGCGCCGAGGCCGCGTCCGGTGATGTAGATGGTGGCCGTGAGCAGCAATCCGAGCAGCACACCGGCGAGATAGGGATTCATGTAGGGCTTGGCTGTCATGATGCCGCTCCGTGTTCCGTGGTGGCAGTGGTGGTGGTATCGTGGTCGTCGTGCAATTCCTCGTAGCCCGTGAGCATGGCCCTGAGATTGCCAAGCACCGTCTCACCCGTGGTGATCAGGTAGAGATGCGCAACGAGAAAGGCAATGAGCAGAAACGCGCCGATGGTGTGCAGCACGGCGATGGTTTGGAGTGAATCCACATTCAGCGCCTCCACACCGTGCCGCTGCGGATAGCGGTACAGCATGTACAGCAAACCCGTGGTGAACATGCCGGGAAGTATCAAGGCCTTGAGGCCGAAGTACACGAGCTTCTGCAGGGGATTGAGTTTGCTGAGTGACGTCTTGCGCGTGGGATGCGGCACATTCTTGAAAATGTCGAACACATAGTAATTGAGCTGCGCGCGAATATTGCTGAGCGTGGGCACATACTGCCGCCACTCGCCAGTGGTGAGATGCCAGAAAATGGAGAACACCACCAGTACAATCAGCGCCCAGGCCGCCACGTTGTGATACGCCACGGCGTCCTCAAAGCCGAAGAAACGGATGGAGCCATGAATCTCGAAGCCCGTCACCGCGAGAAACATGATGAGCACCGCCTGTGCCCAATGCCAGAAGCGCTCGAAGGCGCGGTACACGTACACCTGTTTCATCGGGCACCTCCGTTTCCGTTGCGTCGCGCCACAACGATGCGTATGCCGCCGTGCACCAGCACGCCGGCCATGGTGAGAAGAATGAGTATCACGCCTCCGGTTTCCACGGGAGCCGAGTAGTCACGACCGGGCATGTAGAAGTCCGTCAGTGCGGCGAGGCGTCCGTTCTCGCGCGTGTGGCATTCGGTGCATTGCACGGTTTCCTCTTTCGACGACACCATGTGATTCACCGGCCAATTCATTTCCGTGTTCACGAAACTCACCTTGCCGCTGAAAGGCAACCCAGCGGTGTGCATGCCTTCACGCGCGGCACGCTCCCAGTCGAAATCCACCCAGAACGCTCCTTCACCCGCGTGATCGGCATACAGCCGTGGCAAAATAAGCGTGCGATTGACGGGATCGGCGGGCTGTTTGGCGCGGTGGATTTTCACCGGGATGATTTTCGCATCCTCGTCGGCGTAGGAACCGTGGAGGGGATTAAGAACGATGGTTTCGGTGGAGTCGGTGTAGGTGTCGCCAAGCATATAATGCGAGGCCGTGCCGTTGAACCAGGTGTACTCCGGTTTGAGCTGTTTGCCCCAGGTGAAGCTGCCTTTGATGGACAGATAGGTGTGGTTGCCGTCGGCATCGTCCTCCTCATAGGGCTTGCCGTCGCGCAACTTGCCGGCGGTGGACCAATCCCAATGCGTTTTCGTGGCGTTGACTTTCGCATAGGTGGGGATGTGGCAGGTCTGGCAGGCCACCTTGAGCGTGTGCTCGTTGAGAATTCCCTCCTCATGCGGGGTTTCGCCGTGGCATTGTTCGCAGGTGGCGCGATTGCGATTCATCGAGGAAAGCGAGTACATCTTGCCTGAGATGTTGTGCTGCTCGGTGACGTGGCAATCCACGCAGCTCATGTCCATTCCATCTATACCCATGTGCACATCCACGGCCTTTTCCGGTTGGAATAGCGCTTCCTCCAGATCGCCATGCTTGACGTTGTTGCCGCCACCTCCGTAGAAATGACAGACCCCGCAGTTGGTGCGCATGGGCTTGCCGACACTGCGCGCGATGGCGCCGAAGTCCAGCGTGGCCACCGGGGCGCCACCCTGCTCGGAGGCCTTCGCGTAGGTTTCCGAATTGTCGTGACACACCAGGCAATCGATGTTTTTCGCATCGGTGTACACCATGCCTTTTTCGTCGAGGCCGAGCCCGATGTGGCATTTCGCGCAGCTTTGTTCATTGCCCAGCGCGCCAATGCAGAAGTTGTTGACAACGTTTTTCTTGCCGAGATACACCACCCCGCGGCCGGGCATGTACTCCTCGCGCTCCCAATTCCAATGATTGGATTGCATAACCTCGGTGTGGCGGTGGTTGTGACAGGTGATGCAGGCGGCGGTCACATCCTGCGGGCGCTCGAAGCGCTGCTGCAGAACGGCGAAATTGGAGTGATCCACCACCTTGGCGGGTTCCTTCTTGAAGCGCTGACGAAGCGCCTCGAGATCGTCGGAAGGAGCCGGGTCCGGGATGAACACGGCAACGGCGAACGCCATGACCAGCGCGACGCCGAGGAGAATGAGCAGGATTTTTTTCATAGGTGCTGACGTATGGTGAATGTCAGGTGCTTGCGGGCTGGAGTGTCATACCCGATTGCCCGAAATGTGGCAATCGGATATGGGATGCGGCAAGATACGGGAGGATTCGGGATTCGCGAAAAAAAATTTCGTCGCCTCACGCACCCTGAAAACCGCTGGAAAGGATCTCGATCTTCCCGCTGTCACGGTGAATTCGGAGAGGGCATATCCGCTTCCGCGGAAGCACTCGCTTCGTGGCTGCAATCCGGCGTATTTTAGCACATCCATCACGAAAGGAGATCCCATGGATGCGAACACCCGCCTGCATTACGCCCTGCGCGTTCTCTGGATGTTGGCGCGCGGCGGCGATGTCACCGTCGGCAGTATTCACGAGCATTTCGAGCGGCGCCTCAGCAAGCGTAGCATTCAGCGCTTGCTCAAGACGCTTTCGGAAGCCGATGTTCCCATCACTTCGCAGGCGGGTCCGCACAACGAACAATTCTATTCCATCGCGCGGCCGTTCGATCATATTCCCGCAGCATTGAACGTGGACGAGGTGCTGGCCGCGCTGCTCCTGTCGCAATTCGCCGGTGTATTTCGAGGAACGCGCATTGGCGAAGATATCAAGGCGGTATTCGCCAAGCTTGAACAGTTGTTGCCCCCAGACATGGTGAACGTGCAGGAGCCCTTCGGCAGTGGTCACTACCTGTACATGCGACAGGCGGGCACGGCGGACATTGACACGGGAGGAATGCTGCAAACCGTGTTCGAGGCCATGCTTACCGGGCACGTTTGCCGCGTGCAGTATCGCGACCGCAGCTTCCGGCTGCATCCCTACTCGCTGCTGCTCTACAATGGCGCGTTGTATCTGGTAGGCTTTCAGCCGAAGCACAAGCATTTCATTTTTCTGGCGATGGGTCGCATGCGCGGCGTTGAGATGCTGGAGGAAACCTTCACGCGTGACAGTAACTTCCGTCTCGAGCAGCATTTCAAGGAAAATTTCGGCATCTGGGCCGAAGCACCAACGGATGTGCGCATCCGTTTCGATGCGACCGTGCGTCCCTCCATCGAGCAACGTCACTGGCATCACAGTCAGCGTTTCGAGGAAAGTGGCGACGGCGGAGTGATTCTGACCATGCACGTCGGACCCTCGTTGGAATTGGACGCGTGGATACTGCGCTGGGGCGCGCATGCTGAAGTGCTCGAGCCCGCTTCGCTGCGCAAACGCATACGCGACACAGCCCGCGCCATGGTGGCGAAGCATACGAACGCGCGGCCGAAGCGCCGGTAACTTTCAACCGGTTCGGGTGTTAATGAGACCTGGAGGTACCGAATGCACTTCATCGTCACGTCCCCGCGTCGCTTTGCGATGCAGCTCGCCGTATTTCTTTTCCTGATCGGCACATTGTCTCCCCTCATCGCCCAACCAATGCTCACGTTCAAACGCGTGACGGTGAACTGGCCGACCATCGAGCTGTATTTCGCCGCGGGTTGCGACAGCAATCCCGCCTACAACATGAGCAAGGACAATTTCCGTATCCTGGAAAATGGCGAGGATGTGGGAGCGTTCACGCTCTGGTGTCCCGATCCCACCATCCGTTGCGCAGTTTCCATGGCGATGGTGTTGGACGTGTCGGGAAGCATGAGCGGCGCGCCGTTCGATCGCATTCGCAGCGGCGCTCACGCCATGGTGGACCTGTTCGATGGTGTCATCGATGAAATGACGATTGTTGCTGCCGCAACGGATGTGTTCATCCCCTGCTCGATGACCACCGTCAAGCCGCAGCTTCACGCCTGCATCGACGGGCTGCGCAGCGGAGGCGCGACACGGATATGGGATGCGGTGGATGCGGGACTGGATGAATTGCTACGAGCGGGAACGAATCAATGCCGCGCCCTGCTGGTGTTCACCGACGGCGGCGACCTGGGCAGTGCAGCAACACCCAGCGACTTGATTGCCAAGGCCAACAGGTATCGCATTCGCATCTTCGCGATTTCTGAAGGCGTGCACACGCAATTCGCCACACTCGATTTGATATCCCAACTCACCGGCGGCCGCCACTATCACGAACCGAACGCTGCGAAATTCGCCGCGATATACCATGAGATTTCCGCCATTATCTTTCCCGATTTTCAAGAATGCATCGTCACCTACGAGCGCGGTTGCGCGGACGGGAGCTTGCGCACGGTGGAAATGCAACTGGTGGATTTCTGTGGTGGCAACGATGTGAAGAGCAAGACCTACCGCGCACCACTCGACAGTTCAAGCTTCACCCGTCTCGATGTGCGCATCCCGTGGACGCGCGCGCCGTTTCAGCAGGAGACCCGTGTCCCTATTCAGCTTTCGCTTGCCTCGCCGGGACAGCGCCTCGGGCCGTTCGAGATGCTTCTGAGCTACGATGCGGCTGTCACCACTGTCCGCATTGATGCCGGACCCGAAAATCTTCTGTACCAACAGCCGTATACGGTACAAAGCGATCCCGGCCGTTTGTTACTGCGCAGCACTGCGGCGCTCGACATACACGGAAGCGATACACTGTGTACCCTGCTGATCCAGCCGACATCCTTGCGTGATTCGGCAAGCACAGCGTTGCGCATTGATTCCATGTGGATCGCCGAGGGGTGCCTTTTCCCGCAGCTCCGCAATGCTCCCGTCACCGCGGTTGTTCGCCTGCTACCCTTCATCACGCCGTCGGCCACGGGATTTTGCGAAGGCGACCACATCACCCTGCACGGCAACGAGGGCTTTGCCGCATATCTGTGGAGCACGGGAGAACGGACTCGAAGCATCACCATCACGCAGGGCGGAAGCTACGGACTGCGTGTCATTGATGCGACCGGCGATACGCTCGATGCCGATCCCGTCACCGTCTCCGCTTGGCCGCGGCCTCAAGTACGCATCACCGCCGACGGACCGTTGAGCTTCTGTAGCGGAAAGACAAGGAAACTCACCGTTACCGGCGACACGGCCGGATGCAGCGTGCGCTGGTCCAACAATGAGCGGCAGAAGAGTACCAATATCAACACCACCGGCCTGTATTGGGCCATCGTTACCTCCGCCAGCGGCTGCACCGTTTCCACGGACACCGTGGCGATATTCGCCGACGAATCACTGGTTCAGGTGCTCCCGAGCCTGGATGTCGCACTCTGTCCCGGCGACAGCGTCGTGTTTTCAGTGGATGGGGCATATCGAAGCATCAACTGGTGGGGCAAGGCACAACCCACGTACACGGTGCATTGGCAGGTGGATCGCCAAACAACGCGTTTCCACGTCGAGACGATTGATAGTGCGGGCTGTAAGGGCCGCTCCGACTGGATCACTGTCACCATGCTCCCCAGACGAGATGTCGGCATCTTCCCCTCAGGTGGAGCATCTCTGTGTCGTGGCAAGGGTCTCACCCTCACAGCGGACGAGGGTTTTGTGGATTATCGCTGGTCCACCGGCGCCATCGGTCGCGAACTGACTGTCAACACCGAAGGCTCCTATCACGTCGTCGTCACAGACTCCAGCGGCTGCACGCATGCAAGCGCAGCTGTGAACGTCGCATTGGTGGACGCGCCGCAGCCACGCATAGTGATGAGCGCACCACCGCGACTCTGCGGGCCCGATGGCATCACGCTCGACGCGGGTGCGGACTACGAACGCTACGAATGGAGCAACGGCGCTTCCACGCGAACGATTGTGGTGCATGACAGCGGAGAGTACTGGGTGCGTGTGACGGCCTTCGGTGGGTGCTCGGCGCTGTCGGACACGGTACGCGTGACCTGGGAGGACGCTCTTCAGCGACTCATCCCCGTCGTGCGTGGTTCGCTGCCCATGTGTCCGGGCGACACCGTGTGGCTTGACGCTCCCGCGAATATGGACCGATACTTATGGAATACCGGCGAGTATGGCAGCAGTATTGCCGTCACCATGGAGGGAACCTATTTCGTCACCATCCTCACGCTGGCCGGTTGTGAAGCGGTTTCGGAGGGGGTGTTCGTGCCTATGCGGCGAGTGGTGAAACCGGTGATTACGCGTGGTGGCGACTTCCTCAGTACCATCAGTGCACAGGGCTGGCAGTGGTATCGTAACAACTCCCCCATTCCCGGGGCGACGCAGCGCAGTCATCGTCTGATGGAAACCGGCTGGTACACGGTGCGCATTGTGGACAGCGCCGGTTGCCGCGCGCTCTCCGATCCATTCACTGTCACCGTGCTGAGCAACGATGCCCCGAGCATTCCGGAGCAACTCGTCCTGTATCCTGACCCGGCGACGGACCGCTTGCACGTGCGCATTCCCGGTCCCTTTGCCGAAGCCACAGTCGCCCTGTACTCGCTGCTCGGCCAGCGCATACACAGCGAACGCGCGAGCGGCGGCGAGTCGCGCGTGGTAACGCTCGCCACCAGCAGTTACCCGCGAGGTGTGTACGTTCTCCGTGTCACCACTGGCAACCGCATGTGGACGCGCCGCGTGGTGCTGCGCTAGCGTTTCCCGCCAGATATTCTCGCTTCCACGGGATACACTGGTGAAAACCCCCGAGCCGCGCAGGGCGTGACGAGACAGAGCGGAGAGGGGATATTCGACACTGGACGTGGACCACTCAATCCAGCATCGAATATCCCCTTGTTCATCATCGGCTTGGCGAGATATCGGACCGTTCTTACCTTTTTACCGTTTCGCCTCGGTCAGGATACAGCCATCGGCCTCGGGGCTCACGCTTCATCATCGTCCTGTCACCAAGGCCATCACCTTACCGCTTCAGCATCAACAAGCGCTGCTCGGAAGCACCGCCGCCGGTGAGTCGGAGGACGTACCATCCATCGGGAAGGAGAGGCAGTTCGACCGTGATGTTCTCACGGAGTTGCGGTCGCAAGGAAAGAGTACGGGCGAGGCGGACACGTCCGAGCAGATCGTACAGCTCGAGTCGTGGCGACGTCGCAGCACTCTCAACGATCAGTCGCAGCGCTTCGCTCGCCGGCTGTGGATACAGGGCAATAATGCGCAGTGAGCGATCCGAGGGGACGGGAAGCAAGGCCGTGGTGTTTCGAAGCGTGAAATCCCACACCTCCGACCACGGGCCTTCCCCGCGTTCATTATTTCCACGTATGCGCCAATGCACCTGTCGTCCTGCTGCAAAGGGGCCCAGCTCCGCTGTGCTATCCGTCACGGTCACATTCTCCAGTAGCGTGGTGAAGTCACGCGACTCGGAACATTGCAGCGTGTAGTTGTCCACATGCTGCAATGCTTGCCATTGAAACGAAACCTGCGCGGTGTCGACATTCAGCGCTCCATTCACCGGCGCAAGAAGAGCGGCGACAAGTGGAACAGGACGCAGCACACGGAAGCGTCGAGCTGCGCTCCACGCGCTCGTACTGCCGGTATTCCGCGCTCGTACCTGCCAGTACACCCATTGCCCCGCTTCAACAGTATCCGCGAGCGTATGCGCGGTGTCGGACAATGCGGTGAGATCGACAAAGGGGTTGCTGAAATTCGCGTCCACGGCGAGACGCAGGTCGTAGCCATCCGCTCCGTCCACGTGTGTCCATCGCAGCAAGGGTCTTGTAGGTACGGCGGTGCGCTCGGCCACGGGTTCGATGGGAACAGGTGTGGACAACGCCGCACTGACCGTGCTGAAGCTCCAGATGGTGGACCAGGCACCGTTGCCCCCCGTATTGCTCGCGCGAGCGCGCCAGTAATACGTGCTCCCGCTCTGCAACGCGTCGGCAAGCACGGTGGTGTCGCGCACGTCGTTCCTTTCCCATGCGTAGGGTGCGAGGCACTGCGGGCTGAGCGATACCTGCACGTCATAGCTCCAGGCACCGTCCACAGCATGCCAGACGAGCGGAACCGGCAGCGGGACATTCAGCGCGGCATTCGCGGGATCGAGCAGCAATGGCGCGGCTGGCGGCACGACCCGAGGCGTGTAGCTCCAGGTTTCGGACCAGGGAGAACTACCGATGCCGTTGCTCGCGGACACATGCCAGTAATACGGGAAATTCGCCGCGAACAACTGCGTGACGAGAGAAGTGCTCTGAATACCCGATGAATCCAGGACGAGCTCGCTGAACGAACCCTTCGTCGACACCTGCACACGGTAGCGCATCGCTCCGGGCACGCTCTGCCAACGCAGTTCCACGGGTGCCGGCGGCGAGGACTGATGTGCCGGCGACAGGAGAACCGGACTCGAGGGTCCGCGTTGCTTTGTGGTGAACCGCCCCACCGTCGACCATGCGCCCGCCCCGTTCGTGTTCTCGGCACGGATGCGCCAATGTATTTGCGTGCTCGCAGGGAGTTCGCCGCGAGGATACGCGCTGTTGACATTATCGACCGTGAGGGTTTCAAGCAACGAAGCGAAACCGGCCGAGGTGGAGAGTTCCACGCGATACCTCTCCGCGCCACTCACCGTGCTCCACAGCAATCGCGGCTGCGCGGGCTGATCCGTGGCATTCTGGACAGGAAGCACCGGTATCGGCGGCTCGGGAGCACCCCAGGCGACGCCCGACAACACCCACTCGGGATGCTGGACCAGCGACGCGGCGGTCGCATTGCCGCTGCCATCGACGGTTGTGGCACCGCTTCCTTCGTCGAAGGCCATGCGCAATGCGAGGCCGGGCTCCGTGCCCTGCAAGCGCGAACGCATGGTCGAGCGAATCTCCGTGGAATCGCGCGCCACGCTCCACAGGCGCACTTCATCGATCATACCGAAGGCCTGCTCGTCCCCACCGGAGGGTCCGTGACCGATAAGGAGTGGCTGGTCGTTTTCCATATCAGGCACGTCCGCGCTGCACGCCGCCGCCTGCACCATCGATCCGTCGATGTAGAAGCGCGCGAGCCCTTCCGAGCGCTTGTACGCCACCGCCACGTGATGCCAGCCATCTCCGGGCAAGGGAACATCACAGCCCACTCCCGACCAGATGAAGTTCAAGTCCATGCCCCAACTGGTGACCGAGAACTGCCAGCCCCAGTCGATGTCGGGTTTGTATTTGTCGAGAATGGGGAAGAATCCGTTATCGTAGTGATCCACGTTCACCCAGGCCTCGAAGGTCAATTCATCCTTCGCTTCGATTTCGTCGAAAGCGGCGCAATGCGGCACGGCCACGCGGTCTCCGCGATGATCGAACAGCAGAGCGTAGCCGGCGGCACCCGGTACAGGCGCGGTGGCGAATCGTTGGGGACGACACCAGGCGGAAGCACCCTGTGCGTTGGCCGCCCGAGCGCGCCAGTAATGCGGAACGCCCGCCCGCAGACTGGCGAGCAGCAGCATGGTGTCGGTCACGGCACTGCGCTCCACCACGGTGGTGACGAAACCGGGATCCTCGGACACCTGCACGTCGTAACGCGTCGCCCGTGCCGCCTTCTCCCACAGCAGTGTCGGACTCGGCGAGGTGGCGACCGAAGCGTCGGCGGGAGCGAGCGGACGCGGTATCGCTGGATACGCGGCTCCGGTGAGAAAACTCCAGGTGTCGGACCACGGTCCAACACCGCCCGCATTCACTCCGCGTACGCGCCAGTGCAGTTCATCGGGATTGCTCAGCCCCACGATTTTGATCCATGCTTCGGGATGATTCCGGAACTCGTGGAGGATTTCACGCAGATCCGCTCCCCTGCCGACCTGAATGTGATAGGCCGAAGCATTGGGTACGGACGACCAGCTCAACGTGGGAGTGACTCCACTGCCGCTACCTCCATTTGCCGGTGCCGTGAGTTGCGGCGTACCGGGCAACCCGGGCAGCGCACACCACCACAGGTACCCCTGCCGCGCCGCCCATCCCTTCGTACCTCCTTGTCCGATAACATCCACCGCGACATCATCGATTCCACTGTGGAAATTCTCCCACGAACGACCACCGTCGAGACTGCGGTATAACCCATTCTCGGAATTTGAGAGCAGGACAACATCTCCGGCGATGACCTGCAACTGCCTGTTGCGACCATTGACAATGCCCTGCTGCTGCCACCATTCGCCATTGTCCTCACTGCGATACACGCGTTTGCTGCTGACCAGCAGCAGTGTGGCATCGGGTAAGCGTCGAATATCCTCCACATCCTCGTCCGAAGCTATACCGGCATCTTTACGCTCCCAGATCCAGGAGCCGCGAAGCGCACGAAACACGCGCACGTTTCCGTCGACTTGCACCAGTGCGTACACCATACCGTGATCGCCGTACTCCAGTGCGACAAGAGAAGACCCTGCCGGAAGATCACCGGATACCGATTGCCAATTCTGTCCGTTATCGCCACTGATGAATGGTCCATTTCCCTCGGTGGCGAGAAGGAGCAGACTGTCGTTCCAGGCGCGTCGCACAGTGCGCGTACCGATCGGTGCCGCCGCCTCCGTCCAGCTCCCACCCTGGCTGGCGGTGCTGAACCGCCGTCCCGCTTGCGGCTCGAATACCGCGATGCTTCCATTGGGGAGTGTGGTCAATCCTGCCAGCGCCGACTTGCGCAACACTTCCGTCCATTGCGTACCAGCGGCATTACCACGGAAAAGTATGGATTCCGAGCCACCGCTACCTTGTAGCAGAACAAATGGCACACCGGAGGCATGCACGAGCAGCTCAGCGGCCGTACCTTGGGCGGGGAGGCCCGCCGCGGTCTTGGTCCACACCGGAGCAGCCACAGGCAGGGTCGAGAGAAAGCCCACATCGAGTTTGCCGAAACCCCAGCGGTTGTTCGGCACGCTTCCCGTGAACGCGTCCTCACGCGCATGCGCCTGCAAGGTGTCGTACAACTGCAGCGGAGTGAGTTGCGGATATTTTTCCAGAACCAGCGCGGCGGCGCCCGCACAAATCGGCGACGCCATGCTTGTACCCTGCATGGCCTGATACATGGCCTCTCCGCCGGGGCGTCCGTCGTTGTCCACCCAATCCCACGCGGGTTGCGTGCCCATATCCCTGTCGCGCAGCGAGATGATGGCCGTCCCCGGCGCGGCGATGTCGGGTTTGCGGACTTCGTCCACACGTGGACCAAGACTGGAGAAAGTGGCGAGTTTTCCCTGCTCCTGCCGGTATTGCCACTGCGCACCACTGTGATCGACAAAGTGGGAGCGTGAAGTGAACGCGGCGACCGCCATCACCTTGTCGGCGCAGGCAGGTGATCCAATAGTGTAGTTCGGATCGGGAGCCTCGAAGCGCGGTGAGCCCACGCCCTCGTCCTCGTATATATGGAAGCGAAGGCGGGTGGTGGCGGGATTTTCAACTTTCAGGAAGATGGTGTGTTCGCCCGCCGTCAGTGTATCCTTCAAGCTGCTGTATTGCGATTCCGTGCCTCGAGGGCTTTCCGTGGCCGGGGCGAAATTCACGCGCGCGATTTCCTGCTTGGCTGCATCGAAGTAGCGCAGCGTTGCGAATTGCCTGTCGACAAGGCCGTCATAGTACACGAGGTTGAAAGAGGGACGCGCGAATTGACCTCCGGGAACGTTGTAATGCACGGCGATGAAGTCGCTTTCCTCCCCCGGATCGAGCAGGACAGAGAAATGCCGCAGGGCGGATTGACTGTTTCCGGCCGAGAAGAACACCGCCGCGCCATTGTCCACGCACCAATCGGCCTTTTGCTCGTCGGCTTCGCTGCCATCGTGGTACGCGCCCCAGCCGCCGTAACTCATGTTGATCACCCGCGCGCCGTACTGGGTGACCGCATCATGCAGCGCCGCAATCACATTGACCTCCTGGGAGGATGCTGTACTATCGTTGCCGATTTTCATGAAAATCAACTCCGCTCCCGGCGCCATGCCACGAAACGCGCCACCGCCCGCGCCGGTGTTTTCCGCCGATAACACGCCGCGTCCCAGGACGGAGGCGCTCACATGCGTACCATGCGGTGTGATACGATTCCGAACATCGGTGCTGATTGCGGGAAAGCGCGAGTAATCACGCGCGGCGATGGGAGTGGGCAAATCGAATTGCGGCGGTTGCACGTCGAGACCCGAATCAAGTACGGCGACGCGCACGCCCTTTCCCGTGTATCCGCTGCTCCAGGCGCGATCCGCTCCGATGACGCGTGCCGCTTCGTTGTTCGCCGGATGGCACTCCCCGCCCGTGTAATCGAGGCGCAGTATCCACTCCAGCGCGAGCAGCTCGGGAAGACGAATAGCAGGCATGTCGGCGAGCAGGAATCCTCGGGGATGGTTTTCCGATGCCGGCGTCCAATATTCCGGATACACACGCACACCCAACCGTTCGAGCGCGGCCAGCTCCAGCGCGCGTGGTTCGCTGTCCATGTACACCGCCACCGGCACGGTTTGAAGCGCAAGCGTCGTGGCCTCTCCGGCGTCACGCGCGGCGCTTGCCTGCGTAAGAGCGTCCTGTACTCGCAGATAGAGACGGCCGCTGCCCAGCCGCGATACGTCGATGGTGGACAAAGTAGACAGGGCCGCATCCGCCGCGGGCACAGGTGCCATACCCACGTTTTGTGCATGAAGCGCAATGGAGGGAAGGAAAAACACGCACAACAGCGTAACGGCGAGGGAGCGACGCATGACAACCTCCGGAGAATGTTCACCGCATCCGACGGGACGGTGACAAGGAACGGGCTGTCCGCATTCCCGCGCCCGGGGCGAGCGCACGACCGGGCAACCTGTTCAATGCCGATTAGAATAGCTGAATATACGACATCCGGAACTCCAAGCCAAGAATGCATCGGCAACCGTGGCGACAGCGCTGTGGAGTCGTTTCTCCTCGCATTCGAAGTGTCGAATGCAGGCGCACGTCATCAAGTTGTCCGTTTCCATTGGACCCGAAGGGATGTGCCCCTGTCAGCGCTCCGGATCACCCTTGACCCGAAAAGCAATACGCCCCGCCGTTGTGGCGAGGCGCGTCGATGAACTCAAAGTGGTTGTGGAGGTCGAGCGAGTATGTGTCGATCAATACCCATCTCCCGCCACATGCACCAAGGTGCGTTGGCGGACGCCGGTGGGTGTGATGAGGCGGACGTAGCACCCCGCCGTAGGCACAAGGTCGCCGTAGAGGTGCATCTCGTGACTCCCAGCTTCCATGGGCAAACCCTCGCAGAGCGTGTGCACCACACGCCCACAGGAATCGTACACCCGCAGCGTCACCTCCTGCGTCTCGGAAAGTGTGAAGGCCACACACGCACTCATATTGAGGGGATAGGCCCGTCGTAAAAAACTGAAGGCAGTATCCTGCATACTGGCTGTCGGCGGCATAACGTACCAAAGCGATGAGTAAGATAGGGACAAATATAGCGAATTGATCGATAGCGAGCAGCATGGTGCCCCGCTACGAGGCACCGTCACACTATGAACAGCTACCTGTGCAGGAGAATCCTCTGATGACGTATGCTGCTTCCGGCACGCAACACGACGGTGTACATCCCACCCGGCAAATCGTTCGCTCGGAACTCCACCGAATGTATGCCGGCTTCCAAGAACGCGTTCTCCAGAAGTTTGGCGACTTCCCGGCCCGATGGATCGCAAATCGCCAACGCTACTGGCGATTGTGTATCGAGGGTAAATGCGATACGTGTGTTCTGGGTGAAGGGATTCGGATATGCTTCGTGCAATGCAACACCAGAGGGGAGAGCTGCGACTCTCACCGGAACGATACGGGAATACTCGTTGCTTCCGTCGCCGTGGATGCGGCGCAGTCGATAGAACAGCTGTACCGATACGGGGAGCGAGCCATCGACCGCGTCATTGTATGCGTAACTCCGGCCGTCCATCGTCTTCTCCATCCCGGATACAACTCCGATCTCCCTCCATACGATTCTATCACGCGAACGCTCAATGACGAACACCTCGTTATCCCCCTCGCTCTCCGCATGCCAGTTCAATGCAACTGTCCCTCGCTTGTGAGCTGCCCAAATGGATATACCTTCCTGATCAGACCACGAATAATGATCTTGCCCTGGCGCGATCGCGGCGTGGGAAGCGCCCCCCGCCACCGCGGCATCGGTCGGCAGAGCATCTCCACGCGGTGCTTCGACCGGAAGTGCCGATTCGCACCGTTGATCAACCCTGTAGCCGCACCACCCACGTGACATATCCACCGCACGCACCCCCGAATCGTCGGATACTCCCGCGTGACTAGCGTCCGCTCCAAGGTCCTGCCCGTACAATGGCATGCATGCGACAACGGTGATCAACAACACATACAATGTTCTCATGCTCTTTCTCCAGTTTGTATTGCGATTCACGCCAGCTGAGAGGATTCTGTCAACCGCAGTCAGGCGGAGTGTTCCTCTCCGATGAAGCAAAAACCGCGCCACACGTATCTCAGTGACAGCATCGGAAACATCTTTGAAAAGGATGTGAATGCGAAGCGTATGAGGTCACGCGCGATGCGGGGCAGGCGCTCTGGGAAGAAAGCCATCAATGCCTGGTATGCGATGCATTGATCAGCATAGCAACCGATTGCATAGCCACGTGAATTGACGAAAGGACCCTCGACGCAAAAAAAAACGCTCCTCCGACATGCATCGGAGGAGCGATTCTCTCTCATCATCAACGGTTACCTTATACTCACCTCATTCGTTGACCTGATTGTTGTTTTTCAAATCCAAAAAATCAAAGACCCCGGGGTTAAAGCGCATCGGTCATCCGAAGCAGCGTTCGTTGCTGTACACCGTGTCTGGTGTGAAGCCGCGCGTAGCACCCACCGACGGGGACGGTTTCTCCATAGAGATGAATCTCATGAAAACCCTGCCGGAGCGGAACATTCTCGAAAATCGTGTGCAAAAGGCGTCCGTAAACGTCGAAAATCCGCAATGTCACTTCCTGCGCATCCTCAAGTGTGAAACTCACTGTCGCACTGGGATTGAGGGGATAGGATCTCCAACTGAAACTGAAAGGAACCTCGCTCACCTTGTGTTCGAAACCTCCTCGACGCTCCTCCAAATTCTGTTTCCTCTCATTATTGCGTACTATCAATTCCTTGCTTGGAAAGGGCTGGTGAAAAAAGGTCTCAAGCAAGTCCAGTTAGTTTCAAGCACATATCATGCCAATATGTTGCCAAGCCGTAGGTTGCGCTCGGTGGATGGTGTTTTCTTCCAAAATCACTGAATTTCGGCTAGTGGGGAGAATATGGCCAAGGGAGAGCAGCCGCGAATCGTCAGTGCCGAGCCTGATAGA
The DNA here is from genome assembly GCA_035914695.1 of Bacteroidota bacterium. GTDB lineage: Bacteria > Bacteroidota > Ignavibacteria > SZUA-365 > SZUA-365 > JAOSJT01. The sequence goes on along the minus strand of JAMIQH010000225.1, from coordinate 74 downwards.
TTCCCCTGCCGTATGCAACGACATGCACACCTACGCAATCGACTGAACAGGGAATGAATTGCATAGGCACTCCT
>JAMIQH010000224.1:0-20508 GCA_035914695.1 Bacteroidota bacterium | reverse complement strand
CCGTTGCGCTTCACGCGCGAGGATCCGCAGGAGCCGCACATCTCGCCCGTGTAGCCCTGGGCGCGGGCGCGAAGCACCATGTCGCTCTGTGTACTCTTCTTCTCCACCGCCGCGGGTTCGGACAGAGACCGCGCTTCTTCGGGCGATTCACGACGGCGTTGCAACGCGGGCGGCGAGTTGAAGCTGGCCAGTGGGTGCTCGGGTGTTTCGTCCACGGATTTCACATGAATGAAATCCGTGCGGCCGAGATATTCATAGCCGAGCACACGGAACACATAGTCAAGAATGGAGGTGGAGTTGCGGATGGCTTCGTGACCGATCACCACACCCGCGGGCTCGAATCGTGTAAACGTGAAGGTGTCCACCAATTCCTCCAACGGCACACCATATTGCAGCGCCTTGGAGGCCAGCACGGCGAAGCAGTTCAGCAGACCTTTGAACGAGGCGCCTTCCTTGTACATGTCGATGAAAATTTCACCGAGTTCGCCATCCTCGTATTCGCCGGTGCGCAGAAACACCTTGTGTCCGCCCACCACCGCTTCGCGCACGAAGCCGTGGCGCTTGGCCGGCAGTTTGCGGCGCTGCATGCGATAGACGATTTTTTCCTGCACTTCGCGCGGACCCACCTGCTCGTCGAAATCCGCCTCGTCGCCCATCTCCACCAGGGCTGCCGCTTCGGGATCGCTCACACTGTTGAGCGGCTGCGACAGCTTGCTGCCGTCGCGATAAATCGCATTGGCCTTGAGCATCAACTTCCACGACAGCATGTACGAGCGTTTCACGTCGTCGATGGTGGCATCGGCGGGCATGTTGATGGTTTTGGAAATGGCGCCGGTAATGAACGGCTGCACGGCGGCCATCATGCGGATATGTCCTTCGGTGGAAATGAAACGCTGACCGCGCTTGCCGCAACGGTTGGCGGTATCGAACACGGAGAGATCGGTCTTCTTCACATGCGGCGCTCCTTCGATCATCATCGTGCCGCACACGTACTCGTTGGCACGCTCGATTTGCTCGGCCGTGAAGCCCAGCGAGCGCAGCATGTCGAAGCCGGGATCGGACAGTTGCTCGTCCGAGAATCCGAGACGGCGGCAGAACTGCTCGCCCAGTACCCATTTGTTGAATGCCATGCGCAGCTCGAACACCGTGTCGAGTTGCTTTTCGATCAGCTCCACGCCGTCGGCCGTGAAACCCTTGGCCATCAGTGACTCCCGGTTGATGTCGGGACAGCCCGCCAGCGTGCCGTGGCCTTTGATGTACTTCTCGATATCGTCGATCTGCTGCGGCGTGTAGCTTAGAAACTCCAGCGCCTTGGGCACCGATTGGTTCACAATTTTGAAATACCCGCCACCGGCCAGTTTCTTGAATTTCACAATGGCGAAATCGGGCTCCACGCCCGTGGTGTCGCAGTCCATCACCAGACCGATGGTGCCGGTGGGTGCGAGCACGGTGACCTGCGCGTTGCGATACCCGTACTGCTCGCCCAAAGCCAAAGCGCGGTCCCAGCTCTCGCGTGCGGCATGCACAAGATTGGCCGGACACAGCGTGTCGGACAGCGCTACCGGCTTGATGGTGAGGCCTTCGTACTCGTTCACCGGCGCGTCCCACGCGGCGCGGCGATGGTTGCGTATCACGCGCAGCATGTGGTCGTGATTCGCCTCGAAGCGTGGGAACGGCGCGATGTCGCGCGCCATTTCGGCCGATGCGGCATAGGATTCGCCAGTCATGATTGCGGTGATGCCTGCGGCGATGGAGCGACCTTGCTCGCTGTCGTACGGCACGCCCGCCACCATCAACAACGAACCGAGATTCGCGTAACCCAGGCCCAGCGTGCGGAACTGATAGCTCTTCAACGCCACCGCGCGGCTCGGGAATTGCGCCATCAGCACGGAGATTTCCAGGGTGATGGTCCACAGACGCACGGCGTGACGGAAGTCGTCGACGCGGAACTCGTGCTTTTTCTCGTCCCAGAAATACTTGAGATTGAGCGAGGCGAGATTGCAGGCCGTGTCGTCGAGGAACATGTACTCGCTGCACGGATTGCTGGCGTTGATGCGGCCGTCCACCGGGCAGGTATGCCACTCGTTGATGGTGGAGTCGAATTGAATGCCGGGGTCGGCCGAACTCCAGGCGGCATAGGAAATGTCATTCCACAGATCGCGCGCCCGCAGGGTTTTAGCCACTTCACCGGTGGTGCGGAAAACCAGATTCCAGTTTCCGTCATTCTCCACGGCTTCGAGGAAGCTGTTGGTCACGCGCACCGAATTGTTCGAATTCTGCCCGCTCACCGTGAGGTAGGCCTCGTTTTCGTAATGCGTGTCGAACTCCTCGATGTCGATGGAGGTTTGTCCCTGCTCGGCCAGCTGCAATGCGCGGTAGATGTAATTCTCATGCACGCCGGCCTTGCGCGCGTGCACAATGGCCTGGGCCAACTCGCGGTTGCGCAGATAGTCGGCACCTTCGGGCTTGTTCGCCGCCTGCACGATGCGATTCAAATGCAGATTGTTCACGCGGCTTCCGGTTACGAGTGCGGCGACCTTCTCCTCCTCCGACACCTTCCAACTGATGAACTCCTCGATATCGGGGTGATCCACATTCAGCACCACCATTTTCGCGGCACGGCGCGTGGTGCCACCTGATTTGATGGCTCCGGCGGCGCGGTCGTAAATCTTGAGGAAGGACATGAGACCCGAGGACACGCCACCACCCGAAAGGCGCTCGCGGCCGCCACGGAGATTGCTGAAATTGCTGCCCGTGCCCGAGCCGTATTTGAAAATGCGCGCTTCGCGCGTGACGAGATCGAAAATGCCGCCCTCGTTCACGAGATCGTCTTCCACCGACTGAATGAAGCAGGCATGCGGCTGCGGCCTGCTGTACGCATCTTCCGACGCGATGATTTCGCCGCTCGCGGGATCCACGTAGTAGTGTCCCTGAGAATTGCCGGTGATGCCGTAGGCGTAATGCAAACCGGTGTTGAACCACTGGGGCGAGTTGGGAGCGGCCATCTGGCGCAACAGGGTGTAGGCCGTTTCGTCGTAGTAATTCTGCGCGTCCTCCGGGGTATCGAAATATCCGTGACGCTCGCCCCAGTCACGCCAGCATCCCACCATGCGATGCACCACCTCGCGAATGCTGTGCTCGCCCCCGAACATCTGCCGGCCCTGCTCGTCGCGCTTCGGCGTGCCGTCGGCATTCTTCATCGGCACTCCCGCCTTGCGGAAGTACTTCTGGGCCAGAATGTCCGTGGCCATCTGCGACCAATGCGCGGGTACCTCGATGTCGGTTTGTTCGAACACCACACTGCCATCCGGATTGCGCAACACCGACGAACGCGTGGTGTATTCGAAGCAATCGTAGGCGCTCTGGCCGGGCTGGGTGAATTTACGGGATATTTTCATCGTCGCGCTCGTTTCTCGTGATCCTACATTACTCAAGCCCATCGCAAGCGGAGTTGGAAAAACCGGCTTAAGTCGTTAAAAATCAATGCGTTGTCTTACCTTTTCAGCGTAAATCAGCCCACCCCTGCCAACACGGCGGCTGGGGCATTCCTGCCGATGCGTCCTGGGAAGCGTTCGCGGAAAGGCGGTGCCGAAACGTGGGTTTGAATATACACGATGCCCCGAAACATGTCAAGATGGAATGTGCGTTGTCCTTTGGAAAAGAATTTAAGTAAAAGCCGTAAGTCCCTGCAAGACTTTGGGTTCATCTTGAAAAAATTTAATGTTTTCCTTGAGGTGCGAGGCCACGGCACGGGCTCGGTGCGGTGATTGCTCCACACGGTGTCCGAATTATGCCGGAAGGGCCAGCGTGCCGAGTACGGCTTCCCGACGGGCTCCGGTGGCGGAGGGCATGTTGCCGGGATTTCCCATCAACCATTCATTCGCCAGAACAGCGAAGCTCACCGCCTCGCGCGCATCGGAAGGCAATCCGAGCACGTCCAGACGATCCACCTCGACACCGGGCAAACCCATCCGCAATCCATCCATGAAAAAGCGGTTGCGCGCACCGCCACCCGCCACGAACAACCGTCTGCGGCCGTCGTGTGGCAGCTGTCCGAGCACGGCCGCGCGAATGCTGCGCACGGTGCATTCCGCCGCCGTGGCAATGATTTCCGCAGGATCACCGATGCCGAGATCGCGGGCGAGCGCGAGGTATTCGCTCAGATAATGCTCGCCGAACATTTCGCGGCCGGTGGATTTCGGTGGACGTTGTGCGAAATACGCATGCTGCATCATGTAGCCGATCAGGTCGGGGTTCACGCGACCCGACCTCGCTACCATGCCATCTTCATCGAACTCCCTCCCGTGAAAACGCCGCATCAGCGCATCCACCATCACATTGCCCGGACCGGTGTCGAAGGCCACCACGTCGGCGGCTGGGCAGGCGGCGCGCAGCACGGTGATGTTGGCCATGCCGCCGATATTCAGAATGACCCGGTGCTCTTCCATATCGCGAAACAGCAACCAGTCCACCCGCGGCACCAGCGGCGCACCTTGTCCGCCAAGCACCATGTCGCCGGCGCGAAAATCCGACACCACCGGAACACCCAGCAGCGTCGCCAACGTGGGCGCACTGCCGATTTGCAGCGTCGAGCGAATGGGGATGCCCGCCAGATCCACGGGCTCGGGAAGATGGCGCAGCGTCTGTCCGTGCATACCCACGAGATGCACCTGTTCCACGTCCATGCCCGCCTCGGCGCAGGTGCCGCGCAACGCGTCCGCGTACACATGCGCCATCGCCGCGTGCAGGAGACAAATGTCGTTGATATTGCTGGACGATACTTCCATGTTGGCAAACACGCGATGCTGCATTTCCTCGGAGAACAAGGTCTCGCTGTAATGCAGCAGCTCGAGTTCCATTCCTTCACCGCTGCCGCGCAAACGCAGCAGGGCCACGTCGACAGCATCGACGGAAGTGCCCGACATGATGCCCGCGACAATGCGTTCGGGCAGGGTGACGAGTCGTGTCAGGACGTCGAGAGGCGTTCCGTGCATGGCACTCCTTGAGGAACTATCGGGAATAAAGAAGATGGAAAGCGTATCGCTGGATGATTGTAGCGATCTCCGTCGTCAAAGGCAAGAGGGCGGCGTCCGTCACAATGTGAACAATACCGCCATGCGCAAGCGCCACTCGGCGAGCGTGCGCATATCGAAGGTCTGTTCGTCCACCTGCGCGCCGAAGGGATGCTGCCAACGCGCGGAGAGCAGCAGCGACCAATCCCGCGTCACATCGAAATCCATACCAACTTCCGCAACACCAGCGAACTCCAGCACAGGATGATCGAAATAGCGCCGCGAGGTACTCCACCCGTCGCGTTCTGTGAAACCGGTGTAGGTCACGACGTAGCGCAACTGTTCATCCTTCTGCGAGCGAAGCGAGATTCCGGCGGCGAGGTACAACGGTATGCGTCCGAACGGGGTCTCGGCGCGCAGCAGCAACGGAATGTCGAGCATCGATCGCTCCTGCGCCTGCAAGGTCACCCGCGGGTCGTCTCCGTACGTTGCTTCCCAACCATGATGCAGGGCGTGCACTTCAACCATCACGCTCCACCGTGTACCAAAATCATAGGCCAGCACCAAGCCATACACGGCGCCATTGTCCACCATGGTCTGAAATTCGCCGCTGAACGGCACAATACTGAAGCGGTGTACGCTGTTCTGCACGCCGGCACTGACACCGATTCGCGTGCGCGACGCGCTCTCGTGCCCGCCAGCACCATTCTGCGCGCGTGCATCGTCCTGCGCGTGCGCATGTGCCCATGGCAGCAACGCACAGAACGCGAGTGATGCGAGGAGTTGTTTAGAACGGAATTTCATGCAGCACTCCCAGGCGAACATTCCAGTATCGCGGCGCTTGCCAGGTGAAGAGAGCATCATCCACCGGTGCGGAAAATTCCACCGCGTAGGCGCCACCCAGCGTCACCAGCCAGCGTTCGCCCGCGGCGATATCCACCCCCGCCTGCACGACACCGGCGCCGTACAATTGATTGAGCGGCAACGTATGATAGCGCACCGCGTTGAACAACGGCTCGGGCATGGTTTTTTGCTCCACGATTCGCACCATGGTGGAACCGACATTCACGCCGAATTCCACCCCGGCCGCGATCCATGGACGCAGTACCTGTGTCTGTCCGATATGCCAGGCCAGCGCCATGGGAACGCCGATGCGCTCCACCTCGCCAACTTCCAACCGGTATTTCTGCGAACCATTCACGCCCATGGCCTGCAAGGGGTAGTTGCGCTGCGCGTAGTAGGGATTGATATGCAGCGACCAGGCCTCGAACACGGGGATGCGCACCGCGAGTCCCGCTGTGCCGGTGGTGTACTTCTCGAGATGTTCGGCCGAGGTGGACACCGCCACCCACGAATAATTCACACTCTCCACAACGGTGCCAACGTACACGCCCACCATGATCCCGGACTGTGCGCGCAACGGAGCGGCGAGCAACAGGGCGCCGAGCAACAACGTCACCCCTGCACAGGCCGTGCGGACGGCCGCGCTTGTACCTCGTATCATGCCAACTCCGTGTGGATTCGCGCTGTTTTCATTCACGGAAGATATCAAACCACCGCCCGTCTGGCAATCACCTTCCACGCCCCCATTGCTCTGCTCGATACGGATGTTTTTCACCGCGTTCACTGCCTGGCTGCTGTCATTGTTCTCCCTGAGCGGCCGCGTCTCGAACGGTGGCACGTTCGAAGGTGAAGGGAGGTGAAGATTGTGAAAAAAATTCTTGCTTTTCAAATAAAATCCTTTATATTTACCCCCGTCTCTCTCCTCATCATATCTGCGACAATACGCGCGGCTGCTTGCCGTGTGTTGTCAGCACGTGGCACATGTGTCCAACACCGGGTTACCCTCGCTCGCCGTGTCATCACCACATCGACAGATGTGATTTCAGGAGATCCCTTCCATGTTTCCGATACCTCGTTCACCGTTTCATTTCACGAGCATGCTGCCTTCTGTGGCTGTGTTGCTGTTGTTGCTCGTGGCGCGCGGCGTAGCTCACAACTATGTCGTCACCACCACCAACGACGCTGGCGTGCACTCCCTGCGCTGGGCCATTCAACAGGCCAACGCCACACCGGGACCGGACATCATCACCTTCAACATCCCGGGCGACGGCCCACACAGCATCGTTCCCGGCAGCGCCCTCCCCGCGCTCACCGATCCGGCGGGCGTCATTATCGACGGCCTTTCGCAACCGGGCACCGTCATCGGTATGAATCCCCCCTCCACGCTGCGTTTGAACATTCAGCTCGACGGTATGCTCGACGGCGACACGCCAGGCCTCCTGGTACAGTCGTCTTTCAACACCATTCAGGGTGTGGCCATCGGGCGCTTTTCGCGCGAGGGCATTCGTATCGAGGGATTCGGCGCGGGCGTGAGGGGTAACACCGTGCGTTACTGCTTCGTGGGCACGCTTGCCGACGGTGAATACGCCGCCGCCAACGGACATCTGGCGCGCACCATTCGTCCCGCAGGCATTGCCCTCGTGTCGGATGCGGAGTGTTCGGGTTCGATCGAGCAGACCACCATCAACGGTTGTGTGATTTCGGGCAATGCTGGCGAAGGCATGTTGCTCTACGCGGCCGCTGGAATCATTCAGCGCTGCGTCATCCGCGGCAACACCATCGGTGCGAGCAGCAACGGACGTGCGGCCCTCGCCAATCACGGCAGCGGCGTACTGATCGCCGGTTCGGCTCTGCACAATGAAATCAGTCATAATCTGATCGCCGCGAACGAGCAGCATGGCATTCATCTTGCGGGCTTCGCGGATGCCAAGCTCACAGTGCGCGAAACAAGCATCACCCACAATAAAATCGGTATCGGCGAGGATTTCACGCCGCTGGGCAATGGCATGGACGGCATCAGCATCGGCAGCCCCAATCACACCTTGATGAAAGGCGGCTTCGCCTCGGCCAACATGGTGAGCGGTAACATCATCAGCCGCAACGGGCGCAACGGCATCACCATCTGGGAACACCCCGTCGACAAGGTCAACGCCGATGGTAATCGCCTGTCTTCGAATTCCATGTGCGGCAATGCCGGCCTCGGCATCGACCTGAACGATGACGGTCGCGATGAGAGCGAACTGCGCACAGGCACGGCCAACGACGGCATGCACGCGCCCGTCATCACCTCCGCCGAGTTCCGCGACGGTTCTGTCTACTTGCACGGACGCATGTCCGGAGCTTCTGCCGCTCAGACCGTGAGCATCGAAATTTTCCGCTGCAACGCTTCGAAAGCCCCGCGCCGCACCGGTTCGCTGTTCATCGGCTCCGTCCCCGCGAATGCCGATGGACAGTGGGCGTTCGCCACCACCGGCACGCTGGTCGAAGGCGACAGCATCACCGCCACCGCCACGGATGCGCGGGGCAACACATCGGAGTTGGGCCAGCCCTATCGCGTGACCGAGGGAGCAATCATCGCCTCGTCCACTTCATCCGTGCGTCCGGCCTTCGCCTCCACCAGCGCATCGACGGCTCCGGTCTCCATCGTGGAAATCGCCCCGAATCCCGTGCACGAGCAAGCGCTGATCACACTGAATGCCGAAAAGGACGTGTGGACCGTGGTCGAAGTGTACAGCTCGACCGGCATGCTCGTGGACAAAATCTACGACTGCTGGACGCCCCGCGGCGAGCATCAACTCAAGTGGAATGGCAACAACTGGAAAGGCGAGCGCGTGGAGCCCGGCATGTATGTGTGCGTGGCCGACGCGAATGGAAAACGCACCCAACGCCAATTCGAGGTTTCGGATGTTTCCCTGACCGTGCGGTAATGGCCCCCCCCATTCCCCCCCATGCGGCGTTGCATGCAACGCCGCATGGGGGGGATTTTTTTAATAAATTTCGACCTCCAATTTCAGCACCCGGAAGGCCATGGCGATGTCCAATAGCGCGAAGACCACGCCGATCGCCGCGGAAAACAGGCCCGCCGTGAATATCCACACCGCGTACTCCGCGGCATGCAGGCCCATAAACAGCCCGGCGCCGAGCCAGAGCGACGAAGCGAGATAGCAAAACACGCCCACCCACAGCAGCATGAGCGAACGACGGAGGTAGTTGGCACGCGTGAGCAGCGAGGGAATCTGCCGCATCACGCTTTCAAAACGCAGCGCGTCCACATACTCGCGGTCGATGCCTTCGGGATCGGCGAGCTTGCGGCGCTTTTCGTCGTTGAGCAATCGAATGCGGCTGACAACGGTGGCGTAGCGGTTGTTGAGTCCGAGAAGGAGCAATCCACACGCGGAAATCATCAACGCGGGCGTGAGGATGGCCTGAATGGTTTGTTGCGCGATGGGTGCGCTGAGTTCGGCTGTCATGGTTACATCAGTTGTTGAGGATCGATATCGATAATCGCGGCCACGGGCTTGCCCGTTGCTGTGCGAATGTACTGCTCCTGCGCCCTCCGGAACAACTCGCGCAGCACGGCGCCGTCGGGATCGAGGGCCTTGTGCACGCGCAACACGAGCTGATAGCGGTAGTGCCGATTGATGCGGGCAATCACTGCGGGCTGCGGCGCGTTAAGAATGTAGTACTTGGGATACGCGCGCAATACACGATGCCAGGTCGTGGCCGCCTGCAAGGTCCGTTGTTCATCCTCACCGGCAAACAACACGCGTACCAGACGGGTGAACGGCGGATAGGACAACGCTTTCCGGCTCTCCAACTCGCGGCGCATGAATCCCGCATAATCGTGCCGACGCACATCGTCAAACACCTGATGCTCCGGCTGCGTGGCCTGTATCACCACCAGTCCCGGAGCGCGGCCGCGCCCCGCGCGTCCCGCCACCTGTGTGAGCATTTGCATGGTGCGCTCGGTGGAACGGAAGTCCGGCAGCAGTAACGATTGCTCGGCGGCCACCACGCCCACCAGCGTCACGCGGTCGAAATCCAGCCCCTTCGCCACCATTTGCGTACCGAGGAGAATATCGTATTCGCCTCCGGCGAAAGAGGTCAGCATCAAGTCGTGCGTGCCTTTGCGCCGAGTGGAGTCGGCGTCCATGCGCAGTATGCGCGCCTGCGGCAATTGCTCGGCCACATCCTCCTCCACGCGCTGCGTCCCCGCGCCTATACTCTCCAGTTCGGTGCCGCCGCATTCGGGACACACATCCGGCAGTCGCAGCGAATAGCCGCAGTAGTGGCAGCGCAGCACGGACTTGTCCTTGTGGTAGGTAAGACTGATGCTGCAATGCTCACATTGCGCCACATACCCACAATCATTGCATTCCAACCAGGGCGCGTACCCGCGGCGGTTGTGAAACACAATGGCGGCCTCCTTGCGCGCGATGCGCTCGGACAGCAGATCCAGCAATTCCACCGACAGCGCTCCGCGCGTTCGTCGCTGCCGCCGCGCCTCACTCATGTTGATGCAATGAATTTCGGGCAAGCGGGCGTCGTCCACGCGCCGGGGCAGCTGCAACACGCGGTATTTTCCGAGTTCGGCATTGTACCAGCTCTCGGCCGACGGCGTGGCCGATCCCAGCAGCACGGGTATGCCCGCCTGGGCCGCGCGCATCACCGCGGCGTCGCGGCCATGGTAGCGTGGATCGGTATCGGATTGCTTGTAACTGCTGTCGTGCTCCTCGTCCACGACGATGATGCCCAGGTTGCGCAGCGGCGCGAACACGGCCGATCGCACACCAACCACCACGGGATAATCGCCACGCAAGGTCAGACGCCACGAATCGTAGCGCTCGCCCTGCGACATGCGGCTGTGCAGCACCGTCACCTTCGATCCGAACGCGAGACGGAAGCGGGCCACCAACTGCGGCGTCAGATTGATTTCGGGCAGCAGCACCAGTGCCGTGCGTCCCTTGTCCAGCACATGCTGTATGGCCTCGATGTACACCTGCGTCTTGCCGCTGCCCGTCACGCCGTAGAGCAGTTGCGGTACAAAGCCGCCCGCGTCCACCGCCTCGCGAATCGCCGCCAGCGCCGCACGCTGATCCTCGTTGAGTGTAATCGCCTTCGGACGCTCCTCGTAACGGGACACGAACTCGCGCACCATTTCCTCCTCGTACACTTCGAGGATTTCCTTGTCCTCCAACGCACGCACCTGCGCTGTCGAGGCATGCGCCTGCCGGGCGAGTTCGGCCACAACCATGCTGCGTTCTCCGCGCTGCCAGGCCTGCCACAGCACGGTGAGAATGTTCACCTGCTTCGGCGCGCGTTTCTCGAGCATATCAAGTAATTCCGCGAAGCGGGCCTCGTCGCGCCACTCGGGCAGCAGTCGCGCCGCCAGCACGGTGCGGGGACGCGCGGTGGGGCGCTCGACCACCGACTCCACGCGCACGATGCCTTCCATCATCAAATCGCGCAATTGCGCCGAAATACCCGCCGTGCCCACCGTGGCGCGAAGCTGTTCCTCGGTGAGCACTTCGCCGGTGCGCAGAGCGTCGACAATGTGTTGCTTGATCCGGGATTTCCCAATGGCTCGCGCGATCATGAGATCGTCGTCGCAATGGAGACTGACGTAGCGCTCGCTGTCGATGTCCATGCCCTGCGGCAGTGCGGCCTTCAGCGCATCACCTGGCGTGCAGCAGTAGTAGCGATGCATCCAGGAGCAGAGCTGGAGAATGTCCGACGGAAATACCGGCTCGGGATCGAGCACCTGCTGCAGGGCCTTCACCGCGAAATCCGGCGGCTCATCGTGCACACGCAGCACAAAGCCCATGAGCAAGCGACGGCCCAACGGCACCACCACGCGCATACCCACCTGTACCGCTTCGCGCAGACCTTCGGGAATCCCGTAGGTCAGCGTATCCTTGGGCACGGTGGGCACGGCGATATCGGCGTAACGCGGCAATCTCATATCGTGAACTTACGAAAATCGCCGTACTGGCGCGGCATGCGACTCCGCCGCGTTGCCTCCCTACGATGCGGGGGGTATATTTCCATTCGTCCCGTTGATACTGTGACACGCTGCAATGGCCGACTTCATACATCTTCATAACCATTCCCATTACTCCTTGCTGGATGCCGCCTGCACGGTGGACGATCTCGTTTCCGCCGCGAAGGCCAACGACATGCCGGCGCTCGCCCTCACCGATCACGGCGTGATGTTCGGGGCCATCGAATTTTACAAAAAGGCAAGAGCCGCCGGTATCAAACCCATTCTCGGCAATGAGATGTACGTGGTGACACGCGGCTCGCGTTACGATCGCGACGCCAGCGAATCCCATCCCGAAGGCAAACGCCACGGCTACAACCATCTGGTGCTGCTGGCGAAAAACCTCACGGGCTACCACAATCTCCTCAAGCTCACCACCTACGGCCACACGCAGGGCTTCTACTACAAGCCGCGCATCGACTTCGATCTGCTGCGCGAACACAGCGAAGGTCTCATCGCGCTCACCGCCTGCGCGGGCGGCGTGGTGTCCACCTATCTCGCCATCGGCGACTACGATGCCGCACGCGGTGTGGCTCTGCAGCTGCGCGAAATTTTCGGCGAGGATGTGTATCTGGAAATTCAGAACCACGGCCTCGAACGCGAGGCGGTGATTCGCGAAGGCATGCTGCGCCTGTCCACCGAACTCGGCATGAAGCTGATCTGCACCAACGACATCCACTACGTGCAGCGCGAACATGCCGTGGCCCACAACGTCTACCTGCACATCGCCGATGTGCGCGAGGCCGAGGACATCACGCGCCTGCGCTACGAGACGCCCGAGTACCACTTCAAATCCGAAGCCGAGATGCTGCGGCTGTTCCGCGACTATCCCGGCGCCATCGCCTCCACTGTGGAAGTGATGGAAAAGGTGAATCTCGAACTCACGCTCAACGTCAACCACATGCCCGCCTTCCCCATCCCCGAGGGTACGGGCGTGGCTTCGCTCGACGAGTACATGGGCCTGCTCGCGCATCAGGGACTCGAACAGCGCTACGGCGCGCCGACGCAGGAGATGCGCGACCGCCTCGAGTTCGAAATCGGCGTCATCACGCGCATGGGCTACTCGGGCTACTTCCTCATCGTGCAGGATTTCATCAATGCCGCGCGACGACGCAGCATACGCGTGGGTCCGGGTCGCGGCTCGGCGGCGGGCAGTCTCGTGGCCTACGCGCTGCGCATCACCGATGTGGATCCGCTGCGCTACGATTTGCTCTTCGAGCGCTTCCTGAATCCCGACCGCGTGTCCATGCCCGACATCGACGTGGACTTCCAGGACGACCGCCGCGACGAGGTCATCTCATACGTGCGCGAGAAGTACGGTTCCGATTCCGTGTCACAAATCGTGACCTTCGGCAAACTCAGCGCGCGCGCGGTGATCAAGGACGTGGGCCGCGTGTTGGGCTTGCCGCTCAATCTCGTGGAGTCCATCACGAAGCAGATTCCCGTGAAAATGGGAAAAGTGCAGCCGCTGAAGTACGCCTTCGGCCTCGAAGACGATCCCTCGGGCAAATGGTCGGCCATCAAGGAACTGGACTGGGTGCGCAAGAGCGACGATCCGAAGGTGCAGCAGTTGGTGGAATACTCCGTGATTCTCGAAGGACTGAATCGCGGCGTGGGCATGCACGCTGCCGGTGTGGTGATCGCTCCCAGCGATACCAGCGACTTCGTGCCGCTGTACAAAACACCCAACACCGAGTTGATGACGCAATTCAACATGGGCGATCTCGAGGAAGCGGGTCTGTTGAAAATGGACTTCCTCGGACTGATCACACTCAGCGTTATCGACCGCGCGGTGGCATTGATCAAAAAGTCCCATGGCCTCGAGCTCGATATCGATGCCATTCCGCTCGACGACGAGAAAACCTATGACATGTTCGGCGAGGGACACACCGTGGGCGTGTTCCAGTTCGAATCCTCCGGCATGCGCGAATACCTCGTCAAGCTCAAGCCCCGTTCCATCGACGATCTCGCCGCGATGAACGCGCTGTACCGTCCCGGTCCGATGGATTTCATCGACGACTTCATCGATAGGAAGTACGGTCGCAAACCCATCGCCTACCCGCATCCGGACATGGAGACCATTCTCGCATCCACCTACGGCATCATCGTGTTTCAGGAGCAGGTGATGCAGTTGGCCAGCCGCATCGCGGGCTTTTCGCTGGCGCAATCCGATTTGATGCGCCGCGCCATGGGCAAGAAAAAAGCGGATGTGATGGCGCGGCAGCGCGAGGATTTCGTGAAGGGCGCGGGCGAGCGCGGCGTAGCGCCGAAAATCGCCAGCGAAATTTTCGACATGATCGACAAGTTCGCCAACTACGGCTTCAACAAGTCGCATTCGGTGGCCTACTCGCTGCTCGCCTATCAAACCGCCTGGCTCAAGGCCAATTACACCGCCGAATTCATGGCGGCGCTCATGACGTCCGAAATGGCGCACACCGACAAGGTGGCCGCGCTGATCGATGAATGCCGCAAACTCGGCATCGAGGTGTTGCCACCCGACGTGAACGAGAGCGAGCGCGACTTCGTGGTGACGAGCAATAAAATCCGCTTCGGTCTCGCGGCGATCAAGAACGTGGGCGTGGGCGCGGTGGAAAGTATCGTCGAGGCCCGCGCGGACAAGGGGGCGTTTCGCAACGTCTTCGATTTCACCGAACGCGTGAACGTGCGCGCCGTGAACAAGAAAACGATGGAAAGTCTCGTGCTGGCTGGCGCGCTGGACTCGCTCTCCGGCAATCGCGCCGAGCTGTTCGGCGCCATCGAAAGCGCCATCACCTACGGACAGCAGCGTCAACAGGAATTGCAGGCGGGGCAATCCAGTCTCTTCGACGATCTCCCCGCCGCTTCCAGCGCGGCGGTGCAACCCACACTGCCCTCGCTGCCCGACTGGAGCGAACGCGAGAAGCTGGCCAAGGAAAAAAGCGTGCTCGGCTTTTATGTCTCCGGCCATCCGCTCGAAGAGTGGCGGCAGGAGGCCGAGGCCCTTTCCACCGTGACGCTGGGTGACTTCGATCCCGAAGTGGATGGCGGCATCGTTCGCGCCTGCGGTATTCTCACCGCCGTGCGCACGAAAATCGACAAGCGCGGCAAGACCATGGCCTTCGTCACGCTCGAGGATTTCTCCGGCAAGGCCGAATGTCTCGTCTTCTCCGACGCCTACGAGCGCTCCAAATCCTCCATCGCCGAGGAGCGCCCCGTGCAACTCGCCGGCAAAGCCGAGGTGAGTGGCGACGCTCTGCGCATCGTGGTCGACGAAGTGATGGATCTCGAACAGGCCATTCGCTCGCAGAGCGAATCCTTGGTCATTTCCATTTCCACCGTTGTCGCCACGCCGAAGCAAATCGAGGAAGGCATGCGCATACTCGACCGACAGCGCGGTACGGGAAATTCGAGCTGTTTTTTTTATGTTACCGATGGCAACGGCACATCCTGGAATCTCACAGCGCCGACGGTGCAGCTCACCGTGACCAGCTCGCTGCTGCGTGAACTCCGCGGCGTGTTCGGTGCATCCAATGTTCGCATTGCCGTGAAAAAGCGAGAAGCGATCACATCTTCATACAGTCAAAGGAATTACTCATGAGCGCAGTCGAAATCACTGACAGCAACTTCGAGCAGGAAGTCCTGCAATCCGATCTTCCCGTTCTGGTGGACTTCTGGGCGGTGTGGTGCGGTCCCTGCCGCCTTATCGCTCCCGCCGTGGAGGAACTGTCCAACGAATACGCCGGCAAGCTGAAAGTGGGCAAGCTGGATGTGGACAACAATCCGAACACCGCCGGTCGCTTCGGCATCCGCAGCATTCCCACGCTGCTGGTGTTCAAGGGCGGCGAGGTGGTGGACCGCATCGTCGGTGCCATGCCCAAGCAGGCCATGGTCGAGAAACTCACCCCGTTCATGTAATCGCGCGCGGCGCCCCAACGCCGCTCACCGCCTCTCCACGGGTGGAGATGCCTTTCTCCGGAAAGCGCATCCCCACCCGTTGCTTGTTCCCCGCACAGCGGTTGTGACACTGCGCGAAACGACGGCGGCGCTCCGCTCGAATGTTCGCTTCACGATTATTATGACCGGATTTTCTACAAAAATTCACGGAAATGAAATTCAGATAATTTTCGTCGTCCGAGGCCCCTGTCAACAGGGAGCGAACACGCATTCATCGCCGCAGGGCCCTGTCTGGGCGGGGCCTGCGCATTCTTGCATTTTGCTTTTCACTCCAATAAATTGAAATACCTAGGAGTGTGCTTCACACATTCCTATTGAAAACCGAATGCACCTTGTTTCAGCAGCGGTGCCTTTTCTAACAATCGAACGTCGTTGGGCCTGTCGAGTCACTGTTACCATCATCGCACATCGGCTGAAGCGCAAGTGAAGAAGATCTAAACGATTCCTTGTTTCCAAGGCATCCTTCAGGTTTCCTGTTTGCCACCGGTGTCGAAATACGTGTGTGACCCAGGTTGAGGCGTTCTTTCCCATTCACAAGATGAGAAGGAACAACCAGTGAAACTGACGCTCCGTGCTGCTTTTTTGCTCGTACTATTTCTTCCAATCGGCGCAGGCATGCTCGGCGGCTGCGCCTCGCTCGAACCCCTCCCCCGCTTCCGTACGTCCAGCACCTCCTTCGCTCCCGATCAGCTCCCACTCGCTGAACGCTCCACCAAAGACCTCGTCGATCCGACCACCGTCGCCTCCTACTCCAGCATCAAGGAACAGGCACAACACCGCAACAGCATCCCCGCATCCAGCGAGGAAGTGGGCCGTCTGGTCATCAACCAGTCGTCCGCTTCGCTGCGCGCACCGGTGGATCAACTCGGTCTCGATGTCGAGGAGGTGGAGGACGAGCTGTCGGAAGGCGACGATGTCGACACCGAGGATGTGTCCGTGGTGGCCAACACCGCGCTCGACAAGGTGATCGCCGCCACGGTGGCAACACCCGACCAGGCGGGCATCGAGGACAATCCCGCGCTCAATCGCCCCGAACTCATGCGCGAAATCATCAATCTGCTCGGCATCGACTATCACTACGGCGGCATGGATGCCACGCGCGGTCTCGATTGTTCGGCCTTTGCGGGCACAGTGTACAATCGCGCGCTCGGCATGCGCCTTCCCCGCAGCTCTGTGGAGCAGTTCCGCGTGGGCGACCCGGTGAAGCGCGTCGAGTTGAAAATCGGCGATCTCGTGTTTTTCAAAACCCGCCGCCGCCGCGCCGCGGTGTCGCATGTGGGCATTTACGTGGGCGAAAATCTCTTCGCACATGCCAGCACCAAATACGGCGTGATCATTTCGAGCTTGGAGCACCCGTACTACAATCGCACCTACGTCGGCGCGCGCCGTCTGGTCAATCCCGATCTCACCGCGCTGCAAGCCAAACCCTGACCCTCCGTCGCGATACCCGGAAATGGAGAACGTCCCGCAATGCGCGGGACGTTCGTCGTTTCTGCCATACCGTAGCCGTGCTTACTGCGCCCGGAATTCCTTGTCGATGATGTCGATGGCGCCGGGGTAGGCGATGTCGCCGAAAGAGGTACGGATTTTCGGCGTGGCGCGAAGGATGATGCGCGAGGGCGAGCTGTTGACGCCGCCCAGCGCGAGCGCGAGATTCACCACGCTTTCGTAGCCGCGATCCTTGAAAAACTTCGCCAGGTCCAGATTCATCTGCAAGGGAATGATGCTCTGCTGTCCCGTTCCCGGAATGGTGATGGGCTCGGTGATGTCGCCATTGATGGTTAATGTGTTGTCGAGAATCAGCGTCCAGGCGAAGCTGGTCAGTGTGGCGCTGGTTTGCTTCGTGCCACCGGTACCATCATTGGGATTGATCGCCGCGATGTTCAGCGTGAACGATGCGGGAAATTCGTTGCGCGCGAAACCCGCCGCCAGCTTCACTCCGTCGGTCACGCTGAAATCGGACAGCGCGGCCTTGTTGGACAAATTCACGCCCATGAGCGTGAACCCGCTGACCGAGTCGAGCTTGAATTTGCAGCGACTCAGATTGGTGAGGGATTTCTGCACGTCCTTGAGCATGGCGCAGGACGTGAGCATGACGCCGGCGACAAGCAGCAGCAGAATTCGACTTCCTCTGTACATGCGATGGACTCCTTGATAATGCATGGAATGGATGGCAATATATCGGCTCGGGACACGCGATTCAACGCGTGGCGGGTTGATCGAGAGAATTTTCGTATCCGCGCGATTCTGTGTACACTGCCGATGGATGTTCCACCAGCGCAGCACCCGCATGCACACCCGCATCACACCCGCGCAACGCCTTCAAGGCATCGAGCCCTCCATTTTCGCCGTCATGTCCGCGCTTGCCGCCAAACACGACGCCGTCAATCTCGGGCAGGGCTTTCCCGATTTCGACGGGCCGCCCTGGTTGGTCGAGCAATTCGCCAGCGCCCTGCACGCGGGCCGCAATCAGTACGCGCCCATGCCCGGCACGCAGAGCTTGCGCGAAGCTGTGGCCGCGTATCAGCACGACATGCACGGAGTGGCCTGGGACGCCGACACGGAAATCACCATCACCGCCGGCGCCACCGAAGCGCTGTGCTGCGCCTTTCTTGCCTTTCTCGATCCCGGCGACGAGGTGCTGCTCTTCGAGCCCTTTTACGACGCCTATCTGGCCGACGCGCTGCTGGCCGGAGCGCGTCCGCGCTGCGTGACCTTGCATGCGCCGGACTTCCGCATCGACGAGGAGGAACTACGCCGGGCGGTGACGCCGCGCACACGCATGATCGTGCTCAACAATCCGCACAATCCCACCGGCCGTGTGTTCAGCGCCGGGGAGTTGCGGCTTGTCGCCGAGGTTGCGGAGGAACACAATCTCCTTGTACTGAGCGACGAAGTGTATGAGTTCCTGACCTACGACGACGCGCGGCACATCGCCTTCGCATCGCTGCCCGGCATGCGCGAGCGCTGCATCGCCATTTCGTCCACGGGGAAAACCTTCGGCATGACCGGCTGGAAAATCGGCTACGCCATGGCCGCCGCGCCACTCACGCAGGCGTTGCGCACCGTGCATCAGTTCGCCACCTTCGCCGTGAACACACCGGCGCAACTCGCCATGGGACGCGCGCTCGGTCGCTTGGCGGAGTATCTGCCGGAGTTTCGTGCGACTTATGCCGCCAAGCGGGCATTGCTGGCCCAGGGCTTGGCCGACACGCCGTTCACCGCGATCACTCCGGAGGGAAGTTACTTCATGATGGTGCGCTTGCCGCGGGAAGGCACGCGAACGGATGTGGAAATCGCGCGGTGGTTGGTCGAGACGCACCGCGTGGCGGTCATACCTCCGTCGGTATTCTACACCGAAAGCGACGAAGGTATGACCATGCTGCGCTTGTGTTTTGCAAAAAAGGACGACACCCTGCGGGCGGGCATCGAGTGCCTGCGGGCCGCCTCAGTCGCGCTTTGACAGCAGGGCGATCACACCACCGATCAGCAGACCCACACCGAAAGCGCCCAGCACCGTGCTGAAAGGATGCACCTTGATGTATTCCTCGGATTTCTGCACGGCGGGATCGATGTTCTCGTCGCGGATTTTCCGGAACTGCTCGCGCGCTGTTTGCTGGAACTGCGCCGCCTTGGCCTTGATGCCATCGGCAAAATCCTGCGACGTGGAGGAAATATTGTCGCGCACTTCGGTGAATCCCTGCGCGATGCGCTCCTTGGTTTCGAGATAGGTGGCGTAAAGATCGTGCAGGCGGGATTCGATCACCGTTTTCTGTTCGCCGTAGCGCTCGGCGATCAGATTCACCAACTCCGTGAAATTGCCCTGCACTTTCAGCAATTCATCGTTGCTGAGCTTGTCCCATTTCACCGCCACATGGCCTTTGAAGCCATCCCATTCGTGTTCAAATCGTGGTAATCCCATGTTGACCTCCTCGCGCAAATCGACGGATAAACGTTGAACACGCAATCTATGTCTTTCGAGATTCATGCGAAAGGCAGAAATGAAGTCGTTGATACCATCGCGCTTTGGCCGCAGGTCGCGCAGGATTGTAAAACCCGAGACAACGAACTACACGTATGGCCTAATGAGCAGTCACAAGACACGAGAGAGATGTCCCGTAACTAAAAAGTGCTCGTCAACCTTCCTGTGTCAAGCTTACCAGCCATCTCTTGCGTTTCATTTCCGTACATGGTATGTTGCCGGGGTAAATGGGATACGACGGTGTGGTATTATATCGCGGCGGGGACGTGCGCAACGTTGTCGCTGTCGCAGGACGCGCCTCCCGCGTCATCGTCGGTTCCGGTGATTCCATTCTCTTCATCATGTTCGGAGGTTGCCATGCATGTGTACTTTCAAGGCAACGCCCCGCCGTGTCGGGTGTTGCCGCTGACCGCCATACTGCTCGCGCTTTGCGCCGCGCCCTGGTTGGCTCGCGCGCAGGACGCACCGGGAGCGCAACTCGACCTGCCGCCCTACCGCGTGGAATTGTGGGAAACGGTGGTACGGCAGGATCTCACGCATTTCGCCTGGTTCCCCATCGCTCTCGGCGATATCAACGACGACGGTTACGACGACTTCGCCATGGCGTCCAAAACCGACACCACCTACATCTTTCTCGGCGGCAATCCGCTCAACCATCAACATGCGTACATCGTGCGCGGCGGCAGCGCGGGCATCGT
>JAMIQH010000223.1:0-6276 GCA_035914695.1 Bacteroidota bacterium | reverse complement strand
GGCGGCGGGTGGCGAAAGCGGCCCCGCGGCGGCACAACAGCAAGCGCCGAAAGTTTCGCTCGAGCAGGTGAATGCCGCACGCGACGCGGCGCAAGCCAATCCACAGGACATGCAGGCGCAGTTGCGCTACGCGAATATCCTGCACGACGCCATGATGCTCGACCAGGCCATCGCGCAATACAAGCTGTATCTTGGCGGCGTGCCCGACGATCCCGATGCGCGTGTGGACCTGGGAATTTGCTATTTTGAGCAGAAGAAGTTCGACGAGGCGATAGCCGAAATGGAGCGTGCCGTGGCTGGCGCACCGGATCATCAACTCGGAAATTTCAATCTCGGCATTGTCAATGCCAACGCGGGCAACAAGGAAAAAGCCATGGAGTGGTTCCGCAAGGCCCGCGACATCGACCCGAATTCCACATACGGGCGCAACGCCACCGCCATTCTCACCGAGATGATGGCGGGAGGAGCGCAGCAGTAATACGGACAACGAACATCAGTTCTCCCCTTTCACCCTAACTGGAGGTATCTCCCATGCCCTGTGGCAAGAAGAGAAAACGCCATAAAATGGCGACGCACAAGCGGAAAAAACGTCTTCGCAAGAATCGGCACAAGAAGAAAAACCGCTAGACGGTAGAGCATGGACAGACTCTGGTCTCCGTGGAGATCACGATACATACAGTCCTTCGGAACGGATCAGGAAGCGACGGGCTGCGTGTTTTGCGCAGCCCTCGCTTCGGACCGCGACGACGAGCGGTATGTTGTGCGACGCCACGAACACTGCATCGCCATGCTCAACCTGTATCCGTACAACAGCGGCCACCTGCTGCTCATCCCCAAGCTGCACGTGGCCTCCTATCACGATCTGCCGCTGGACGCCTACCGTGAACTCACGGATCTCGTGCGCCAGTGGCTGCGCGTATTCGACGCGGTGATGCATCCCCAAGGATACAACATTGGATCGAATATCGGGCGCGTGGGTGGAGCGGGCATCGACCAGCACATCCACATGCACATCGTACCACGGTGGAATGGCGACGCGAATTTCATGCCGGTGCTCGCCGACACCAAAGTCATTTCGGAATCGCTCGACGACACCATGCACCGGCTTCGCCAGGGCTTCGACGCGCTACCGCCACTCGAATCATCCACTCACTGACAGGAAGGATCGTCATCATGTCAGACAACACCACCCGCAACCTGCTCATCGGTTTCCTCTCCGGTGCCGTCGTCGGCGGAGTCATCGCGCTGCTGTATGCCCCCAAGCCGGGCAAGGAACTGCGCTCAGACCTCAAGCGCAAAGGCGGCGAACTCGCGGAGGACATCGAGGAATATTTGCAGGAAGCCCAGGACAAGGCGCGCACGCTGATCAACGAAGGCAAGGAAAAATCCTCCGCCCTGATCACCGACGCCAAGCGCAAGGCCGATAGTCTGCTGCAGGACGCCGAGCACATTCTCAGCGATGCGCGTTCGCGCGTGTCCGACGAAAGCTCGCGCCTCAAGACCGCGGTCAAGGCCGGCATCGACACCTACAAGCAGGAAGTGGAAAAGCCCGCCTCCGACACGCAGGCCTGAATTTCACCGCATCCGACGCCGCCTTTCGCCTCGCCTTGAGGCCGGAGGCGGCCATTATTATGGAGTAACCCGAGAGGAGGACCGAACATGGAGACCGTACAGGACATTGCCTGGATCGCCTTACTGCTCAGCGGCGTGGTGCTGGTCGTTGTCGTGATCACCGTGCTCCTCCGACTGCGCAACAGCATTGATGTGCTGTTGCAGGAAATTCAGCGCTTCGGACAACGCACCGAACCCATTCTCGACAAGCTCGAAGCCGTGGCCACCAAAACCGAGGAAGCCCTCACGATGATCACCGAAAATCGTGAGGCGCTGCGCCAGGCCACGGACAACCTCCGCACCGTCACCGCCAATATCCGCCGTCTTGAAACAGCGTTGCAGGAGCAAATCGAGCCCGTGGTGATGGGTGTGGCCAGCCGACTCGCCGGCGTACGCAACGGCATCGCGGCCTTTCTCGACACCTTGAGAAAGCGGCGATGAGCACGCCCACCATGGCGCCCTCCGTTCGCCCGTCGCTGCCTGCGATGCTGCTGCGGACCATGCGACCGAAGCAGTGGATCAAGAACCTCTTCGTACTCTCGCCGCTGATGTTCTCGCAACATCTTTTCGAGATGCGCACACTGCTGCTGGGCCTCGCGGCCTTCGCCGTCTTCTCGCTGACGGCAAGCGCGATCTACATTGTCAACGACATTTTCGATGCGCGCACCGACCGCCTGCATCCCGTGAAGGCGAAGCGCCCCATCGCCTCGGGCGCGTTGCGTCTGCCCGCGGCATGGACAACGGCACTCCTGCTCGGCGCGCTCGCGCTCGTGCTGGCCTTGCTCATCGGCGGCGACCTCGGATTGGTGATTGCCATCTACCTTGTCATGAATCTGATCTATTCCGCTTTCCTCAAACGTGCGGTGATTATTGATGTGATGACCATCGCCGCGTCCTTCGTGCTGCGTATCGTGGCGGGCGCGGTGGTGATCGATGTGCCCATGTCCGAGTGGCTGCTGATCTGTACCTCGCTGCTCGCGCTGTTTCTCGGATTCAGCAAGCGTCGGCATGAGATCACCGTGCTCGAGGAGGACGCGCATATTCACCGTCCGGTGCTGTTGGAATACAACACGTACTTTCTCGACCAGATGATTTCGCTGGTTACCGCCTCGACGCTGATCTGCTACATTCTGTACACGGTGGCCGAGGATACAGTACTGAAATTCGGATCCAAGAATCTTCTGCTCACCACGCCCTTCGTGCTCTATGGCCTGTTCCGCTACCTGTATCTGGTGCATCAGCGCAACACGGGTGGCGATCCCACATCGGAATTTCTTTCCGACAAACCGCTCGTGCTGAATGTGGTGCTCTGGGCCGCGAGCGTGGTGCTCATCATTTATTTCCGGTAGTTTCCCATGCGTAGCAAAGTCGCCGTTCTCCATACCACACCCGCCACCGTCCTGCAAGATTACGTCCGCCTCGCCGAACTGGCGGGCATGCGCGAGGCACTCGACCCCTCGGCCACGACCATTCTCAAGGACAATATCTCCTGGCATTTCCCCTTCCCCGGTGCCAACACCACGCCGTGGCAGCTCGAAGCCACCATCCTCGCACTGCGCGAAGCCGGCTGCAAGGACATCACCTGCGTGCAGAACAAGACCGTGGTGACCGACGCGTTCAAGGGCGAGGACCTCAACGGCTACGTTCCCATTTTCCGGCATTACGACATCCCCGTGCTGTTCAATTTCAAGGACGAGGACATGTCGTGGGTGCGCTACGAACCCAAGGCCGACATGCTGGTGTTGCCGCGCATTTATCCCGAAGGCATTTACATCCCGGATTATTTTTTTGGAAAAAACATTGTCCACCTCCCCACGGTCAAGTGTCACATTTACACCACCACCACAGGGGCGATGAAGAATGCGTTCGGCGGTTTGCTGAATACGAAGCGGCATTACACGCATTCGTGGATTCATGAAACGCTGGTGGATTTACTCGCCATTCAAAAGGAAATCCACTCCGGCCTGTTCGCCATCATGGATGGCACCACAGCGGGAAACGGCCCGGGCCCGCGCACGATGTATCCGGAAATTAAAAACGTGATATTGGCCAGTTCCGACCAAGTGGCCATCGATGCCGTGGCCGCGAAAATGATGGGCTTCGATCCCCTCGCCGACCTCGCCTATGTGCGCCTCGCGCATGACAGGGGCCTGGGCGTGGGCGATCCGCGCGACATCGAAATTGTGGGCGACGACATTTCGAACGAACAGTGGGGCTTCGAGGTAGGCGACAACGGCGCCAGCCGCGTGGGCGATATCATGTGGTTCGGTCCGCTCAAGGGATTGCAGAAGCTCTTTTTCCACACACCGCTCGTGCACGCGTTCGTCGCCGGTTCGGAAATCTATCACGACTACTACCGCTGGCCGCTCAAGGACCGGAAGACCTTCGAGAAATGGCTGGGAGGCACAGCATGGGGGGGGCTGTTTCGTGAGTATCGCGCGCACGGCATCCATCCCTCCACGCTCGAGGGCTGAGCGACGACGTGGCGGCGTATCGGCACCGCCGCGTGTTACACCATTTGCAGACTGAAGGAGAAGATGCTGCCTCGTCCCGGTTCGGACGAGACGTGCAATGATCCGCCGTGCAGAGAAATCAACTCCTTGCAGAGGATCAGTCCCAGACCCGTTCCCTTTTCCTTTTCCGTTCCCGGCGTGCTTTTCGTTTTCGCGATATCGAACAGCGCGGACACCGTGGCGCTGCTCATGCCCACGCCCGTGTCGATCACCGAAATGTTGAGCGTACGGTCGCCCGCGCTGGCGTTGGCGGCGACGATCACGCTGCCGCCGCGCGGTGTGTACTTGATCGCGTTCTGCACGAGATTGCGCAGCACCGTGCCGATGATTTGCGGATCCGCATGTACCTGAATATGCACATCGCCGGAAAATTCCAGGGTGATGGATTTCTGCGCTGCCTGCGTCTGCAGCAAGCCGGAGATGGGGTCGATGATGTCGGCCATGGGCACTTCCGCCATCGCCACGGCGATGGTGCCGATTTGGATGCGCGACCACTCCAGCAGGTTCTCAAGCAAGCGGTACACACCGCGGCCGGTGTTGCGCATTTCCTGCATCAGTGGCAGCATATCCTCATGGCTCACCTCAGCGAGATTGTCGCTGAGATACTCCGAAATGCTCATGAAGCTGCCGATGGGTCCACGTAAATCGTGGGCGATGATGGAAAAGAATTTGTCCTTGTCGAACAAGGCCTTGGCCAGCGCCTCGCGCGAGCGCTTGAGTTCCACATGCACGTGCACCCGGGCCAGCAATTCGAGGCGGTTGAAGGGCTTGGTGATGTAATCCACCGCGCCCATTTCCAGACCACGAAGAATATCGCCCGTATCGGTTTTCGCTGTCACGAACACGATGGGGATGTCGCGCGCGCCCGGCAGCGCTTTGATACGGCGACAGGTTTCGAAGCCATCCATGCCGGGCATCATGATGTCGAGGAGAATGAGATCGGGGAGAACATTTTCCAGAATCATCAGGGCCTGAGTACCGCTCGTGGCAACCGCCACGTCGTACTCCTCTTCGCGCAGGAAATTCCCGAGAACCTGGATGTTCTTCGTGACATCGTCTACGACGAGTATGAGCGGGCGGGATGTATTCATGAGATGCCTGGGGAGATGGTTCAATCGATCGTGTTGATGGAGGCATCGACGATGGAGCGCAGGCGACGATGCTCTTTCTCGAAGTGATCCAATGTATGCGGCAGTTTGTCCATATCAAAACTGCCGACCTCGTGAAGCAGCTTCTCGCTCCACGACAGCAGCGGTTGATACTGGGCATCGCGCGCCAGTGAAGCGATGGTTTCGCCAAATCGCTGGATTTCCTGCAGCACATAGCGGTTGCGCAATGCGAGCCACTGCTGCCGCAGTTCGCTGTCGATGCTGTGCAGCAGGGATCGATACGCCGCATGTTGCGCGCTATCCAGCGGCATCGCAAGTTCGCTGGCGTCCTCGGCGGGGATTTCGGCGTCGGCGATGTCGACATCCTCCGCGGGATGCGAGGCCACGCTGTGCGGCTCCGCGGCCACGGTAACACGCGGGAAGGCGAGGATGAAGCGACTGCCGCTGCCCACCTCGCTTTCGACGTGAATTGCGCCGCCCATGATTTCCACCAAACGCCGCGTTATCGCCAGGCCCAGTCCCGTTCCGCCGCCGGCCTTGTTGGCCGAGCGCGTACCCTGCTGGAAGGGTTCGAATATCCTGTCGATCAACGCGGGAGGAATGCCGGTACCGCTGTCCTCGACCGTGATATGCAGGGTGCAATGCTCTCCATCGATATCCGTGGCCGTCACATGCACAGTGACATGACCGCTGCGCGTGAACTTCACCGCATTGCCCACGAGGTTGAGCAGGATTTGACGAATGCGCACTTCGTCGAGCAGCAGGCGCGCGGGGAGTTGCTCACTCACCGCGTAGGAAAGAGTCACCGGCTTGTCGCGCACCGACCATTCGAACAGGCGCAGCACCTCGCGTGCAATGACGCGCAGATCGGTGCTACTGAAGCTCAGTTCCATGTGCCCCGCCTCGATTTTCGAAAGATCGAGGATGTCGTTGATCAACTGCAGCAGGGTGTTGCCGCTGAGGTAAATGGACTCGAGATGATCGCGCAGTGCAGGCTCCTCCACCTTGGCGCGCAACAGTTCGGTAAAGCCGAGAATGGCATT
>JAMIQH010000222.1:0-26040 GCA_035914695.1 Bacteroidota bacterium | reverse complement strand
ACAATCAGACGCGCTTCCATTGCACGGTTTCCATCAACATTCCGCTCGAGGAAATACACAGCATCGAACCCGGTCGGCTTATTGCCACCGAGACCGTACTGTTCAACAGCAAGGAAAAGCGCTACTCCGTGCTGCAGATCGTTGATCTGTTCCCCGCGCCTCCCGATGCGAAGGCGAAAAAAGGCCTCCTCACGATGCATTGCACCGCCACGCCGGTGGGCCAGGATTTGCTGCATCTCGGCGCGCGCAAAGGAACGGAAATAATCGAAGCCGACACCTTCCCCGCCTATGGTGGCGCGGTGGAAGTGCTCGACGATGAAATGACGCGGGAAATCATCCATCATCTCGCTCCCGAGAGCCGCGTGGCACAAACCGGCGCGCGCATCGATATCGGCACGTATCGCAGCAATCCCAATGTCAACGTGGGCATGGATGCCTCAACGCTGCTTCGCGGCAATGGCGCGGTGATCAGCGCCCGGCCACGCGCGCGCACCACGATGACCTACAATCTGATTGCCGCGCTGTTGCAGCAAATGGAGCAACCCGTGCATGTCGTCTACTTCGACGTGAACAACATGGGCACGCTGTCGTTGGCTCCCCTGCTCTCGCAATTCGATCAAGCCAGCATCCTGTGCCTCAACGACAAATTCGTGCCGTCGAGCGTGTTCACCGCGCTGCGCAACACCGGCGACCGCTCGGCCCACAAACGCGCCGTGCTGGATTTTCTCGACATGATGATTCTTCCCTCGGTGATCGAGGAACGGCGGCACGACTTCAGCTACGCCGTGTCGGCCTGGCTGCGCGCAAACAAGCTCTCGATCTACCGACCGAATGAGCAAACCGTCGACCAGTTCATCAACGACATCCGTGTGGACATTCTCGATGGCGTGGAAGAGGACGACGAGACGTTCATCAACGAGGTGATGAACGGCATCGCCGAAACATATCGCGGCGAGCGCTTCAACGAAAAGAACACCAAGGACATGCTGGAAATGGTGGAGGAGTTCACACAGGACACTCGCAGCCAATCCGCGCGCCGCACGCTGTATGATCTCAAAGGCGAAATCACCTCGCTGTACGAGAGTTATTCAAAGGACATTCCCGCGGCCGCGCGGCGTTCCATCCAGGACATCATCAATCGCGTCAACGACGACAGCAAATCCAGTCTGCTCGTGGTGCAGGGGCAGAAGACCTCCGATATCCTGCGCTTCATGACCACTCTCGCGCAATCGCTCATCGACGAGCGCGTTAAACGACTGAAACTACGCACGCCCGTACTCTTCATTTTCAACAATGTGGACGAGTATGTGACGAAGAACGGCAACGGCGCCGCACGTGAAGCGGGCACGGATCGCTTCACCGACAGCATCAATCTGCTGTTGACCAACGGACGTCGACACGGCCTCGGGTTCTGTCTCTCGCTCGAGAGCGCGACCTCGCTTGATCGCAACCTTGCGCATCGTATGCAGTCGTACTTCATCGGTCCGATCACCTTCGTGGAGGAACCGGGCCGTATCGCCGATCTGCTGAACATCTCCGAAGACCTGGTGCGCCCCGCGGTGCGCTACGAAGATGGTGAGTTCCTCTTCACTTCGGCGGATTCGCCCTACCACCGTCGCGTTCCCCTGCCCGTTTGCACCGCAAAGAATACCGCCATACTCAATGGCTTCCTGAACACATTGCGCGAGGAAAGCGAACGGCGGCGACAGGAATATCTCGCTCAAGAAGAAGAACGGAAACGGCGCTGGGAAGAAGAACGTGTCCGCCGACGCGAAGAGGCGGCGCTGCGCGGCGAGGAAGCTCCCAAGGATGTCGCCATGCCCGACTCCGAGGCCGTCGCGTTGGAGGCCCCCGAGCAGTCGCGTGATTCGCGCGACCGCGGCAGGGATCGCGGGCGTGACCGGGGTCGCGACCGAGGCCGTGACCGCAGAGATCCTCGGGATCGTGCCCCCGAAGCGGCTCCCATTCCGGAGCAGAGCGAACTGCCGTTGGTCGAGGATTTCCCTGTCGACCTTTCGATGGATGCGATGGATGCGGACATCCACGACGGCGCCGAAGCCGGTCAGGAAAGCGGCGAAGAACCGCGTCGCAATTCGCGTGGGCGCCGTGGTGGCAGAGGCCGTGGCAAACAAAAGAATCCTCCCACGGGCGAAAAGCCGGTGGTAAACGCGAAGGCCACGCCGAACGAGAAACCGGTGACACGTGAGAAACCCGCCGCAAGCGAAAAACCCGCACCTAACGAAAGGCCCGCACCGAGCGAAAGGCCCGCACCGAGCGAGAAACCGGCGGTGAACCTCACCATCGAGGAATTCGATCCCGGGACGCCGCCGCGGACAGTGAAACCCGACACGCGGGACGCCGCTCCGAAGGAGGCCGCCGAATCCGCCTCTCACGAAAGTCAGGATGCCGCAGCGCATCAGGACAAGAAGGACGGTCAGCGCCGCTCCTCGCGTGGACGTCGTGGCGGAAGCGGTCGCTCGAAGAAAACACCTCCCGCGGAAGGATGAGTGCGGGCATGAAGCTGGTTTCGTGGAATGTGAACGGCATCCGTGCCGTTGCCAAGAAGAATTTCTTCGAGTATCTGGAAAGCGAAGCACCCGACGTGCTGTGCGTGCAGGAGACCAAGGCGCATGAGGAGCAATTGGACGAAACGCTGCTCACGCCGGATGGTTACTACACCTATTGGCACGCCGGCGAAAAACGCGGCTACAGTGGCGTAGCCACCTTTACGAAGAAACGACCGAAGCACACCGTGCGCGGCACCGACATCATTCCCATGGACACCGAAGGCCGCATCCTGCGCTGCGACTACGACGGCTTCGCCCTGTACAACATCTACTTTCCCAATGGTGGACGCGGCGAAGAGCGCCTGCGATTTAAACTCGATTTCTACGAGCGGATTCTTGAGCACTTCGAAGAGGAACGCGCCAAAGGCACGCCGCTGGTGATCTGCGGCGATGTGAACACCGCGCACAAGGAAATCGACCTCAAGAATCCCAAGCAAAACGAGAAGACCTCGGGCTTTATGCCCATCGAACGCGCGTGGCTGGACAAGATCACCTCGCTCGGCTATGTGGACACCTTCCGCCACTTCCACCCCGACGAGGTGGATCAGTATTCGTGGTGGGACATGCGCACCGGCGCGCGCGCGCGCAATGCGGGCTGGCGTATCGACTACTTCATCGTGACGCCGGATTTCCTTCCGCGCTGTCGCGACGCGTACATTCAAATGGACGTCACGGGTTCGGATCACGCGCCCGTGGTTCTGACCATTCGCTGACACCACTGCGCAGGTCGGCCGCGTGCCGACACGCGCCGGAATCGGGTGTTGCCGACGGCTCGCCCGTCGTGATCGTGAAAAAGGACCCGCGAACATCCGTCATGGAGTTCCGTGTCCTTTTTCCCGCTTCGGCATACCGTCATGCTCCACGGCGCGGACCGGCGACCGCCGGAAGCGGATTCGAGCTTTTTTCCATTACACACGAAAGCTGACCATGGAACGTCTCTTCCTCATCGACGGCATGGCGATCGCCTACCGCGCGTATTTCGCCTTCATCAATCGGCCGCTGATCAATTCGAAGGGCATGAACACCAGCGCGATTTTCGGATTTGTGAACACGCTGGAAAAAATTCTGGGCGACGAACGGCCGGATCATATCGCCGTGGCCTTCGACACCAAGCATCCCACCTTCCGACACGAGCGCTTCCCCGCGTACAAGGCCACACGAGAGAAAATGCCCGACGATATGGTCGAACAACTTCCCTACCTCAAACGCATCGTGGAAGCGTATCGCATTCCCGTGATCGAGCTGCCCGGTTGGGAAGCCGACGATGTGATCGGCACGCTTGCCAAACGCGGCGAGGCCGAAGGACTGGCCTGTGTGCTCGTGACGCCCGACAAGGATTACATGCAGCTCGTATCCGAACAGGTGACCTTGTTCCGTCCAGGCAAAGGCAGCGACACCTTCGATGTGGTCGATCTCGAAGGCGTGCGGGAAAAATTCGGGGTGACTCCCGCCCAGGTGGTGGACGTGCTCGGATTGATGGGCGATCAGTCCGACAATATCCCCGGTGTGAAAGGCGTGGGTGAAAAAACCGCCATTCCCCTCATTCAGCACTACGGCAGCATCGACGGACTGTACGAGCAACTCGACACACTGGGCAAGCCCGCACTGCGGCAAAAGCTGGAAGAGAACCGCGACATGGCTTTGCTGTCGCGTGAACTCGTGACCATCGACATACACGCTCCGGTGAACATCGATCCACACGAACTCCGCGCGGCCCCGCGCGATGTGGCCACACTGCGCAGCTTGTTTGCCGAACTCGAACTCAAGCGCTTCCTCGACAAGTTGCGCGACGACGCTCCCGACTCCGCCACCTCTTCCCCCGTCGGTGGCGCAACCGACGGTATCCGCAGCATCGACGACACGCCGCATGACTACGTGATTGTGCGCAGCGCGCAGGATTTGCAGGACATGGTACGTGCACTCGCGGCGAGCGAGGCGTTCTGTTTCGACACCGAAACCACCGGTCTCGATCCCCTGCGTGCAGACATCGTCGGCCTGTCCTTTGCCATCAAACCTCACCACGCCTGGTATGTACCGGCGATGGTGGACCTTGCGCTCGAAACCATCCTCCGCGGCATCGCCCCGCTGTTCGATGGCAGCCGCACCGTCATTGGCCAACATCTGAAATTCGATTTGCTCGTATTGAAAGCCGCCGGCGTGCATTGCGCCGCGCCGCTGTACGACACCATGCTCGCGGCGTATATCCTGCGGCCAGACGGCGACCATGACATGGACACGCTGGCTTTGCAACATTTGCGCTATCAGCCCGTGTCCATCAGCACCCTGATCGGCAAGGGCAAGGCGCAGCTCTCCATGGCCGATGTACCGCTCGACGAAATCGCCGCCTACGCGGCCGAGGATGCCGACGTGACGTTGCAGCTCTCGCAGGTGCTGCGCGGCGAGATCGTGAAGACCGGGCAGGCGGCGCTGCTCGAGCAGGTGGAGTTTCCGTTGGTACACGTGCTCACCGACATGGAGTACCATGGCGTGCGCATCGACACGGCGGCGTTGGAGGAAATCTCGTTGGAGATGGAGAAGCACATCGCGCAGGCCACAACCGATATTCACGCGCAGGCGGGCGAGGTGTTCAACATCGGTTCGACCAAGCAGCTTGGAACAATTCTGTTCGAGAAGCTGGGGCTTCCTTCGGGAAAAAAGACGAAAACCGGTTATTCCACCGACGTTTCGGTGTTGGAATCATTACTCGGACGCCACCCCATCATCGAAAGCATACTCGCCTACCGGCAACTGACGAAACTTAAAAGCACGTACATCGATGCATTGCCGCGCATGGTGCATCCCGTCACCGGCCGCGTGCATACCTCGTACAACCAGGCCGTTGCCGCCACGGGACGCCTGAGCAGCACCGATCCCAATTTGCAGAACATCCCCATCCGTACCGAACGCGGGCGCGAAATCCGTCGCGCTTTCGTCGCCGCCGATAAGGAGCATGTGTTGTTTTCAGCGGATTATTCGCAGATCGAGTTGCGGCTTGCCGCCGAAATCAGCGGAGACGAGGGCCTGATCGACGCCTTCCGCCACGGCGAGGATATTCACAGCAGCACGGCGATGAAGCTGTTCGACGTACCGGCCGCAGAGGTCACCGGCGAGATGCGGCGCCGCGCCAAAACCACGAACTTCGGCATTCTCTACGGCATCAGCGCCTTCGGGCTGGCGCAACGCCTCGGCATTTCCAACGCCGACGCAAAGGATCTGATCGATCGTTACTTCGATCGCTACCCGCGCATTAACGCCTACATCATGAAGACCATCGCCTTCGCGCAATCGCACGGCTATGTGGAAACTCTACTTGGTCGACGCCGCTACATTCCGGATATCAAAAGCAGCAATCGCAACGTCCGCATGTTTGCCGAGCGCACCGCCATCAACGCTCCGATACAGGGCAGCGCGGCGGACATGATCAAAATCGCGATGATCCGTATTCACGAAGCGCTGCGCGAAAGCGGCCTTCGCACGCGCATGATACTGCAGGTTCACGATGAGCTGGTGTTCGATGCTCCGCGCGAGGAGGTCGACGAGCTACGTGAACTCGTCACGCGGCACATGATCACCGCCATGAACCTCACCGTTCCCATCGCCGTGGATTGCGGCTGGGGCGACAACTGGCTGGAAGCCCATTGAAAAAGGGCGAAGATCGCTTCGCCCTTTCTTTCCCTTCTCACACTCCCGGCGCGGTTATTTCGCGGCGCCGACCGCCTTGCCGTACAACTCCGACACCGCCTCCCAATTGATCACATCCCAGATGGCCTTGAGGTAATCGCCGCGACGGTTCTGGTACTTCAGATAGTAGGCATGCTCCCACACGTCAATGCCGAGGATGGGTGTGCCACGTTGCGCGCTGATGTCCATGAGCGGATTATCCTGATTCGCAGTGGACGTGGCGGCCAGTTTCTTCTCGGGCGTCACGTACAGCCAGGCCCAACCGGAGCCGAAGCGCGTGGCGGCGAGTTTGTTCAATTGCTCCTTGAGCTGCTCCATCCCGCCGAACGTTTCCGTAATTGCGCGGGAGAGGTCATCGGAGGGTTTGGTGTTTTTCTTGGGAGTGAGGATGTTCCAGAACAGCGTGTGATTGTAGTGGCCGCCACCGTTGTTGCGAATGGCCGAGCTGTACTTGGAGACATTGGCCAGCACGTCCTCGATGCTCATCGTCAGGGAAATGCCTTCCTCCTGTATCGCCTTGTTGAGGTTGGCAACGTAGCCCGCGTGATGTTTCGTGTAGTGAATTTCCATGGTGCGCGCATCGATGGAGGGCTCCAAAGCCTTGTAATCGTAGGGCAAGGGTTCCTGTGTGAACTGCGCGAACGCGGTGTTCATGACCACCACCGCCAGGGCAAAAAATAGCACGTACTGTTTCACTGTATTCGCTCGATGTTGTGATGGAAGTGTTCTTCTCGGATGGCCGCACCGCGAGCGACCCATCATGTTATCAACACGCATGTGCCATCAATGGTTCGATGCATCGCGTTCGTGGAACGGTGCGGGCACCCACGACACTTGTGCCATTCGACCGGCCGCGGAAGAAAACGCGCCGAGCCATCCCGAAAGGGACAGCTCGGCGCGTGGTATTTCGATGAGCCGACGCGGGTCAGCGCGTAATGCGCAGCGGCCGGGTCACGAAGCCGCCGGGCGTAGCGAGGCGGAGTATGTACGTCCCGGATGCGAGTGCGGATACGTCAAGACGCGTCGTATGCAGACCCGCCTCACGCGTGCCCTGCCAGGCCTCGGCCACGCGCTCGCCAAGCTGATTGTACAGCTCGAGACGAACGTCCATCGCATTACCCAGCATGTAGTTGACCGTTGCGTTGTGTGCCGCGGGGTTCGGGAAGGCGTGGAGCAACTGGAAGTCGCCAGCCGCCGCATGCGTGCCATCGCTGCGCACGGAGAGAACCGAGGTGGTGATACCCACGGTATCCGTGGCCAGCGCGTTGCCTTCTTCATCGTAGGTGGTCCAGCGAATCACTGGCGTACCGGGCGTTGCGGAATCGCGGGCCACAACGATGTTGAAGTACTCGCTCGAAGCTCCGGGCTGCACCGGGCGATCGAAAGTGAACAGCCCCTCCGTCGCACCTTGCTGATAGCCCTCCAGCTTCTCGTAGCCGCTGCGAAGCGTCGTGCCTTCCCAGTGCGCACCAGAACCGGCGATAATCACATCCGTGGAGGCCTCGACATTGACCGAAATCCACTTCACCGGCGATGTGGTGCCCGTGTTGCGTAGACGCAGCTTGTTGGCGAATACGCGGTCCTTGATCGGATCAGTCACCACCACGCCCGTGCCAATGCCCAACGCGGCCTTCCACGGACCGTAGGTGTAGAGGCAACTGTCTCCATCGGCATGGTGCACCACGATCTGCACGTTGCCAGTCCAGGCGCAGGAATACGGAATGGCGAGATTGAAGCTCACCGTGGTGTTGGCGCTGATGAAGCCGCTGTTGGGAATGCGGTTGTACGGCACCGACCAGGTCGTGGGAGCGAGATCCACCTGCAGCGCTCCGCCAATGACGTTACACGGAGTCGGCACAGGTGTCACCGTAACGTAGGTGATCGGAGATGCGGGCACCTTGGTGTTGAAAATGGTGAACGAGCGTCCCGACAGTTGCAGAATGTTCGTGACGAACGGCTTCACCTTGATATCATCGCAGCGAATGAGCGGCGTGCGGTCGCAAGTATACTGGAAGCGCAGCACGCAGGAATCCTTGCCGTGATGCACCACGAGGGTGACAAACACCGTGTTCGAAGGCGTGTTGGGATTGGCCTGGAACATGAACTGCAGGTTGCCGGGGCAAGCGGGGCTGTAGGTCAGCACACCGCTCGTGCTGCCCACGGTCGGTGGCGTCATCGGCATGCAGGGCATGGTGACGAAATTGCTGAGCGTGCCACCGGTGATGGTGTAGGAAATGGACGTGATCGGTGTGCCCGGGCCATTGACGATGGTGGCCTGGT
This sequence comes from Bacteroidota bacterium, assembly GCA_035914695.1. GTDB lineage: Bacteria > Bacteroidota > Ignavibacteria > SZUA-365 > SZUA-365 > JAOSJT01. The sequence goes on along the minus strand of JAMIQH010000222.1, from coordinate 17,512 downwards.
AATCACAGCACGCGGTGTCCACTTCCGCCTTGATCAGCGAGTCGCACGGCGCCGAGGCGCAGGGAGTGAGATCGAAACAAATGCTGTCGCAGAGCACGGGCTGCATGGGCGGCGGGCCAGTCGCAATCCAGATGCGGATGCAGGCGAAGGAATTCACCGGCGGCGTATCCGTGAAGGTCAAAGTCTGCGTGCTGCTGCCTGTCGGCACAGTCAATGACGACGGCGACACCGTACCTTGCAGCGAGTTGAAGGACAGGAACATGGAATTCGCGGAGGCATTGTTCATCGATACCGACACCGTGTAGGTGCAGTTGCCTGCCGCATCCACGCCTGCCGTGGTGATCGATTTGACAGACGCGTCGAGCGAATCGCAGAGATCTCCGTGGCTATCGCACGGCGGCAAATCGAAACACACACTGTCGCACACGACACGGATGCCCTGTGAGAAATAGCCGTAGCGAATGCACACAAACACATCCGTCGGCGGCGTATCGGTGAAGGTGAAGGTCTGTGTGCTGTTGCCCACCGGAATGCTCGCCGTGGGCGGTGCGACCGTGCCCTGGAAGGACTCGAACCACAGCGGTATTGCCGCAATGGACGCGTTCGTGAAATTCAACGTCACCGAGTACGTGCAATCGCCGGAGCTGTTCACGCCCGTCGACGTCACCGATCCGACCTTCACGTTGAGCGAATCGCAGGGATCGGTTGTCCCGCCACAGGGCGGCACATCGAAGCACACACTGTCGCAGACCACGCGAATTCCTTGCGAAAAGTAACCGAAGCGAATACAGGCGAACACATCCGTGGGAGGCGTGTCGGTGAAGGTGAAGGTTTGCGTACTGCTACCCACCGGCACATTCACAGTGGCCGGCGTGACCGCGCCCTGGAAGGACTCGAACCAGGTACTGATAGGCGAAGACGACGTGTTGTTGAACGACAGCGTCACCGTGTAGGTGCAATGGCCCGAACTGTTCACACCGGAGGCGTTGATCGATTGCAGCTGCGCGCGCAGCGAATCGCAGGGATCACTGCCACCGCACGGCGGCAGGTCGAAGCACACGCTGTCGCAAAGTACCGGCGCGCCTGTGGCGTCTTGATAGCCATAGCGAATGCACGCGAAAATGTCCGTCGGCGGTGTATCGACAAAAGTCAGCGTGTCGATGGTCGTCCCACTCGGTATGGTCATTGATGCGGGGATCACATTGCCCGAGAAGGATTGGAAGCTTCCCGTCACCGGAGCGCCGGGATTATTGATCGCCACGATGACATCATAGGTGCAATTGCCCGAAGCGTCCACGCCGGTGTTGAGAATGCCTTGCAACTGCATCGAGTAGCAGCCGGAGCTGTCCTTTTTCACCGTAACGCAGGCCGTGCCGGATTCGAGATTCCCGGTGGCCTGATCCGAGATCACCGAGCTGTTGATCAAATGCCGCACCGCGCCGTTCGCGGCGAAGGTGTTGCACGCGATGGTGTTGTCCTGCGCCCCCGGCGCCACGGTGGCGGTGAACATGGAGGTCGCACTGTTGCCAGCAGGTATTGGCGTCGAGCCAAAGTACCATCCAAGGTTGCGATCCAGCGGCAGCATGCCCGTCGCCCAGCTGCCCATGGTTCCACAACCACTGGTGAACATCGGACCAGGGGCTCCGCTTGGAGCGAAGATATTCACGTTGGAGAAGCTCGTGGCATTGCGATACGGGCTAGCCAGCGGTGAGGTGAGAATCGGAGCATTGAAGCCCACGTTGAAGGCACTGCCACGCGGAGAGCACGGCCCGAGAATCAGGTTGTCGTTGGGTGCGTTGTCCCGAGGCAGCAGATCTGCGAAGGTCACATGCCGCAACCCCACGCTGCCGGGCGCCACGGTGAGGCGCAGGCGGTAATTCACATTCGAGCCGGCCGACGTGCTCACGGACGAAGCCCAACTCGTGGTGTCTTTCGCCACGGCCTTGTCCAGCACGAAGCCCGTCGTTCCCACCACATTCACATAGTCGATGTTGGAGTTCACCGAAGGCCCGATATTGCCGCCGCTGATGGTGAAGCTGTTCGGGATGTTGCCGAGTGCCGAGGTGTCGACCACTTTCACATCGAATTCGATATAGTAGAACGGCACGCCAAACGCTCCGTACATGCCGCAAGCGCCATAGAAAATGTTCTGGCACGATGCGGGAATGCTCGGCAGGGTGAAGGTCAGGGTGTTGCCCGCTTGCGTCAATCCCACACCCGCCCAATTGCTGGTGTTCGAACAGGGCGTGTTCCACGAACTGGCGCTGTAGTACGAGGGATTGCCGATGTACTGGAGATTCGGATTCAGCACATCCGTGATGGTGGCTCCGGTGATGGGGAGACCGCCGATATTCTGCACGCGCAGGCGGTAGCGGAAGATGCTGCCTGGTGTGTACGAGGTTTGCTTGTTGCAGACTTCCTTCCACACACAAGGTTTGGGAGCGGGCGCAGTCACCGTGAATGGAGCGCAGGCCACCATGGGAGCCATGCCAACGATGTTCAGGTAGGCGCAGTTATTGATCACCGAACCCACAGTGGCACTGGCGGGAATGGTGAAATTGACCTCGAAATACCGGCAGGTATTGGGCGGCAAGGGCGAGGACAGCGTCACCGTCACGACATTGCCCACGAGCGTTGCCGTGAGACCGGACGACACCGTTCCGAGCGAAATACCCGTCAACGTGGGCGGAATCGTGTCGGTGATCGTCAGTGCGCTGATGGTGGTGCTGCCGTTGTTGCACAGCCAGATGCTGTACTTGCCCGTGCACCCCGGCTGCCCAGTGGTGTTCACAAACTTGCTGAACGTGGCACTGGTCACCGACTTCACCTCGACACAGGTGGTCGGGCTGGTGTGCACTGCGGGGCCACAGGGCGCGTTCGGGCTGCCCAGCGTACCCTGCAGCGTTGCACGGTTGAGCAGTTGCGAGCCGTTGGGGAACAGCGCACGCGGGTAGAGAATCGAGAAGGTGCAGCAGACGGTGTTGAACATCGGGATGGCGGAGAGATTACCGATGTTCCACGTCACCACATTCCCCGTTTGCGTCGCCCCGCAGGATGAACTCACGAGCTGCGCGCCGGCGGGCAAGGTGTCGTACACCACCGCGTTGAACATGTTGAGTTGTCCGGTGACACCCACATTCTTGTACACGCACACCTGATAGGTGACGACCGAGTCCGCCGTGACGTAGGGGCAAGGTCCCGGCTGCGTTCCAACGCCCGTTACCCATTTGCCAATGGTCCAGGGATTCACTGCTTGCGCGGTTGTGGAAATGAAACCGGTGCAAAAATCGATGGGCGTGCCGCTGAGCGAGGCCGTCATACACACACGATTGCGGGCGCTGGTGCCATTGCAGGTGATGCCGTTCGGGAATTGCACCGTGATCACAAATGACCCCGAACATCCCGACGGCACCGAAGCCCAGTTCAGCGTCACCGTGCCGCTCGTGCCCACCGCTGGCGTTGTGGTGACCGGGGTGCCGCAGGCGCTGGTGACGCTGATCGCCTGAAACGTTGTGGCCGCGGGAAGAACATCGGTGATGGTGACGTTGGTCGCCCCCGCCGGAATGGAGAAATAGATGGTGTAGGAGAAGTTCTGTCCGGTGGCGATGGCAGTGTCACTGACCACCTTTTTCAAGGTGAAGCCATTCGACTGCGCCTCGGACATGAACGACTGCGCGTCCACCTGTGTCACCAAGGACACGGACACGAGCAAACACCATGCAAATACCCACAGTACACACCGTTTCATAACAACCTCGACTGGTGTATGGTAAAGAAATCGTTGCACTCGGTGCGATTACTCCTCGCAGGCCTGATCCAACTCGGCGCGTCCACTTCGAACAGCAGCACCGGGTACTCGTGGTTTCGCCGCTGCACGTCCGCATGCGTGCCCCCACGCGTGGAGGGGAGACCCGCACACCGCGTCAGCGAACCGTGCGTATCAGACCAGCGGGCCGACACGCGGCACGTAGGTGCGTGATACCGAAGGAGGCACGGTCGGAGATCGAGCGATGCGATTCTTGAGGATTAATCGTGTTCTAATATACGTGCTGTTTGGCGAAACGCAAGGATTTTGGAAAAATCTTCCTTTTATTTTATTTCGACCGCAGCGGCGCTTCTTCACACTCCACTACCAACGATTCCTTGCCGCCGGATGCTTGCAAACCCGCGAGACGCATCCTAGATTGAAGCATGGCGCGAACCGACCACATGCCTCCCCTGTACCGCAATCTTCTTCTGCTGTTGCTCGTTGTGCTGTCATTGGCTTTCTGGAATTCCATCCTCCTCACACCGATCAAACTGTTTGTGGTGTTGCTTCACGAGCTGTCGCACGCCTTGGCCGCGATGGTGACGGGTGGATCCGTGGAACACATCGAAATCGACCCACGCATCGGAGGCCTCGCGGTCACGCGCGGAGGTTGGACCTGGCTGGTGGTATCGAGCGGATACATCGGCAGTATGGTGTTGGGCAGTGGCATACTGCTCGCTTCCGTGCGCGCCCGAAGCGCGCGGGTTCTGTCCGCCGGCATCGGCGTCGCGGTACTGGCAATCACCGCGGTGTTTGTGCGCAACGGTTTCGGCCTCCTCTTCGGTGCGCTATTCGGTGTGGGTATGCTCGCCGCGGCACGCTTCCTTCGCCCGCCCTGGCTACCGTTGTTGATGCAATACCTGGGTACGATCAGTTGCCTGTACGCACTCGTGGATGTACAGGAGGACCTGCTGACGTTCGAGAACCGCGTGACCGATGCGAGCATCATGGCATCGCACACAGGTATTCCCGCACTCGTCTGGGGAGTGCTCTGGAGCATACTCGCACTGCTCGTTCTGCTGCTCACACTGCGGAGCGTGTGGAGGGCATCGGCCGCATCCGCCACGCATGACCACCGCGGCAACGTTTGATCTAGGCATATTTCACCACTTTTCCCTTTCATCCATGACCGACAAGCTTACCGTACGCTTCGCTCCCAGTCCCACCGGCTATTTGCACGTGGGGGGAGCACGCACCGCGATTTTCAATTGGCTGTACGCGCGTAGCGCAGGTGGCCGCTTTCTCCTCCGCATCGAGGATACCGACCGCCAGCGCTCGAGCGAGGAAATGACGCGCGAGATCCTCAACGGCCTGCGCTGGCTGGGGCTTGATTGGGATGAGGAGCCCGTGTTGCAATCGACGCGTGTCGATCGGCATCGCGAAGAGTGCCTGCGGCTGCTCGATCAGGGTCGCGCCTACTGGTGCTACTGTTCGCAACAGGAACTCGACGAGAAGCGCGCGGCCGCTGAAGCCGCGGGTGGAGCCTTCCTCTACGACCGTCGCTGCCGCAGTCTTTCGGAGGAGGATCGCGCCGCAAAGGACGCCGCCGGCGCTGGCAAGGTACTGCGCTTCCGCGTTCCCGACGGTCATACCACGTTCTCGGACATTGTGCATGATGAGACATCATTCAACAATGACGAAATCGATGATTTCGTGCTCCTCCGATCCGACGGGACACCGACGTACATGGTGGCGGTCGTTGTGGACGACCATGACATGGGCGTAACGCACGTGTTGCGCGGCGACGACCATCTCTCCAACACCCCGAAGCAGCTGCTGCTGTACCACGCGTTCGCCTACGAAGCGCCGGTGTTCGGACATCTGCCCCTCATTCTTGGAGCCGATAAAAAGCGCCTCTCGAAGCGTCACGGCGCGACCTCCCTCGGAGAGTTTCAGCAGCAGGGGTTTCTCCCCGAAGCGATGTTGAATTTTCTCGCCCTTCTTGGCTGGTCGCCCGGCGACGACCGCGAACTCATGTCGCGCAACGAACTGGTCGAAGCTTTCGATGTACGGCGCATTCTCAAGAAAAGCTCGGTATTCGATGAGGATAAATTGCGTTGGATGAACGGACAGCATATCCGCCTTCTCGACGAGGAGACCTTGCTGGAGCGCGTTCTCCCCTTCCGCCCGCAATCGATGAGCGAAACGGACGAGGCGCGGCTCCGGCCTGTCCTCTCGCTGTTGCGCGAGCGCATGGTTGTGCTCCCCGACTTCTTCACTGCGGGCCAGTACTTTTTCGAGGATCCCATGACCTTCGATGAAGCGGTGGTCGCCAAGCAGTGGAAGGCGCCACTTCCATCGCTGCTGCGGGAGCTTCATGACGAATTGCGCGCATCCGCATTCGATGCGGCGACCTTGGAGGCGCTGATCCGAGGCGCCGCCGAGAGGCATGGCCTCGGTGCGGGCAAGCTCATTCACCCCCTTCGGCTGGCCCTCACCGGGCAAGGCAATTCACCCAGTCTGTTCGACATGATGGAAGTTCTGGGCAAGGAAAGCTGTCTTCGCCGTCTCGAACACGCGTTCGAGGTGCTGGGCATTCCCGATGCCCCCGTTGTGTGAGAGCACGGTATCGCGTAGTTTGAAAAGATGCGGAATCGACACGTCATACGCCTACACAACGCCGTTTTTTATGGCTATCACGGCAACCATCACGAGGAGCGCTTTCTTGGCGGGCGTTTCCATCTCGATGTGGAACTGGAAACCGATTTCAACGCCGCGGCCGAGCACGACACGCTCGACAAAACCGTCAATTACGACGCGGTCTACACGATGGTGCAGGAATTGGTGACGAAGGAATCCTTCAAACTCATCGAAACCATGGCCTCGCGCATCGCGTCCATGCTGCTGGACCGCTTCGACACCGTCTTCGCCGTTCGCGTACGCGTGCGCAAGCCGGGCGTGCCTATCAAGGGCGTCATCGACTTCGTCGAGGTGGAGGTCGATGAACGTCGTTGAGCGAAACACGGTGTTTCTTGGATTGGGCTCGAATGTTGGCGACCGGGCAGCTGTGTTGCGCAAGGCCGTGACGGGCATATCACAGTTGCCATGTACCACCGTCGACCGTTGTTCCAGTGTTTATGAAACCGAACCCTGGGGCGACAGCGATCAGGCCGCGTTCCTGAACTGCGCCCTGGAGATCAGCACCTGTCTGGATCCGACAGAGTTGCTGACACGGCTCAAGGATCTCGAAATTCGACTCGGCCGCGTGCCCACGCGCAAGTACGGACCGCGCGTCCTCGACATCGACATTTTGGTGTACGGATCGCTTGTGCTGGAAACGGAGGCACTGTGCATTCCGCATCCCATGTTGGCACAACGCCGTTTCGTTCTCGTACCCCTTGCGGAATTGCACGGCGAGGGCCGCTGTCCCCGGGACGGCCGCAGTTTCAATGCATTGCTGACCGCATGCGACGATAAGGGTCGCATGGAAAAAACACCGCTGACGCTATCAACATAGAGATGTTGAAGCATCGATCAATCGGAGCGCACCATGGATCAGGACGTCCGCTATATCGCGATCGAGGGAGTGATCGGCGCTGGTAAGACCAGTCTCGCCCGCCTGTTGCACGAGCGACTCGCGGGACAACTCGTACTCGAGAAGTTCGAGGAGAATCCCTTCCTCGCCCGCTTCTATCAGGATCCCGAACGTTACGCGTTCCAGACACAGATTTTCTTTCTTCTTTCGCGATTCAAGCAGTTACAAGGACTCGCTCAGCAGGATCTGTTTTCCGAATATCTCATTACGGATTACGTGTTTGAGAAGGACAAGATTTTCGCGCATCTGAACCTTCAGGACGACGAACTGCATCTGTACGATATGCTTGCGGCCAATATGGAGAAGACGCTGGCCAAGCCCGATCTGGTCGTGTATTTACAATCGAGTGTCGAGCGATTGATGCAGAACATCCGTTCGCGCGGCCGTGAATTCGAGCGTAGCATGTCGCGTAAATACATTACCGACCTCAACGACGCATACAATTACTTTTTCTTCCGCTACAAGTCGACACCGCTGCTGATTGTCAACGCCACGGAAATCGATTTTGTGAAGCACGAAGATCATCTCGACGAACTGATCAAGGAGATCACCAAGCCACAGCACGTTGCGGTGGAATATTACACTCCAATGTCCCGTATTTCCCGGGAAAGCTGATGATACTGCGCACCATTTTTTACGCCATTCTTTTCTACGCCGTGTACTGGTTCCTGCGGCGTTTCCTCGGAGGTTTCTTCGGCACACCGCAACAGCGGCGTGGTGCTGCAAGAGGACGCAAGGAGCGAACCTACAAAGGACGCGCCGTCGACGCTGAGTTCGAGGATTTAGACGATCCACGCAACGATTCCCGGAAAGAAAGTTGATATCATGAGTGCGGTCGAGAAAGGGTTCAAACGGTTGCTGTTCACTCTGCTGCGTGTGTTTGTGCACGTACGCCCGGTGGGCACCATCCCGCGAGCCTCGGTCCGCAACATACTTGTGGTGCGGCAGCACAATCAGCTCGGCGACATGCTCTGTGCTGTGCCATTGTTCCGTGCGTTGCGTCGCACATACCCCGACGCCAGGATCGTATTGCTTGCACGACCGTTGAACAGCGAAATTCTTCGCGGCTCACCGTTTCTTGACGAAATTATCGTCTACGACAAGAGGAAATTTCTCCAATCGCCTCTGCAGGTGCTGCGTTTCGGTCGCGCGTTGCGACGACGGAATTTCGACCTCGTGATCACTCCGGCCACGGTTTCGATGTCGGTGACCAGTGATTTGCTGGCATTTCTCACGCGCGCGCCCCGACGAATCGGACCCGCGTCGCTCAATGGGAAGAGCAATCTCACAGGGTATCTCTACAATGTGCGCGTCGAACTCGATTGGTCGAGTGATCCCGATCGCCACCAGACCTTGCGAAATCTCGATATCGCGTCCATTCTCGTCCCCGAAACCGTCTCGCAGGAATTGGAAATCGGACTGGGAGCGGAGGAATTGGACAGTGGGCGAGAGCGGCTGGCAAGCAAGCGCGGTCGACGAACGCTGGTCATCGGCTTCCACCCCGGCGCCGCGAAGATTCCCAATCGATGGGACGCGCTCCGCTTCGCAGAGATCGCCAATCGCTGCGCGGAGATTCACGGCGCATTCATCGTCATCACCGCGGGGCCGGACGACGAAGAGCCACTGCGCGAGATGACGTTGAACATGCCCAATCAATGTCTGGTATTGCACAACGAACCCATTCGTGACGTGGCCGCCGTCATTGCGCAATGCGATGTGTTTGTGACGAACGACACCGGCATGATGCACGTGAGTGCCGGAGTAGGCACGCCGACGCTTTCGCTGTTCGGACCAACGGACCCGCTACAGTGGGCTCCTCCTGGATCGATGCATCGATTCATACTCGGCCAAGGCGGATCGGTAAACGCCGTTCCCGTAGAGAAGGTGTGGGATGTGTTGTCTCACATCCTTGCGCAACTGCACGCCGCGGGTCGGCTCGCCGCCACGGCGGCCGAATAACACGAACCCACGGATCGAGAGGATACGCACCATGCCCAACAGCATCCGTCGTCTCGCCGCCATCGATCTTGGCACCAATTCGTTCCACCTCGTCATTGCTGATGTAAAATCCAACGGCAAGTTCACCGTGGTTGGCAAGGACAAGGAAGTGGTGCGATTAGGCGAGGGCTTCACCGACATGAAGCATCTCAGCGAGGAGGCCATCTGCCGCGCCATCGATACACTGCATCGTTTCCAACTCATCGCCCAGAGCCAGAGCGCACCGGTACGCGCCATCGCCACCAGTGCGGTACGGGAAGCGTTGAACCAGCAGGAATTCATCGAACGCGTCCGGCGAGAACTGGGAATGGAGATCGAGGTGGTAAGCGGCTTCGAGGAAGCGCGCCTTATCTATCTTGGTGTTTTGCAGGCCCTTCCGGTCTACGACAGAAGCATGCTGCTCGTGGATATCGGAGGCGGTAGTACGGAATTCCTGGTCGGCCGTGCAGGAAAAGTGGATTACGCCAACAGCCTCAAACTTGGTGCCGTCCGCCTCACGCAGCGTTTTTTCTCTTCGCCGACACTGCGTCCCAAGGATATTGCCGCATGTCGCGAGCATCTTGCCGGAGCGCTCAATCCGATCGCGCGCGCGATGCGGGGTCGACACATCGAGTTGGCAGTCGGGTCTTCCGGAACGATTCTCAACACTGCAGTGATGATTCTTGCCTCCAGAGGGGCATTGCCTCCCACCGAGGAAACGAACAACCTCACCATCACATCACGCGATCTTCATGGTATTGTGGCGAATGTGCTTGAGGCCCGTTCGGTGGAGAGGCGCGGCGCGATACCGGGCATGGATCCCGCCCGTGCGGATATCATCGTGGCGGGCGTGTTGATCCTCGAGCAAATATTCGAGCAACTCGGTTTACGGAGCATGGTGACCTCCAAATACGCACTGCGCGAGGGTATCCTTCTCGACACACTGCAAAAAATCGCCGGTGAGGAGCGTTCGGTGGCGCATCTCACCGACATTCGGCGAGCCAGTGTCGTGCATTTGATGGAATCTGGCCGCGTGGAGCAACGCCATGCAAACACCGTGCGCCGTTACTCCATGCTCCTTTTCGATCAATTGCGTGAAGTGCACATGTTGGGCAACGCCGAGCGGGAATATCTGGAGGCCGCTTCGCTGCTGCACGATATAGGTTATCACATCTCCCATTCCGAACATCACAAGCACAGTTACTACCTCATTCGCCATAGCGAGTTGTTGGGATTCACCGATAGGGAAATCGAAATCATCGCCAACATCGCGCGCTACCATCGAAAAAGCCACCCCAAGCTCAAGCACGAAGGATTTCCGCGACTCAAGGACGAGGATCGACGGATCGTGAGCGTATTGGCGGGCATACTCCGAGTTGCCGACGGGCTTGATCGCCGGCATCAGGATGTGTTTTCCGTCGTGCGCTGTCGGCTCGAGCGTGCAACGCTGCATATCGACCTCACGTTGCGCAAGGATTGCGACACAAGCATCGAACTGTGGGGCGCCGACAGACGAAAAAAACTGCTTGAGGAGGCACTTGGCCTTTCGGTGCAGCTCGAGGTACTATCCTCCGCCGCAGCCGCGTAGTACCAAACACGTCACTGTGAGATACCGCTGACTCGGCAACACAGGCCGAGTTCGCGGTCCTCCGAATGCGAGCGGTACCGAAAAAGCGCATTGCAGGTCTGATGCAGTTGTTGCAGGTTTATTCTTCGAATAGCTTCATTCATTGGCAGGGAGCCGATGGAGTGAGAAATGACACACGATGGAAAGCTGAGTTTTGAACGATCACCCACGCACGATTATTCGGAGCCGGGGACCTACCACCTCGTTTTACCTGTGCGCGAAAGCTCGCCACCGCTGGGAAGTTACAGTGGCGGGGTTCTGCGGTTGAACGAGTACGGTGAGGCCTTTCTCGACTTCATTGGCAGCGCGCAACACCGTCAACCACATGTCCGGGTGGACGCGCTGAACATCCTCCCCATGGCTGTGATTCTGGTCGTGACGATATTGTCGCGTCGAAACATCATTCGTCGTGTGGCGCGTCGCATGCTGGGGCGATTGTACCATCGTCGCACCATGATGATTCCGATGTTTGTCGGCCAGTTGAAAATGACCAGTGCTCGTCGCATCAATGCGTTACGTGGTGTATGCTACACATCGTATTGGACTATCGGCTATTTGGACCGCGTGGTGCGGGACCAAGAGGAGATCGCGCGGCTCATTGAGGAGGTGGGGCGAGATTTTCTGCGCGTGGGGTTGTCGGAGGAACGATGCGCCCAGGTAGCCGCTCAGGTGTCACGTGTGACGGATGGCCTATTACAGATGGAGCACCCCGACCCGTATTTGGAGCGCCCGATGGACAGCATGTTGCTGGGTCGCGCGTACCTGTTGCTGAGCCGATTATTGCGTCCGCTCCCGACGGAGGAAGCGACCTCGGTGCCGGTGGGAGGCGGCACCTCGAGGGGCGGAACTGGCGGGTCGCATATCAGATGCATAGGTCCGGGAATAGGGCTGTTCGGGAATTGGGAAAAGGATACGTAGCGGTGCAGTGCCACGTAGTGTGAGCGTGGGGAGATCCGGGATGTCGGGTGGGCATCGTGCGGAGGGGAGGGGTGCGGGGGTTTCACTGCGTATATAGGATCGCTGGGTCCGATAATGCTCTTGACGCCGTCTCGCGACGTCGAGCACAAGCCCGGGACGAGGGCGAACGCCTCCGGAGAAGCCTTGGTTGATTCATGAATCTACCGGGTTCCCAGATCCCGCAAATTTCCGGCCAGTCACGCGGCCCAGAAGGGTGCCTCGGCGGATTCATGAATCTCCCGGGCTCCCAGATCCCGCAAATTTCCGGCCAGTCACGCGGCCCAGCAGGGTGCCTCGGTTGATTCATGAATCTACCGGGTTCCCAGACCCCGCAAGTTCCCGAACACTCACGAGTCCCAGCAGGGTGCCTCCGCTGGTTCTTGAATCCAGCTTGAGCAGACCCGGTCAGCGCAAATGCGAAGCGCGCCATGCCCGGTCACGCCAAGCTCTGTCACACGCGCCCCCCTGTTCCCGATAACCCGAACCATCCCCCATTTTCCCACCTCACCGCTTTTCCCTATCTTAATTTTTTGTCTCACAATACGCTGCCCATCATGGTCGACGTCTATATCGAAGATCTCCACGCCCACGTCGGAAACGTCGTTACACTCAAAGGTTGGCTCTATAACAGCCGCTCCAGCGGGAAAATTGTGTTCCTTATCATCCGCGACGGCACGGGCATCTGTCAATGCGTGGTCACATCCGACAGCGTCTCCACCGACGACTTCGAGCATGCGCGAGCGTTGACGCAGGAATCCTCTTTCACCATCACCGGCACAGTGCGAGCGGATGATCGCGCGCCGGGCGGATTCGAACTCGACGCCACGGCTGTGCACGTGGTGGCACTTGCGCACGACTACCCCATCACACCCAAGGAACACGGCGTCGACTTCCTTGCCGACAGACGCCATTTGTGGATTCGTTCGCGCAAACAAGCGGCCATTCTTCGCATTCGCCACACCATCATCAAAGCCATTCGAAATTTCTTCGACGATCGTGGCTTCATCCTGTTCGATGCGCCCATCCTCACACCCAATGCTGTGGAAGGTACCTCCACCTTGTTCGAAACCGAATACTTCGATCTCGGCAAAGCGTACCTCACGCAATCCGGCCAACTCTATGGCGAAGCTGGCGCCATGGCCCTGGGACGCATCTATGTGTTCGGTCCCACCTTCCGTGCGGAAAAATCCAAGACTCGCCGCCACCTCACGGAATTCTGGATGGTCGAGCCCGAAATGGCCTGGTACGATCTCGACGACAACATGCGCCTCGCCGAGGATTTCATCTCCCATATCGTGCAAACCGTGCTCAACGAACGCGCACCCGAACTGGAAGCTCTCGAACGTGATACCACAACGCTGAAAAATGTCCTTCCACCCTTCCCGCGGTTATCCTACGACGACGCTGTCGCCATGCTTCGCAGCGAAGAAACTGCTCAACGTATCGATGAGAAGATCACCGCACTCGATGCGGAACTCCTCGCCCTACGCGCGGAGCTTGAGGAAAACCGCAAGCAATACTCCCAGGTCAAGGAGCACATCCGCCGACGCCTTGACACAAGGGAAATTCAGATCAATGCGCGCATCGATGAAATTGAGGAAATGCTGCGCAACCTCCCGAAGTGGAAGGAATCCGCAGCCAACTTCACGCATGGAAATGATCTCGGCGGCAGCGACGAAACCGTGCTCACCTGGTATTTCGATAAACCTGTCATCGTGCATCGCTACCCCTCCGCGGTCAAGGCCTTCTACATGAAACGCGATCCTCAAGACGAGAGTAAAGCGCTCGCGATGGACGTGCTCGCTCCCGAAGGCTACGGAGAAATTATCGGTGGAAGCCAGCGTGAAGACAATCTCGATTATTTACTCGAACGCATCCGCGAGCACAATCTCCCGGAAGAAGTGTTCGAGTGGTTCCTCGATCTGCGTCGCTACGGATCCGTCCCGCATTCCGGTTTCGGTTTGGGTGTGGAACGCACCGTGGCTTGGATTTGCGGACTGGAGCATATTCGCGAAACCATTCCCTTCCCGCGTATGATTCATCGTAATCGTCCCTGACGAAACTGCCAGCTACTGGAATGGAGAAGGGCGCGGTCGATTCCGCGCCCTTCCCATTATCCGCACACTATCCTACAACGCCATTCAGCGAACACTCGCTATTGCATGGTGAATATCGTCCTTGCTCCAGATTCCCTGATGCCGATGCTGTTCCGAACCATCGCTTCCAAACACGATCTGCGCCGGAATCGCACCAATGCGATAGTGCTCGAAGGCCTCCGGAGCATCCTCCCAGTACACTACCACAATGCGAAGTTCTGGCTTTTCCTTTCTCAGTTCGTGGAGTATGCCGCGCATTTTTTTGCAGGGACCACAATTTTTCTCTCCAAAAGAAACCAGACTCACACCTCCGGCGTGGATTCCGCTATCCACCGATGCAACCGTGTGTAATGCTGGAAAATCCTCCGGCGATTTCGTTGTGCGGACATCACATGCCGCCAGCTGAAACACGACGAGCAACAGCATAACACGCATCGGAAGCGATGCGTGATGGAGCGATGATCGTTCTCGTCGAGCGGTGGCCACCTCGACGCATGCGAGCGAACGCTCGTGCTTCGTTATACGAATGAAAGGTTGCGGTATTGCCATGGGCCTGCTCACGATTTCTCACTGAAGCCAACCGAACATCATGCCACTGCATGTTGCCATAACGATCACTAGGGTGACGAAGACGATGGTTTTCCGCGTGCCCATCACACTTCGTATTACCAGCATGTTCGGGAGCGATAGCGCCGGCCCTGCGAGGAGCAATGCCAGTGCCGGCCCTTTTCCCATTCCGCTTGCGAGCAGGCCCTGCACAATGGGGACTTCGGTGAGTGTGGCAAAATACATGAACGCCCCGAATACCGAGGCAAACAGATTCGCACCCAGAGAATTCCCTCCCACCAGCGATTGCACCCAACTGTTGGGAATCAAGCCCTCTCCCCCTGCATTTCCGAGCAGCAAGCCCGCAACCAACACTCCTCCTGCAAGCAAGGGCATGATCTGCTTCGCGAAATCCCAACTCGACTCGAGCCACTCGCGCGGCTCGCCAGCCGTAAATGCCGTTGCCAGTGTGAGCAACACCGTCCCCACCAGGAACGGATACAGCGGTTGTCCCGGCGCAATCAACTGAACGGCGATGATGAGCGCGGCGCCACCCAGTATCCAGGCGAGATGCAAGTGCAACATGCGATAGAGCGACCAGGCAACTGCGACGCCGAAACCGGCGGTGATCCACCATTTCCATGAGTGAACAAGCGCAAAAAATCCTGCATCCTCGCCCGGAGATCCCCAATTCGCGAAGACTAATACGCCCACCAAGGCGAAAAAATGGAACGCTGTGTGTGATAGTGGTCGTGTCTCTGGTGGAGGAACAATATTCATCTGCGCCACCGCCTTTTCCCGCTCCTCGCGTCGGTACAGCACCGCCATGATCACACCAATGACGATGCTGAACGCCACCGCTCCGATCACTCGTGCCACGCCCAATTCCCACCCGAGAATGCGCGCTGTGAGTATGATAGCCAAAATGTTGATGGCCGGACCGGAGTAAAGAAATGCGATGGCGGGACCGAGTCCGGCACCTCGCTTGTGTATACTGGAAAACAGAGGCAGTATCGTGCAGGAACATACCGCGAGCACCGATCCCGAAATCGATGCAATCAGATACGCCTTCCACTTCACCGCATTGGCGCCGAAATATCGTATCACCGATGCCTGGCTTACAAAGACGGATATCACACCCGCGATGAAAAATGCCGGCACCAGGCACAGCAACACATGCTCTCGCGCGTACCAGCGCAGCAATTCCAATGATTCGTAAACGGCGTTGTCGAATCGCGGCTGTCCGATGGGCAAGTAGTACGCGAGCAGGAATCCGCCCAGCAACCATGCCAACGTTTTCCATTCTTGTTTGAACGTCATATTGGTCTCGTCTTGGGATGTGTAGGCTCTGTTTCTACAACATCAGGGTGAACACGAAATACATGCCGACGATGATGAACACGACGGCGATCACACGACGAAACCACCACTCGAAGGTCTTCACCTTATTGTAAAATCCGGCAATTCCCCGAACGGTGAATGCCAGCAACCACGCGGCAACGATAACCGGCAAACCGGTGCCCACCGCGAACACCGGCGGCAACAACAACCCATCCACGCTTGCGACGGTCATGGGAATAAGCATCATGAAGTACAACACACCACTGTAAGGGCAGAACGCGAGTGCGAACGCGGCACCGAGCAACAACACACCGAGGTATCCTTTGAATCGCGCACCCAACGCCTCGCTCAGCCGTCCTCCGCCAGGTAGTCGAAGCGGCAACACATCGAGCATCACCACACCGACAATAATGAGCGCCGGACCCAGCAGACGTTCACCCCAACCTTGAAAAAGTCGCGATATATCGAAGGTGCTCGCACCGAGGTAGATCACGATGCCAAGAATCGAGTACGACAAGGCCCTGCCAGCGGTATACACCAAGCCATTGATGAAGACTCGGCGCTTATCCTCGATGTCCCTGCTGATATATCCCATCGCGGTAATGTTGGTCGCAAGGGGACAGGGACTGATGGCGGTCATCAACCCGAGTAACAATGCCGAAAGCACCGGGATCTGTGTTGAGTCGAACAATCCCTGCAAGAATTCCATTGGCTAACGCAACTCCGCCTTGATCGTGCGGAGGAGTGCGTCCTGCAATTTTCCGGGATCGGCAAGTGCGTATTGGAATGCCTTCGCAGTGAGGTCCACCCATTTCTTGCCGGGTCCCTGCACTATCAATGAGGAGCCAGCGATCTGATACTTTTCCACAAGTGCCGCATTCTCCTCTTTCTCGTGATTCAGCTCGACGAATTTCACCCGCGCATCCTTACCGTACATTTCGAGAACGGTTTTTTCCGCGATGTCTTGTATGCCGAGGCAGGTCTTGCACCGTCGTTCTCCGTGGAAGTACATCACCTTGACGACGGGTTTCACATCGGCGGTGCTATTGGTCTTCGTCTTGGAGCTTTGAGCAACCCCCACCGTGAACAGCAGAGGTAGCAACAACAGTGTGACGATGGATGTTCTCATGTCCGCACCTCTATGTGTTCAACAAGGAAAGAATCTCGTTTTCGTCCGGTATTCGCCCCTTGGCCAGCACCTTGCCATCGACCACCAGCGCCGGGGTCATCATCACGCCGTAATTCATGATGTCCACGATATCTTCGACTTTCGACACTGTGGCGTCGATGCCATGCTTTTCAACGACCTTGCGCACGGTGGCTTCCAGCGCCGCGCACTTCGGGCAGCCCGTTCCTAGAATTTTCACGTCCATAACTCTTTTATCTCCGTAGAAAAAATGAACCGGTTACTCGGCGAACAATCCCGAAAAAATTCCGCGCGCGTCGTCCCAAACCTCCCGACGCAGGCAGTATTTGATTTTCGGTGGGAGAAATTCTCCCTGGATGAGTCCCGCATCCTTGAGCTCACTCAGGTGCTGCGACAACGTGCTGCGCGCAATGGGCAGTATCTCCGCGAGATCGCCACTGTAACAGCAGGTCTGCCGCGACAGCAGTTGAAGGATGTA
>JAMIQH010000221.1:0-5959 GCA_035914695.1 Bacteroidota bacterium | reverse complement strand
GGTATGACTGGCTCGGGATCAATGCACCCTCACACCAGTGACGCTCCCGGTACCGACATCGGTGCAAGAGCCGACAGCTGGATCATCGCCGGGAGGGGAATCCGATGGCGCTGCGAGAAGATCCAATCCGCTGTGACTCCGCTCGGCTTCCGGCCTCGCACCGTCACAGCGGATCCCTTGCCGTCGAGGTGTTTGCTCCTGTAGGAATCCAATGGTAAAATCACGTTGTGTACGTGGAAAACGGATCATCAATGACACGGAAAACTAAAATAACCCGTAATTTCAATCACTAACAGGGGTCAATTTTCGGTTATCAAACGGGGTCAATTTTCAAATAGCGTTACCAAATAGCCAAATTCCTGCGGACCACCGCGCCTCCAGCCCCGGGCGTGAGTGATTCAGTGAATAGCCAAATTCCTGCGGACCACCTCGCCTCCAGCCCCGGGCGTGAGTGATTCAGTGAATAGCCAAATTCCTGCGAACCACCTCGCCTCCAGCCCCGAGCATGAGTGATTCAGTGAATAGCCAAATCCCCGCCCCGAAGCCGCAATCTCAGCCCGATACCGCTCCAGCCCCGGGCATGGGTTATTCAGTGAATAGCCAAATCCCCGCCCCGAAGCCGCAATCTCAGCCCGATACCGCTCCACCCCCGAGCCGATTTCTCCCGAATTTCATAATACCGCATACTCCGAAATAGCGAAACGCCAGCGACGACCTCTGAAAAACCACTCCCACATCCCAAATCCTCCACCTCCGCGCATACCGCTCCCTCGCGAAACACCGCGGGGCGCTTCGGACCTCACTCAGAAAACAACCTATTATAGCAAGCGGGTGCGACGGTCTATGGCGGATAATCCCATCCCATATCCCGCCACACTACCCCGGCGCCAGCGATAGCAACATCGCCTCCGGCTCCACAGTGTGCAGCATCGCAAACGAGGCGTCCAGCATCTCCGTTACCGTGGGAGATCGCTTCCGCTTCCCCTTGCCCGATCGAGACGATGCCGGAACCGTGGATGGCGCCCGCAGCACGGTGTCCCGCAGGAACACCGCGCGGCCGAGCATGAGCAATCCCGAAGTCGGCGGCGCCTCGTTCCGTGGCGACCGGGCGTGGTCCTCGCCAAACAGCGCGAAGGCCTCGTTTAGCACCGTGCGCAGATTCCGCACCGAGGGATTCGCCTTGTCACGCGTGAGCTGCGTGCGCTGCATCGCGGCGTTGAATTCGCGACGGATTTTCTGGATTTCATCAGCATCGATGACGATGCAATCGTGGTAACGCCGCGTCCACACGGCGCGTCCCCGTGTGCCGCGCGCGGTGTTGATGGCACGGGCGCTGTTCATTTTCAAAAAGCCCACGAACATGGGGATGGTCATCAATCGACGCGCGCGGAAACGATTTCCCCACAGCTCCGGATGCGCCGCCTTGTGATTGCGGTATTCGGTGATGGTGACGAGAATTTCGAGCGCGTTGGGCATGAAGCGCGCCGCGTCCAGGCGCAGACAGGGGTAACGCTGCACGGCAAGGGCGAGCTTCTCGAACGCGATTTCCGCGAAGGCGTTGAGCCGCAGCCCGCCGTCGCCTTCCTCGCCGAACAGGGCTTCCTCGCGCGCAGTTTCGAGTCGCAGGCAGTAGGTGCCGGGTTCGGAGTAGTTGTGGCCGCGCGTGCGCGCGTGCCGATACGGTATCTCAAGCTGCATCATTAGCTCCCCGCTAATGGATGAAGGTGAAATGGAACGTGCAACATAAGGCGGATGGACGATTCCCGCAATGTATTTCCCGGTACGCTCAAGGTGTGCCGCTTGTGAAACGGTGAGTCGAGCACGGTCCACGGACGTGAAGCGGCGATGGATTGAGCAGCATGCGTGAACGGTGTCCCGAGCGACGTTCAATCGATGGTAACATCATTATGAGGCAACGAATCATCGCGGTCGGGAACGGGCGGGCACGGGCGGCGCGATGTCCATTGCATATTGAGGGGAGTTTTCTTACCATGAAACGTTATAGGCGATGTGAGAGATGCTTCCACAAGAAACCATTCGAAAACGGCGTGACGGACTGACACTGTCGTCCGACGAGTTACGTGAATTCTTTGCCGGGTATCTGGCAGGGGAGGTCGCGGACTATCAGATGGCCGCATTTCTTATGGCCAGCTATTTCCATCCGCCCGATGAGCAGGAGACGTTGCTGCTCACGCAACTGTTCATCGACTCCGGCGCGCGGCTGGATTTATCGAGCGTTCAGGGTCGGAAGGTGGACAAGCACTCCACCGGTGGCGTGGGGGATAAAACCTCACTGTTGCTGGCACCTATCGTCGCGGCTGCGGGCGTGCGTGTGCCGATGATGTCCGGTCGCGCATTGGGGCACACCGGTGGGACGCTGGATAAGCTGGAAAGCATACCGGGATTCCGTACCACGCTGGGACCGACCGAATTTCTGCGCATTCTCGATGAAACCGGAGCTGTGCTCGCAGGGCAGAGCGAGGGTCTCGTTCCGCTCGACAAGAGGATGTACGCACTGCGCGATGTGACCGCCACGGTGGAAATTCTGCCGTTCATTGCGGCGAGTATCATGAGCAAAAAGATTGTTACCGGTGCGGATGCGCTGGTGCTCGATGTTAAAACCGGCGAAGGCGCCTTCATGCAACGCCGGGAAGAGGCGGAAGAGCTTGCCCGTCTGCTCGTGCGCGTGGGTGAACACTTTGGCCTTTCCACCTCCGCATTGATCACGGATATGAGCGAACCACTCGGCCGCGCCATCGGCTCGTGGCTGGAAGTCGTGGAAGTGGTGGATTGCCTGCAAGGTCGCACGAGCCCCGATCTCATGGAAGTAACCTACGCCCTTGCCGGGGTGATGCTTCGGGACGGGCGGAAGGCCCAAACCGTGGCGGAAGGAATGGACATCGCGCGTGAAACTGTGCGCTCCGGCTTGGCCTGGGAGCGTTGGCTCGCACTCGTCCGTGCCCAGGGTGGCAATGTGGCCATGGTCGAGGATACGCTCCGCTATCCGAATCCTCGCTCCATGGTGGATGTGCCCGCTCCCCGCAGTGGCGTGGTGCAATCGGTGCATGCGCGTGCGCTTGGTATGATTGCTACGGAAATCGGCGCGGGCAGACGTCGGTCAAGCGACGCAGTCGATCACACTGCAGGTATCATTGTATTGAAAAAACGCGGCGATACCGTTGTTGAGGATGAACCCCTGTGCCGCTTGTGCTCCTCAACGGTGGAACATCTCGTCGCTTTTCGCGAGCGCGCCACCGCGGCGTTCCGCATCGCGGATGGCATGCCCGGGCCTCAGGCGCTGGTGCTCTCCACTATCGATGCGGAAGGCGTGCGCGATTGGCGGGACGCCAGCCGCAGTGATCCATGAGTCTCGCCGAAGCCGGGCGATGTGTCGCTGTTTCTATTGTCGATTAACCTCTTCGAGGAAGGTATGAGTCGATTGCTCCCGTATGTCGTACTCCTCCTGCTGTTCCTGCCGCCTGTGCTCGTCGAGGCGCAAATCGGCAATGAAGTCCGCATCCTCCATGTGGATACGCAGAATTTTCCCTCCGTCAATGTGCACGTGCGCGCCTTTTGTGGTGGTCAGCAAATCGGCATCGGCAATCAACTCACGGTACGTATTTATGAGAATGGGCAACTGCGCACGCTGCAATCTTTGACCTGTCCGCAGCAAACCGTGCCCATGTCCGTTGCCTTGGTGCTGGATCGTAGCGGCTCGGTGGCGGGCACCAGCATTTTCCGCATCCGCGACGCGGCGTGGAAATTCGTGGAAATGTTCCAGCATCACACCACCGGGAGCGACGAGGGGGCGATATTCAGTTTCGGGGATAATGTCACCATGCATCAGGGGATGACGTCCAACATCGCCCTGCTGTTCGATGCCATTCGCAACATTTATCCGTACGGCGTCACCACCATGTTTGACGCCGTCATCGCGGGCATCAACGAAGTGGCGGCAAATGCAAGCAACCCGATCAAGGCGGTAGTCTTGCTCTCCGATGGAGCGGACAACAACAGCATTGCCACAGCAAATGATGTAATCATTCGGTCGCAGAACACGGGGATACCCGTCTATTGCCTCGGCCTTTCCTATGGCGACGATCTCTCCGATCTCGATGTGATGCGCATGATCGCCGACCAAACCGGTGGCCTGTACATCGAGCTGACTCATCCGGACGACATCGTGCCTGCCTTCACTTCGATCATGTCCCTGATCACCGGCGGCGCGAACGACTGCCTCATGAATTACACCTCCGACTGTCCGGATGGCTCGATGCGCGAACTGCGGGTGATCGCCGAGGCCTGCGGCGTGGCTGATACCGCCGAGGTGCGCTTCCGTGTGCCCCATCACCCCTCGGTGCCGGACATCAAGGTGTCATTCGACTCCACCTTTGCCTACGCTGGTGGCGAAATGCGCATCCCCGTGATGATCGAAGGGCCGGCAGGCGCAACATTGAACCATCTCAATTTCAAGGTGCTCGAACGCGCGCCGCTGCAGTACAAGGGTATTGTGACCACAGGATATGTGGCCGAGAAAATGACCGCAATTTTTGGTCGGGTGGTGGATTCAGTGATTTGTGAACTCACCGGCCCGCTCACGCTGAGTGGAAATCGCGATACGCTCCTGGTGTTGCGTTACTCCACTCCCGGTACGCTGACAAAAGATACCAGCTTCGTGTATCCGGCGTTTTTCCTCGACAAAACCACCGTGGAGTGCCTGCGTCTGCTCGCCCGTACCACCAATGTCGCCATTCTTCAACGTCCAAAACTCAGCGCGGTGTGTGAAGATACGCTGCGCATCACCTGGGATCGCAACGAGGGACGCTACAACAATGGCTATTTCCGCGTCTCGGTAACGGTGCGCAATCCCGGAATATTAACGGCCAAGAACACGCGTGTCCGCATCGATGTGCCCGATGGCGTGGAACTGATTTCTCCTTCGAACGAAATCTATCTCAGCGCAACCGAACTCCCGGTTGGCGCCACCGAATATGCCTCCTTTGATTTGCGCATGCTGCCGGCGGACCGGGAGCGGCGCTTGTCCATATGCGTGGAGGTGCAGCCCGATAGCGGACAAATCACGCGCTGCTGCACCGAGGTGTTGGTGGAGAAAGCGTACCCGAAGCTTCGTGTGGAATGCGATTTCATCAATCGCATCGAGTGGAGCGATAGTCTCAATTCCTTTGTTCCGGATCGCTTCCCTGTGCGCGTGCTCGTGACGAATCACAGCGACCTCGACGCGCGCGATGTGGCGGCGTGGATTCATGTGCCGCAGGGGTTCGTCGTGGACAGCACCACCCCGGTCAACACCTTTGTCGCACCCGGTACGCTGACGCGCAGCGACTCCGGCTACGTGCTGTGGTATGTGCGTCCCCTCGAGCGTACGACATCGGACCTGTTGCGCTTCTGCATCAAGGTTGCCGTGGGAGGCGATACCGCTGAATGCTGTCAGGAGCTGTTCATCACCGCTTCGCCCGTGCGTGCACGCATGGTGTGTACGGACACGCGTGTGGTGCGCTTCGACGACGGGTCGGGAAATTACGATCCTGCGTATCTTTTTATCAGCACAACGGTGCGCAACGTGTCGGCCTTGAACATGACGGGCGCGCGCGCGCATATTCAGCTTCCCTCCTTTGCCCGTCTGGGCTCGTCGGATTTTGCTTCGAAGGATTTTCCGAATGGTGCGGTGATTCTTCCGGGCGACAGCGGTGTGGTGATGTGGGTGGTGGAATTGCGTGGACAGCCGGTGTTGCCTTCCTCCATTTGCGTGAATGTCACCGCCGAGAATTTCCCCGGCGCGCAATGTTGCACGCCGCTCGATGTGATTGTGGACAATGCCATTCCCTCGCTCGTTTGCACAGTGGAGGGCCCGGACACGGTGCGATATGTCGACGGTGCGTACGACCCGAATCCAGTGACAGTGCGCGTGCGCGTGACCAACAACGGCACAACTCCGGCC
>JAMIQH010000220.1:0-38497 GCA_035914695.1 Bacteroidota bacterium | reverse complement strand
GATTCAGGATTCGAAAATCGTGGCCATGAGCGACATCGCGCTCATCGCCCGCGTTGCACCCGATCAGATCACGGTCTTCGCCAACTCGGTCAAGGATGCGACACCGCTGGCGGATGTGGAGATCAATGTCGTGTCCACCAGCAATCAGACGCTGTTCACCGGACGCACCGACAAGCAAGGCGTGGTGACGTTCACCGACGTCGCCGCGCGCATGGAGGATTTCACCGCGCGCCTGGTTACCGCGGTGGGCAAGGACGATTTCAACTTCCTCGATTTACAGGACGCGCTGGTCGAAACCTCGCGCTACGATGTCGGCGGTCTGCGGCAGTACAGCAGCGGTCATGTCGCGTTTCTCTACGGTGATCGCAATCTGTATCGTCCGGGCGAGCGCGCGGTGGTGTCGGGCATTGTGCGTACCGAGAGTATCGGCATGATGCGCGATGTGCCGGTGCAGGTGAAAGTGATCTCGCCGCGCGGGCGTACATTCGCCGAGTACAATACGTCGCTGAATAAGCAGGGGTCGTTCGAGCAGTTCATCGATGTGCCCACGCATGCGCAAACCGGCGAGTATCGCGTGGAGTTGCGCACGGGCGGCGATGTGCTGCTGGGTGTGTACAGTTTCAGCGTGGAGGATTTCGTGCCCGACAAGGTGCGCGTCACACTCGCAACACGCAAGGAGAAGCTGCTCCCGGGCGAGGATGTGGTGGTGGATGTGGATGCGGAATTCCTCTTCGGCGCACCCGCCGCCAATCTCCGTTACGAGGCGGAAGTACAGCTCAAGCACATGCCGTTCCGCAGCGCGGCCTTCAAGGATTTCGATTTTTCACGCACCTCGATCAGCAACAGCATGCTGGACAACGTGCAGCTCGACGGCGTGCTCAGCGAAAACGGCCGAGCCGAGTTGCGCCACACGCTGCCGGCCGCCGTCAGCACGGGCGGCTATCTCGACGGCGCGATGTATGTGAGCGTGTTCGATCTCACCGGCAGGACAGTGAACCGGGCTGCGTCCTTCACCGTGCACCCCAACGCGGTACACCTCGGCATCAAATCGCCGGGAAGCTATGTCAGCGTGAACAAGCGCATCGATGTGCGCGCCGTGGCGGTGGATCGCAACGACAGAGCGCGCAACGGCGAGCAGGTGGACGTCCGCCTGGTGCGCAAGGAATGGCAGACGGTGTTGAAAAAGGACTATGCGGACCGCTATTACTACGCATCGGAGGAGCGTGAAATTCTCGAATGGGAACGCCGCATGACGCTCAACGGCGCAACAGCCATCCCGATCACGGTGAGACGGTCGGGAAAATACGCGCTGCGCATTTCCCCCGCGGGCTCTCCGCAGTATGTGTTCGCGGAATTCTACGCCTATGGCTGGGGTTCCACCACCGCATCATCCTTCGAAGTGGACAAGGAAGGCCGCGTGGATATTGTGTTCGACAAGAAACAGTATCGTCCGGGTGAAAAGGCCAAGGTGCTGTTCCTCTGTCCCTTCGCGGGTCGCTTGCTCGTCACGGTCGAACGCAACGGTGTGTTGCATCATGAGTACGTGGACGTGAAGGAGCGTTCGGCGGAGGTGTCGCTGTCGGTCGGGCCGGAGTATTTACCCAACGCCTATATCACTGCCACGCTGTTTCGCAAGCATGGCCAACAGAAGGATGTGCCCTTCCTGGTGGGGCATGGCTTCGCCTCCATGCTGGTGGAGAAAAAGGAGAACCGCATCCCAGTCAGCATTGCCGCGCCCGAGCGCGTCAAACCCAATACCACGCAGAGCATCACCATCAAGGTGCATCCCCAGCGCGACGTACACGTGACGCTGGCGGCGGTGGACGAGGGCATTCTGCAGATCAAGGATTATCGCACGCCCGATCCCTATGCCACCATGTACGCCAAGCGGGCGCTGCAAGTGCAGCCGTACGATCTGTACAAATTCCTGCTGCCCGAAATCGTGCGCTCGTCTTCGCTCACGGGCGGTGACGGCGGATTCGAAGAGGGCCTGCGCAAACGCCTCAATCCCATTGCCGTGCAGCGCTACCGTCTGCTCTCGTACTGGAGCGGCATCAAGCGCTCGGACGGCAGCGGCAAGGTAACGGTGTCGCTGCCTCTGCCGCAGTTCAACGGCGAAGTGCGCCTCATGGCGGTGGCGTACAGCGAGGAGCGCTTCGGATCGGCCGAGCGCCGCATGAAGGTTGCGGATGATCTCATCCTCGAACCTCAGGTGCCTCGACTGCTTTCCACACGCGATTCGCTGGTGATCCCTGTCACCATCGTCAACACCACGAACAAGCGCGGCAAGACCACCATCACCGCGTCGGCCACGGGCGCTCTCTCGCTGCGTTCGTCGACCTCAGCTTCCGCAACGGTGCCGGCCAACGGCACGGCCATCGTGGAGTTTCGCGTGAGCGCCTCGGGTGTGCCCGGTGCCGGCACACTGAGTTTCAGCAGCAGTGGCATCGCCTCGGTCAAGGAGAGCTTCGACATCGCCGTGCGTCCCTCCGTGCCATACTCGGTGGACAGCAAAGGCGGCGTACTGACGCGCAACTCCACGGTGAAGCTTCCCGCCTCCGCGGAGTACATTCGCGGCACGGCATCGAGCGAATTGCTCATCAGCGCCTTCCCCGCGGTGCGCTTCGGTAAGCAGCTCAAACAGCTCATCGGCTACCCGCATGGTTGTCTCGAGCAAACGGTGAGTCGGGCATTCCCGCAGCTCTACCTTGAGAGCGTGCTGAAACTTGTCGCTCCGGAGCAATTCCAGAGCAACGCGCCATCGTATTACGTGAACGAAGCCCTGCGCAAGATCGAAGGCATGCAGCTGTACGATGGCTCGATCAGCTACTGGGCGGGTTCGAGTGAAGCAAGCTGGTGGGGCAGTGTGTACGCCGCGCATTTCCTTGTCGAGGCGCGCAAGGCACGCTATCGTGTGAACGATCAAACCCTGAAGCGCCTGCTGTCCTATATCGCCAAGCAGTCGCGGCAACGGCAAACCTACGAACTCGTGTCCTACAGCGGTGGCGGCCGCAGTGCGGAACTGAAGGCGCGCAAGGAGATTCTCTACGGACTCTACGTGCTCGCACTTGCGGGCCGGCAGGACGTGTCGACGATGAATTACTACAAGGGACGTCTGCATTTGCTGGCCGAGGACACGCGCTATCTGCTGGCGGGCGCCTTTGCGCAAAGCGGGAAGTGGAACGCCTGGCACGATCTGCTTCCCTCCAGCTTCAAGAGCGCTCGTCCCCTGCGCGAAAGCGGCGGCAGTTTCGATTCCGAGCTGCGCGCCAACGCGCTGATGCTCAACGTATTGCTGGACAACGATCCCGCGAATAAGAACATCCCCACCATCCTGCGCTATCTCGCCGATCGCATGGACAACATGTACTCCACGCAGGAGAGCGCCTTCGCCATGCTGGCCTTGGGCAAGGCGGCGAAACGCAGCGCCGCGGGCAAGCTCAAGGTCACGGTGCTCGTTGACGGCAAAGCCAAAGCCACGTATACCGGCACCGATGTACGCTTGACGCACAAGGAGTTGGGCGAGGGCCGGGTCGAACTCAAGGCCGAAGGCGGCGGCACCGCGTATTACCTTTGGTCGCGCGAAGGTATCAGAGCCGGAGGTGTGGTACCCGAGGAGGATGTGAACATGCAGGTGCGCCGCGGCTATCTCGATTACCGGACACGACAATCCGTTGATTGGGGCGGCTTGCGGCAGGGCCAACTCCTCGTGTGCCGTATCACGCTTACCGGCATGGGCAGGTCGGCCGAGAATGTGGTGATCACCGACATGATCCCCGCCGGCTGCGAAATCGAGAATCCCCGCCTCGGCGCATCCACCGCGCTCGGCTGGTCGTCGGACGCGATGATGAACGTGCAGTCGATGGACATTCGCGACGACCGCATGATTCTCTTCACATCCCTGCAAGGCGGCGCCACGCGTGAATTCGTCTACCTCCTGCGTGTGGTGAATCAAGGCGCGTTCAACCTGCCGCCCATTGCGGCCGAAGCCATGTACGATCCCGAATACCGCTCGTACAACGGTGCCCGCCGCGTGGCGGTGGCGAGTGTGCGCGCAACGCAATAGCATGAGAGGTGGAAGCACGAAATCGATGGCGCGTCGCTTGTTTCACGGACGCGCCATCCTTCTGCTGTTCCTGCTATCGGGAGCGATGCTGGCAATGCTCGACGCGCTGTTTCCGCCTCCCGCGCCGCCAGCATGGTCGGCACAGGTGTTCGCGCGCGACGGCCAGTTGCTCAGCGCCTTTTTGAGCAGCGACGACAAATGGCGCCTGCGCACACGACTCGACGCCGTGACGCCGGAACTCATCGAAGCGATGGTCGAGAAAGAGGACCGCTGGTTCCTGTACCATCCCGGTGTGAATCCCGTGGCTGTGTTTCGCGCGCTCTGGTCCAATCTCACGCGGGGTCGCCGTGTATCGGGCGCATCCACCATCACCATGCAGGTGGCGCGGCTGCTCGAGAAGCGCCCGCGCACCTACGGCAGCAAGCTTTTCGAAATGCTCCGCGCCCTGCAGCTCGAACGCCGCTATTCAAAGGCCCGCATCCTCGAAATGTATCTGAGCTTGTTGCCGATGGGCGGCAATATCGAGGGCGTGACCTCGGCGGCGTATCTATATTTCAACCGACCGCCCGATAAATTGAGTCTCGCCCAATGCATCGCCCTTGCGCTCATCCCCAACAACCCCAATCGCCTGCGCCTTGACCGCGACGAGAGCCGCGTCAATGCGTTGAAAAACGTCTGGGTGCGGCGCTTCAGCGAACGTGGACTATTTCGCCGCGATGTGCTGGCCGCCGCACGCGACGAGTATCTCGAACGTGCGCGCCACGGCATGCCCACGCGCGCCCCGCATCTCGCGCGCCTGCTGCCCGCGCTGAGCGGAAGCGACATCACGATCAGCACCATCGATCCCGCTCTGCAGGCCACGGCCGAAGGCATTCTTCGCGACTACGTGCAGCGCGTCATGCTCGAAGGCGTGGGCAACGGCGCGGTGTTCATCGTGCGCAACGACAGCATGGATGTGGTGGCGTATTGCGCCTCGGCGGATTTCGACGATGCGCTGCATCAAGGACAGGTGAATGGCATCACGGCGCCGCGGTCGCCCGGCAGCACGCTGAAACCCTTCCTGTACGCGCGCGCCTTCGACGATGGGTCGCTCACGCCGGAAATGCGCCTGCTGGACATCCCCACCGACTTCGGCGGCTACATGCCGGAGAATTTCGACGAGACCTTTCGCGGTGAGGTCACGGTGCGCGAAGCGTTGCTGCAATCCCTGAACATTCCCGCCGTGCGCCTGCTGGCGCGGCAGGGCGTGCCGGATTTCGTAACCTTTCTTTCCTCACTGGGATTCACCGGCATCGAACGTGCGCGCGAGAAACTCGGTTTGTCGCTCATACTCGGGGGCTGCGGAGTGACGCTCGAACAACTCACGCGCGCCAGCAGCATGTTCGCGCGCGAGGGTCGCATCGCACCGCTGCGCTATCTCCTCAACGCTCCATTGAACGAGGGCCTGCCCGCCATGAGTCCCGGAGCCGCCTGGCTTGTGTCGGAGATTTTATCACAACATCAGCGCGCCGATGTTCCTCTGGAGTTCCTCGCTTCGACACGTCTCCCGCGCATTTCATGGAAAACCGGAACATCCTACGGCAAGCGCGACGCCTGGGCGGTGGGGTGGAATGCCCGCTACACGGTGGGAGTGTGGATGGGCAATTTCAACGGACAGGGCGCTCCCACACTCTCCGGTGCGGTGATGGCGGTGCCTCTGCTGGTGGATGTGTTCAACGCCATCGATTACAACAGCGGACAGGCCTGGCTCAAACGTCCCTCCACGGTGCGGCAGCGCAGCGTCTGCGCGCGCAGCGGCTTGCCTCCATCGGCGGATTGCGAACACCTGAGCACGGATTTCGCCATCGACCATGTGTCCACCTCGGCGCGCTGCTCACTGTTGCGCGAATACCATGTGGACGCCGCGCGCAGCATGCACTACTGCATGGACTGCCTGCCCGCCGAGGGTGCCGAGGTCGTGCGCTACCCGGTGTACGATCCGGAGTTGCAGGTCTGGTTTCAGCAGAACAACGTGGACGTGCCGCAACCGCCGCCGCACAATCCGCGCTGCACCTCGCGTCCCGGTGGAGAAGCGCCTGTCATCATTTCGCCGCTGGCGGCCTACGAATACTATGTTGAACAGGGGAGCGCACAGCAAATCGCGTTACAGGCGGCGGCGGCTCCGGGTGTGCGCGTGTTGTATTGGTATGTGGACGGCGAGGCGTTGGGCGACAGCGCTCCAGGCGGAAAGTTGTTCTTCACGCCACATCGCGGTACGCACCGCATCATCTGCCGGGACGACGCGGGGAGAACATCCACAATGGAATTGCGTGTGAAGTATTACTGATGCCGCTTCTCTCCGCTGCACATGACATGCTCTCCGACGCCCTCAGCATTATTGTCACCTCGCCACGGTGAGTCTTCGAGCTGAGTCAGGCCACCAGCGCTTACGCCGGTTTCAGACGTGGATGACACCTATCGTCAGGCTGAGCGCAGCGCCGAGCACGAGTATTCGTGAGAGGACCAAGTCTGTTCGGCGCGGAGTCGAAGCCTCGGCAGCTAGTTGCATGACGCTTCGACCTACCCCGGCGGGTTTTCAACTCCGAGCCCGAACCAAGATCTTCTCTCGCCGAACGTCCTGGTCTCGGGCTCGTCGCTGCACATGACATGGTCTTCTGCACAATGCCCAGTTTTCGTCACCCCGCTGCGGCGGGTCTTCGAGTTGAGCGACGCACCGCAGGATGATGGTTCACAGCGCTGCGATTATTTGTCGGTGCGGAGTGGAATCCTTCGACTCCGGGCCTGAGCTACGTTCTCGGAAAGACGCACGAATTTTCTCGCAGGCCCGTCGCTCAGGTCTGGGACGCGCCGAGGCGACCCTTCGACTCCGCGCCGTATCATTATCGTACCATATCGGACATCTGTGCTCGGCGCTACGCTGCACATGACATGGTTCATCCGACGCACCCAGCACTATCGTCACGCTGAGCGACGAGCCCGCGACAAGGACGTTCGATTAGAGAAGATTTTGGTTCGGGCTCGGAGTCGAAGCGTCGTGCAACTGGCTACCGAGGCTTCGATCCGCCACGGCGAATGTTCCACTCCGCGCCGGAATCACGCCGTACCATCTCGGACAAAGGTGCTCGGCGCTGCGCTCAGCCTGACGATACCCGGAGGCTCCATCGCGGATTGCCAATGCCCGCACCGCGCTGAGCGACGAGCCCGCGCGGCCATCCTCGCAAGCCGCACTGACTACGCTCGGGCTCGGAGACGAAGCGTCACGAACGATCCAAACCGGCATGAGCGCTGGTGAACAGACTCGGGCCCCCTGCGCATCCCGCCGGCCGTGCATCAGAGATCATCGAGCATGTCTTCCACTTCCTCGATGCGGCGTTCGATGCGGTCCTTGCCATCCTGTGTGAAAACAGAGAGATCCATCGATTTCTGCCTCAACACCCAGGCGGCCTCCTTGCGGGCGCTTGTTGCGTCGCCCAGTTTCGCGTGCATCAACGCGATCTTCGCCCGCGCCTGCAATTCGATGTAGCGCCGCTCGCGCACCTCGCCGTCGATGGACGCCACGATGCGCTGATACGCTTCGCGTGCCAGACGCCAGTCCTCCTTGCCCTCGGCGGCCGACGCCAGACCCCAGAGGAAGAGACGGTTGGTCGGGAACTGCTTGAGTATCGCGTTCGCACAGTGAATGGCGTCGTTCCAGCGCTCCTCTTCGACGTAAATCCAGATCAGCGCGTTGGTCGCCTGCGCGCCGGTGTACAGGGCCTTGCGCTCGGCTTCTCGCAGCATGTCGATACCCTTTTCGCGTTCGTCCTCAAGCAGCGGCGTCCAGGTCAGAAAGCGCATGTTGCGGCTTTTCCAATACGCGTACGTGCCAATGCCCGTGCGCGCGTCCCAGGCGTCCGTGTCTTTCTGCACGGCGTGCTCGAGATAGCCGGTGGCGCTCAGGCCGTGTTGCAATCCCTTGAGCCAGTTCTCGCCATCGCGAAAATGGTAGTAGGCCACATAACTCTTGGCCATGCCGAGATAGTACTGCCCCTCGGCCGTGGATGCAATGGCTTCGGCGTGCCGCCGCGTCTGCTCCAACAGCCCGAGGTACTGCTTCGCCTGCACGGGCGTTTCAAAGTCCAGCGACATCACCTGCAGCAGCACCGCCTTGTTGAAATACCCGGCCGGATGTTTGGGGAATGCGCGAATGGCTTCGTCGAAGCGTCGCATCGCCGCACGATACTCCTGCCTCCCGGAGCGTTCGATGCCGTCCGCAATCATTTCATGGAGTCGCGCGTCGGGAATGCGTTGCGCTTCCGCCCGCCAGAGCGGGGCCGCGCAGATAAATAAGACGATGAGGGGAAACAGCTTCCTCATGCGGGTTGTCGTTCTCCTTTCTCGGGACCATGATGGGACGCCAGCGCCTCGCGGCGCAAGCGCGCGCAACGCGCTTCACAGCGACGATCAGGCATCAACGCCGTCCTCGTCCGGGATATTCGCTTCGTCATCCACGCTGTCCGCTGACTCGTTCACGCCGTCCGCTGATTCGTTCATGCCGTCCACTGATTCGTTCACGCCGTCCGCTGACTCGTTCACGCTGTCCGCTGACTCGTTCACGCTGTCCGCTGACTCGTTCACGCCGTCCGCTGACTCTTCCATATCGGCCGCGTCCTCGCTCAGTTCGGCCGCGTCCTCGTCGGGATGGAACCAGGCATGCACGCGCTTCGCGGCGGACCAACCCACCTGCTCGGCAAGGGCTTCGACGGTGGCCTCCTGCACGCCGCGTACGGAGCCGAAGCTGCTGAGCAACAGCTGGGCGCGCTTCGGACCCACGCCGTCGATGTGCTCCAACTCGGTCTGTAGCGTGGCTTTGCTGCGACGTTCGCGGTGATAGGTGATGGCGAAGCGATGCGCCTCGTCGCGAATGCGCTGCAAGAGCCGCAATCCGGGGGAGGTTTTGGGAATGTTCATGGGCAATTTCTCTCCGGGCACGAACACTTCTTCGAGGCGTTTCGCCAGACCAATCACCGGAAGCGTGCTCAGCCCGAGTTCCTGCAACACCGCGACGGCCGAAGAGAGCTGTCCCTTGCCACCGTCGATCACAATCAGATCGGGCAGGGGAGTGCCTTCGTCGAGCACGCGCGTGTAGCGGCGGGACACCACCTCGCGCATGGAGGCGAAATCGTCCACGCCTTCCACCGTGGCTATGGCGAATTTCCTGTACTCGCTGCGACGGGATTTGCCGTCGAGAAAGGACACCATCGACGCCACTGTTTCCGCGCCTTGAAAATGGGAGATGTCGAAACACTCGATGCGCCGTGGCGGATGGGGCAAATGCAGATCGCGCTGCAGGAACTCCACGGATTTCGGGAGCATGGCATCCGTTTTCATTTTCTGCAGCAGAATGTCGTTGAGCAGGAAGCGCGCGTTGGCGGCGCACATGGCGTGCAGCTTTTGCTTGTCACCGATTTTCGGTACCACGATACCGACGCGCATGCCCGCGCGCTCGCGCAGCCATTCGCTCAGCGCCTCCGCGCCGTCCAGCTCCTCGCCGAGCAGTATCTCCGGCGGGATGTCCAGCGTCTCCGAATAATAGCGATGAAGCAAATGCTCGACGATATCCGCTTCCTCCTCCACATCCGCGCCGGTGAAGGTGAAACTCTGCTTTCCCACCACCTTGCCATCGCGGATGCGGAACACCATACCCACGGCATCGGCGTCCTTGCGGGCCAATGCGATCACGTCGCGATCCTTGAAATCGTTGGACGCCACCTTCTGCTTGTCCTGATAGGTTTGCAGGGCCTGAAGGCGGTTGCGCAAATCCGCGGCCTTCTCGAATTCCAGGCGCTCGGCACAGGCGCGCATCTCCTCTTCCAGCATCTGCCGCAGCACGCGCGTCTTGCCCTTGAGTAATTGCTCGACCTGCGCGATCATCGCGCGGTAATCCTCGCCCGTCACCAGCGCTTCGCAGGGTCCCTGGCATTTGCGGATGTGGTAGTCGAGGCAAAGCGATACCTTGCGGCGCGCGATCATCTCGTCGTCCAGTCGATAATCGCAGCTTCGTATGGGAAAAATGCCGCGAATGGTGCGCAGCATGAGATGCATCGCTTTCACATCGGAGTAGGGACCGAAGTAACGCGAGCCGTCGCGTATCACCCGGCGCGTGGGGAAGATGCGTGGAAAGGGCTCGTTGGTGATCACGATGTAGGGGTAGCTCTTGTCGTCCTTGAGGCGGATGTTGTAGCGCGGCGCATGCTCCTTGATCAGGTTGTTCTCAAGCAGCAGCGCCTCCACTTCGGAATCGGTGACCGTCAATTCCAGATCGGCGATTTTCGACACCAGCACATCGCGCTTGGGATCGGGGGCGCCACGCTCCTGAAAATACGAGCGCACGCGCGAGCGCAGATTCTTCGCCTTGCCGACGTAAATGATGGTACCTTCGGCATTGAAAAACTGATACACGCCCGCCGAGGTGGGCAGGGTATTCAGTTTGTGCTGAAGGATGTCCGGAAGGGGAGTCTCGCTCATTGCTCAGTTGTATGCCATGGACGATGGCCGTGATGCGGCGCGGGTCCCGCGGTGAGGCGGGACCCGCGTGCGGAACCGGACCCGCGGCTGTTGATCAGGATGCGGGCTGACAGATTTCCACCAGCACGCCGCCGGCGGATTTCGGATGAATGAAGGCAACCAGAAAGTTGTCGGCGCCCATGCGGGGTTCTTCGTCGATCAGTCGCACCCCGGCGTCCTTGAGGCGACGCAGCTCCGCGTGAATGTCGTCCACTTCGAAGGCCATGTGGTGGATGCCCTCGCCGCGCTTGTCGATGAATTTGCTGATGGGGCTGTCTTCGCTGATGCCCATGGTGAGTTCGATGTTGGTGTCGTCCACATGAAAGCTGCTGACGTCCACTTTTTGTTCGGCCACGCGTTCCACATGCGAGGGATGCATGCCGAGCAGGGTTTCAAAGGTGCTCTGCGCTTCGTTGAGATCCTTGACTGCGATGCCGATATGCGCGATGCGCTTGATCATTGCTGCTACCTGATTAATGAACATACTATGTCGCCCACGGGCGATTTCACAATGTACCGAAAAGCGGGCATTTGCGCGAACTCCTTCGCAATACCCCGCATCCCGCGGGAGCATCGTTGCAAAAAAAAAACCGGAGTCGAGACTCCGGTTGTGGAACGTGGCACGTGTCCGCGCTCAGAGAAACTTGTTGCAGTTGCGAATCATACGCTCGGCGGGCACGCGCAGCGTCTCGATGTCCGTGAGACTGAGCACGCGTTCAAATTGCTCGCGGGCGTCGCGGTAGCGCTTCATGCCGAAATAGGTCTCGCCCATCCAGTACACGCTGCGCACTTGCAGCAGGGCATCGGGTGCCTGCTCGGCGATTTCCTGAAACAGACTCAGGGCGGTGCTGTAGCGACGCGCCTCGAAATTGTTGCGCGCCATCTGGAATTTTTGCAACCAACGCTCCAAATCGGGTTCGCGTATCGGTGGCGGCGGGGGAGGAGAAACCGGTTGCGTGGCCGGCACGGCCGGATGCTTGCCGTAGCCCGTGGTGAGTGGCGTGTTGGTGGGGGCCACCATCACAAAGCGGAATTGCTCCTGCGAGAGGAATTTCAGCACGAATCCCTGGAAGGGGAAGTTGTACAGCTCGCCTTCCTCGTTGACGATGTACTCGCCCTCGTTGCCGAAGAACTGCGTGCGTGCCGTGGTCAGGCGCCAGCGATGCCCGTCGAAAAGAAACTGGTTGTCGAGAGGCAAGGTGCCGCCGCCAATGATGCCCATTTCGATCACGGCGTAGGAACTCGGATTGAGGACGAAATAGAATGTGGAATTCTGCGGTGGAAGGTAGACGATCGGCGAGGTGCCCTTTTGGAAAATATAGGGAACGTTCGCGCGGTCGAGGACATTGCGCGCTTCGCCCCATTGCATGCCGAGCGAAACGCCGTGAATGGCCATGTTCAGACTGGTCATTCCTTCCGGAAGCTGTGTAAGCGATTGCTGCGCGATGTCGAACATGGCGGAGCTCTGCGCCGGGCAACGTCCGGGAGCCGCGAGTAGCACCAGCACGATCAGCAAGCCGGCGAATGGAGCGGCGAGAGCGCGTGCATGGTGTGCGTTGCGTGATGTCATGAAGGCCTCCGGTGAAGTATGGCGTGCGAAGCGGATTCTGAAGCAGTGCTGCGGATCACAACAGACGATCGCGCAATTCCACCTTCAGATCGGCGATGCGGGGGATGTCCACACCGGGCTCCTTGTAGCCAATGATGTAGTCCTCATCGATTTTCACGCGCACCGTGCGGCGCCCGTACGTGAACTTCACTGAAATGCGCGTGCGTACTTCCACGCCCTGCGATTCGACCGTCTCGTGCAACCATTCGGATTTCATGTACCCGTCGTCGCGAGAGAGCGTTTCGAATTGATAGCCGCGCGTGAGCAGCGCATCCACAACCACCATCCAGGCTTCGTTGTACTCAAGACCGTCGCGGACCTCGTAGGTGATCCAGTTGTCGGTATCATCCGTGACAATGGGCTGGCAGCCGAAAAGGAACGGCACCCCCAGAAGGACGAGGAAGGATACGATAGCGAAGCGTTTCATGTACTGGCTCCTTGAAGTGTGTATCTCTGACAGTCTCGATATAACGCGGGCCTAACGTGGACTCAGGCAGCGTTCCAGCAATTGCAGTAGCTCACGGTGAAGGGCCTGTACCGAAGGACGCGCTGCGGGCTGCGCCTTTTGACCCTTATAACCGAAATCCTTGGGCGCATTGCCCGGCGTCGCGGTCATGCATTCCTCGTTGCGTAGACGCAAACTCGATACATACCCCGGAGAGAGGCAGTAGAGACGCGCCAGCGAATCGATCACGGCGGTGTTCGCGCTGTAATAATCGCGCGGTCCGGGATTCGAGGGGAGAGGCCAGGGGCGCGAGGACATGCTGCGCTCGTCGTCCCATACCGATCCGGCAGGCGGAGGCGTCCGGAGCACACGCTTTTCTTCGATGATCACTTGCTTGGGAGCTTCCTTGCGTGGCGCTTCCGAACGTGGCGCACGATTCCACGAGGATTCGATGCTACCCTGCTGACTCTGCGCGTGCAGCGACGGTGTGAGCAGCAGTGCCATAATACCGATCAGGAAAAAATGGACGATGATTCGCATGGCAACCTCGACTCGACCGGAACCGCGGAGGGTT
Source organism: Bacteroidota bacterium (assembly GCA_035914695.1). Taxonomy (GTDB): domain Bacteria; phylum Bacteroidota; class Ignavibacteria; order SZUA-365; family SZUA-365; genus JAOSJT01. The sequence continues at coordinate 25,257 of JAMIQH010000220.1, read as the reverse complement.
CGGGACGCATGGAAAAATTCTGAGTATGTTGTCGTGTTATGAATGACTCAAACACACGGGGATGTTTCGTATGCTGAAACCTAGCTTTTAACGGCTTAAAAGTCAATAGAAGGGAAGCTGAAGCTCCGAAAGTTCCTGAAGCCGCGCTTCTTTTCCTCATTGTTCGTCGCGGCTTATCACCGCGGTATTCATTCGCCACGCGAAGTGGCGCGGGCTGGCGTCGAAAAATCAGGACTCCGCTACCGCCGCTTCGGCATCGTCCTTGATGTCCTGGTCCATGGCCGCACGCGCAATATCGGCGATGCTGTCGCCTTCCTGAAGATTGATCAGACGCACGCCCTGCGTGTTCCGCCCCATGACGCGGATACTGCGCACGTGCTGGCGAATCACCTGGCCCTTGGTGGAAATGATCACGAGGTCGTCTTGATCCGATACTTCCTTGAGACCGATGACCGGACCGGTCTTGGGTGTGATGTTCATGGTAATCACCCCCTTGCCTCCACGACGCGTGTGACGGTAATCCGACACCTCGCTGCGCTTGCCGTAGCCATGTTCGCTCACCACCAGCACATTGCTGTTGGCACGACAGATGATCATGCCGATCACATAGTCGTCGTCGGAGAGCGAAATGCCCTTGACACCGGTGGCGTTGCGTCCCATGTCGCGCACGTCCGTTTCGGAGAAGCGAATGGCCTGCCCCATGCGCGTGGCGATGAGCAGATCGCTCTTGCCGTCGGTGATCTTGGCTTCCACCAAATCGTCGCCGGCGTCGAGGTTGATGGCGATGATGCCGGTGGAACGCGGATTGCCGTAGGCGCTCAACACGGTCTTTTTCACCGTGCCCTTTTTCGTGGCCATGACAATGAATTCGGTGTCGGTGAATTCCTTCACGGTGACGAACGCGGCGATGCTCTCGTCCTTCTGCTTGTTGATCAGGTTGACGATGGCGCGGCCGCGCGCGAGTCGTCCACCCTCGGGTACTTCGAACACCTTGAGCCAGTAACAGCGGCCCTTGTCGGTGAAGAACAGGATGTAGTGATGCGTCGACGCGATGAACATGTGCTCGACGAAATCATCTTCGCGCGAAGCGGAGCCCGCCACGCCTTTGCCACCGCGCCCCTGCCGACGGTACGTGCTCACCGGCGTGCGCTTGATGTAGCCCTGATGACTGATGGTGATCACCACGTCTTCCTCGGCGATCATATCCTCGAGCTTGAAATCCGCGTAGTCGTAAATGATCTCGGTGCGGCGCTCGTCGGAGAATTTGTCGCGCAACGCGCGTAGCTCGTCGCCAATGAGCTGCCAGCGGAGCTGGGCGTTGTCGAGAATGCCGCGCAGACGGGTGATGAGCTTGATGGTTTCCTTGTACTCGTCCTCGATCTTGCGGCGCTCGAGTCCGGTGAGGCGCTGCAAGCGCATGTCGAGAATGGCCTTGGCCTGAATCTCGCTCAACTTGAATCGCTTCATGAGGTTGTTGCGCGCGGTCTCGACGTCTTTCGATTTCTTGATGGTCTCGATCACCTCGTCGATGTTGTCGAGCGCGATGATGTAGCCCTCGAGAATATGCGCGCGGCGTTCGGCCTCGGCCAGTTCGAAGCGCGTGCGACGCACCACCACGTCGTGGCGGAAATCGAGGAAATGCTGCATCATCTCCTTCAGCGTCAGCACCTTGGGACGTCCATCCACCAAGGCCAGCATGATGGTGCCGAAGGTGACCTGCATCTGCGTGTGCTTGTACAGGTTGTTGAGCACCACCTCGGGATTGCCGTCGCGCTTGGTCTCGATCACGATGCGCATGCCGTCGCGGTCGGATTCATCGCGGATATTGGTGATGCCATCGATTTTGCCGCCTTTGACCAACTCGGCGATTTTCTCGATGAGATTGGCTTTGTTGACCTGATAGGGCAATTCGCTGATGATGATGTTTTCGCGTCCATTCTTCAGCGTCTCGATGTTGGCGCGGCCGCGCACGAGCACCTTGCCGCGTCCGGTGAGATAGGCGTCCTGCACACCCTGATAGCCGAAGATAATGCCGCCAGTGGGGAAGTCGGGCGCCTTGACGAATTTCATCAAATCGGTGACGGGCAGTTCGGGATTCGCAATCAGCGCGAGCAATCCATCCACCACTTCACCGAGATTGTGCGGCGGGATGTTGGTGGCCATGCCCACGGCGATGCCGCCCGAGCCATTTACCAGCAGATTGGGAAGCAGGGCCGGCATGACGCGCGGCTCCTGCAGCGATTCGTCGAAGTTCGCCGTGAAGTCCACGGTGTCCTTCTCGAGGTCGCGCAAAATCTCCAATGCGATGGGCGAGAGCCGGGCCTCGGTGTAACGCATGGCCGCGGCCGAGTCGCCGTCCACCGAACCGAAGTTTCCCTGTCCCTGCACCAGCGGGTAGCGCAGCGAGAAATCCTGCACCATGCGCACCATGGTGTCGTACACCGCCGAGTCGCCGTGCGGATGGTACTTGCCGAGCACCTCTCCGACGATACGCGCGGATTTCTTGTACGCGCGGTTGGGCATCAATCCCAGTTCGCTCATCCCGTAGAGAATGCGGCGATGCACGGGCTTGAGGCCGTCGCGCACATCGGGAATGGCGCGCGCCACGATCACCGACATCGAGTAGTCTATGTAGGAGTTCTTCAGCTCGTCTTCAATGCTGACGCGGAGGATCTTTTCGGAGGCAGTGGACATTGGTCCTTCGAAGGAATCTGAATGAATCAGTATATCACATAAATTTACGGAATTTTGGCGATTCGGGAAAGCGCGGGGCGAAGTGATTTTGGATTGCGGATGGTGGATTCCGCCTCCGCTCATCCGTCCCTGCCGTGTTTCATCCCCATCGCCAATTGGTCACCGCTGCACGTGAGCGGCCACGCGGGCCGGGAGCGGCTGGACTTCCTCGTGTCCTTTCCGCCAGTCGACTCCGCCGCTCCATTTTTATTTCTCGACCGGAGGAACAATATTCCGGAATGGTTCCTACTGCATCGAAACCCATGGGTGAACACGGCAACATACGAGACATCGCGGCGTCCTTCTACGCGCATCTCGAAAGCGAAGGCAAACACCTCAACACGATTCGCTCGTACAGCAACGACATCAAACAGTTCGTGACCTGGGCCGAAAGTACGTTTGGCGAGGAGCTTTCCATTGCGGAGCTGACGCGCAGCGACATCCAGGATTTTCGTGGCTTCCTGCTGACGCGCAATTCCTCGCCGGCCTCGGTCAATCGGAAGATCACCGCGCTGCGGCAGTTCTTCGAGTACTGCACGGGCACGGGATTGATGCCGGTGAATCCCGCCTCCGCCATTCTCGGGATCAACGCCGAGCCGCGCACACCGACGGTGTTGCAGCGCAAGGATGCGCTGCTCTTTGCGCGCACGGCCGAGCGCGGCGCTTCGCCGCTCGATGCCGCCGTGGTGCTGTTGCTGCTGCATGCGGGCTTGCGCAGCAGCGAACTCTGCGCGCTGACGGTGGCCGATGTGCATATGACGCCGCGCGAAGGTCGCATTTTCGTGAAGGGCCTGCGCGGACGCACCACGCGCTTCGTGTATCTGAGCATGCGGGCGCAGAACGCCTTGCGCCAGTACATGCGCTGGCGCGGCATTTCCGTGCTTGCCAAGCGACTGCGCCGCGAACCGCTGTTCCTCAGCTACGAGGGTGCGCCGCTCACACAGCAGGCGGTGGATCAAATCGTCAAGCGCATCGGAAGGCAGGTGGGCATACCGGATATCACGCCTTCGATGCTGCGCAATACCTATGCCGCGGCGCAGTTGCAGTCGGGCAACTCGCCGGAGTTCGTGGCGCGCAGCATGGGGGTGGCCTCGCTGAAAACCCTCAAGCGGCTCAAGGATACGCTGGGCGAGGATCAGGACGAGCCATGACCGCGATTCCGCCCGATGTGTTGTTGCGCATGTACGCGTCGGGCGTCTTCCCGATGGCCGACGGCAAGGACGGCGAAATTTTTCTCTACAGCCCCGATCCACGCACCATCATTCTCCCTGAACATTTCCACATCCCGGACTCTCTACGCCGCACCTGGCGTTCGGGCCGCTTCGACATCCGTTTCAACACCTGCTTCGAAGTGGTGATGCGCCACTGCGCCGCCCGCGAGGAGACCTGGATTTCCGAGGACATCATCCGGAGTTATGTTTACCTTCACGAGCGTGGAGCCGCGCACAGCGTGGAGGCATGGCGCGACGGCAGTCTGGCGGGCGGTCTGTACGGCGTGGCCCTCGGGGGTGCGTTCTTTGGAGAATCGATGTTCCACATCGAACGCGATGCGTCGAAAATCGCCCTCGTCGCGCTGCTGGAACATATGCGCGCCCGCGGCATGACCTTGCTCGATGTGCAGTACAGCACGCCGCATCTGCGTCGCTTCGGAGCCGAGGATGTTCCCCGTGCGCGCTATCTCGAGTTGCTGGAGGAGGCGTTGGCGATGGAGGCGGCGTGGGGAGAAAATCGAGATCGGGCTGACTGAGTACGGGATACATTTGAAGAGCGCGCGGAGAGCGCCGAGGGCGCGGAGGAATGTTTGAGGTTGCTTCCCGCTCGAATCCTGTTGGCCAGCTGAGTACGGGATACATTTGAAGAGCGCGCGGAGAGCGCCGAAGGCGCGGAGGAAGGGTTGAGGTTGCTTCCCGCTCGAATACTGCGCTCTGCGGTATTCGAATCAACGCAAGGCGTGCGCCGCGCAGTGTCCGAGTCAACTACTCCGATTCACACCTCTGGGCGGGAATCCAAGCAATCTCCACGAGTTAATCCCCAGCGCCCACAGAAGAGTAGTCTCGCCCTTGTACCCTTTTCACGCTTCACGATTCACGATTCACGATTCACGCTTCACGTTTAACGTCTAACGATTAACGTTTCACGACCCCGCTACACGTCTTCGAACGATTTCCCGAGCAATTGCTGCGTGATCTCGCCGGGGGCGGGGAGGGCGATGACATTGCCCACCTGCGAAGCGACGAACGCTGCGATGGCATTGGCGAAGTAGACGGCATTGGGCATGCGCTTGTGATTGTTGAGCGCGTAGTAAAAGCCCGCATGCCAGGCGTCCTGGGCTCCCGTGGGATCGATCACTTCCGCTTCCACGGCCGGGACGCGCACGACCTTTGCGCCGTCGCTCACCAGGGCGCCCTGTTTGCCCATACTCATCACCACATGCTTCGAACCCATGTCGTGATAATGCTTCAGATATTCTTCGCGCGTGCCTTTGCCGAACAGATTCTCCGCATCCTCGATCGTGGGCGTGAGAATGTCCGCGAATTGCAGCGTTTTCTTGATCGTCTGCAGCGCTTCGTTGCGATCGCGCCAGATAGCGGGGTCGTAATGCGGTTGAAAAACGGTGGTGGTTGTTTCGAGTTTTTTCGACAACCGAAGCATTTCGAACACGCTGTGCCGCGCGGGGTGCTTGAGCAACAGGAAGCCGCTGCCATGCACGATCCGCGAGGATTGCGCGAGCAGCACGTGCTCCTTGGTGTTGTGCAACTGCCAGTCCGACAGCCGGTAGTACGAGGACTGCACGAGCCCCGCATTGCGCGCGCTGAAGAGAATGCTGGTCTGATGGTCGCGCGAGAATTGCAATCCCGAGGTCCCCACCTTTTGATGTCGAAGGACGTTCTGCACGAACATGCCCAGGGCGTCGGCGCCGAGGCAGGCCACGCAATTCGCCTTTCCGCCCAACATGGCGTAGTACATCGCGATCAACGCGGCAGAGCCGGTGATACGACGTGTGAACGTGGTGGCTTCGGGCAGCGTGGCTCCTTCGGTCCACATCTCCACATAGGCCTCGCCCACGGTGGTCAGATCATGCACGACTGCGGGAGGTGCTTTCACTTCATTCATCCCTTTTGCTCCTCTATATCGTCAGAAAAGAAAGCCGAACGGCATGGGAAACGTCAATCGGGAATATAACATCTGCCCACCGTATCGCAAAGCATGCACCATGAAGCGCCCTTGCGGCGTGGATGCGTCGCGGCGGCAGGCCGAAATGCGCCGCGTGCATCCCCTCCGCGGCGGGAAGCACGCTGTCGTGAAGCGCGGACGCCCCGCGCGAAATACCGCGACGGAATTGGATATTACCCCTCCCGCGAATATATACATCCGTTTATGGTAGCCGAGCGCATCGCAGATATCGAACGACGTATTACCGCTGCCTGCGAACGCGCGGGACGGCCCCGGACGGACGTGCGATTGGTGGCGGTGACAAAAACGCAACCCGCCGAGGTGGTGAATGCCGCCATAGCGGCGGGACTTGTGGACATCGGTGAAAACCGTGTGCAGGAGTATCGCGGCAAATGCGACGCGTTGCTACCGCACCGTTTTCACATGATCGGGCGCCTGCAGGCCAACAAGGTGCGGCATATCGTGGATGTGGTTCACCTGATTCATTCGATGGATTCGCTCGAACTCGCCCACGAAATCGACCGCCGGGCGGCGGCCATCGGTCGCGTGGTCGACGTTCTCGTGCAGGTACACACCAGCGCCGAGGAGACGAAAGCCGGCGTCGCGCCCGACGAGGCCGAGGAGTTCGCTCGCGCCGTCGCCCGTTTGCCGTGGCTGCGCGTGCGGGGGTTGATGACCATCGGTTCGCTGGTGGATGCGGCGGAACTTGTGCGGCCGGAGTTCCGTCTGTTGCGCGCGCTGCGCGATCGGCTGGCACCATTGTTTCCCGAAGGTCAATGCTCCGAGCTGTCCATGGGCATGACCGGGGATTTCGAGATAGCGATTGAGGAAGGCGCCACGATGCTGCGCATCGGAAGCGCGTTGTTTGGTCCCAGAGCATGAGGTAACACGATGGACGCGGAACACATCGCCGGAAGGACCTTCAAACAGGTGCGCAAGGGCGTCGACCCGAAAGAAGTGCGCTCCTACATCCATGCGCTCGCCACCGAGTTGCTCGCTCTCGCAGAAGAGAACAAGGCCATGCGCGCGGAAATTCTCGCGCTCGAAACACAACTCGGTCAGTCGCGCGATATGGAGCAACGCGTGCGCGCCATGCTCGCCGAGTTGCAGCGTGCCACGAAAAACATCAGCGGACACGCGCAGGCCACCGCCATCGCGGCGGGCTACAAGGTGGAGCAGGAGCGCAAGGCGGTGCTGGAGCAGGCGCGCCGCGAAGCGGATATTGTCATCCGCGATGCCGAACGGCGCGCGGAACGCGTGGTGGCCCAGGGCAACGAGCGCCTCGCCACGCTGCAACAGCAGATCGATTTGATCGAGACGCGGAAAATCGCGCTGATCAGCCGCATGAAAGCCATTCTTCGCGCGCAAACGGATTTTCTCGCCGCACTCGAACACACTCCGCGCAAAAGCGCCGGCGGTATACTCGGCGCACGCAAAACGCGCGAAGGACTCGACGCGGGCGACCTGAACGATATCATTGAACGACTCGAGGATCGGGAGAGTTAATCCATGTCCGAATTACGCAGTATGATGGACGAAGCCGTCCGCTACATCCGTTCACGCATCGCGGTGCAACCCGCGGTGGGCATCATTCTCGGCACGGGGCTCGGTGGCCTGGTTGCGGAGATCGAGGATGGCGTGGCGCTCGATTATCAGGACATTCCCCATTTTCCCATATCCACCGTGGAATCGCATCACGGGAAATTGATTTTCGGCCATATCGCCGGCAAACCGGTGGTGGCCATGCAGGGGCGCTTCCATTACTACGAGGGATACACGCTCAAGCAGGTTACCTTTCCCGTACGCGTGATGCACGCGCTGGGAGTGCGCACGCTGCTCATCTCCAACGCGGCCGGTGGAATGAATCCGCTGTTCCGCCGCGGCGACATCATGATGATCTGGGACCACATCAACCTCATCGGAGACAATCCGCTGATCGGCCCCAACGACGACACGCTCGGTCCGCGTTTTCCCGACATGAGTCAGCCCTACGACGCCGGTCTGATGGCGCTCGCGCAGGACGTGGCTCTGACCGCGGGCATCGCGCTCAAGCAGGGAGTGTTCGTGGCCGTGGCCGGACCCAACCTGGAGACGCGCGCGGAGTACCGCTTTCTTCGCGGCATCGGGGCCGACGCGGTGGGCATGTCCACTGTGCCCGAGAACATCGTCGCCATTCACATGGGCATGCGCGTGCTGGCGTTTTCCATCATCACCGACGAGTGCTTCCCCGACGCGCTCGAGGCGGTGGATGTGCCCGCCATCATCAAGGTGGCGAATGAAACCGAGCCCACATTGCGCAGCATCATGCAGGGTGTGATCGCCCGCCTCGAGGTGTAAGCGGTGGCCCCGGACAAGGAGGATGTGGCCAGTGTGCTGCGTCTGCTGGCGGTAGTGTTGATCGTGGCCATTCTCGTGGTGCTTGCCACCACGCGCGTCGTACCGCTGCCCTTCGTCGGTGCGTTGCCGGGCGATCTGCGTATCACACTTCCCGGCGTGCAGCTGTATTTGCCGATCACGAGCAGCGTGCTGTTCGGCTTGCTCCTCACCGCGCTCGTCGCGGTGATTCACGGTTTTTCCAACAACAACGACTGATACTTCATCCATGTCCAGGTTCGAACCATTTCCCGAGAAATTTTCCTACGCCGAACTCGAACAACAGGTGCTCGCTTTTTGGAACGAGCAACAGGTGTTCGAGAAAAGTCTGCACGCGCGTGCCTCCGGCGCATCCTTCACCTTTTACGAAGGCCCGCCTTCGGTGAACGGCAAGCCGGGGATTCACCACGTCATGTCGCGCACACTCAAGGATCTCGTGTGCCGCTACAAAACCATGACGGGGCATCTCGTGCAGCGCAAGGCCGGATGGGACACGCACGGCCTGCCCATTGAAGTGGCGCTGGAAAAGGAATTGCAGTTCGAGCAGAAGTCGGACATCGAGAAATACGGTGTGGCGAATTTCAACCGCAAGGCCAAGGATTTCGTCTACCATCACATCAACTACCCCGAGGGCTGGAGCACGCTCACCGAGCGCATGGGCTACTGGATCAACCTCGAAGAGGCCTACATCACATGCACGAACGAGTACATTGAATCGCTGTGGTGGGCGCTGAAGCAATTCTATCAGAAAGGCCTGATCTACAAGGGCTTTAAAATCGTACCGCAATGTCCACATTGCGAAACCCCGCTGGCCACGCATGAACTCGCGCAGGGCTACGCCGATGTGCGCGACATGAACGTGTACGTGAAATTCCGTCTGCGTGACGAAGATGCGAACATTCTGGTCTGGACCACCACGCCGTGGACCTTGATTTCCAATGTCGCCCTGGCCGTGAATCCCTATGTCGAATATGTGAAAGCCGATGTGACCGGGCATGGCCTGCTGTATCTGGCCAAGGACCGGCTGAGCGTGATCGCCGAGGAATACACCATTCTCGCCGAGATGATGGGTAGCGATTTGCTGGGCAAGGAATACGAGCCGCTGTTCACCTATGTGGAAGTGGATCGCAAGGCCTGGTATGTGGTGGCGGGGGACTTCGTGACCGTGGAGGATGGTTCGGGCGTGGTGCATATCGCCCCGGCCTTCGGCCTCGACGATTACGAAATGATGAAGAAATACGACCTGCCCTTCGTGCTGCCGGTCACCACCGGCGGGCGCTTCACCGAGGAGGTGACGGACTTCGCCGGGCGTCTGGTCAAGACGCTGCAATTCGCCACGCACAAGGAGGAAGGCGCCGATCCCGACATCCTGCGCCTGCTGAAAGAGCGTGGTCGTATTTACCGCTCGTCGAAGGATTACTTGCACAGCTACCCGCATTGCTGGCGCTGCGACAATCCGTTGATTTACTACGCGCGCGACAGTTGGTACATCCGCACCACCGCGTACGCGCAGCGCATGATCGAACTGAACAAGGACATCAACTGGTGCCCGCCCGAAGTGGGCAGCGGTCGCTTCGGCAACTGGTTGGAGGACAACAAGGACTGGGCGCTGTCGCGCGATCGGTACTGGGGTACGCCACTGCCGATCTGGGTGGCGGAGGATGGTTCGGACATGTTCATCGTGGGTTCGGTGGATGAGTTGCTCGAAGGGTTCATGCTGGTGGACGGCGAGCGAGTGAAGCCGAAGCGCGAGGACGTGGATTTGCACAAGCCCTGGGTGGATGCCATTCTCTTCGAGCGCAACGGAGTGCTGTATCGCCGCACGCCGGAACTCATCGACGTGTGGTTCGATTCCGGCGCCATGCCCTTCGCGCAATTCCACTATCCCTTCGAGAACAAGGAATTTTTCGAGAGCAATTTCCCGTCGGATTTCATTTGCGAGGGCATCGATCAAACGCGCGGGTGGTTTTACACTCTGCACGCCATCGCGGTGGCGCTGTTCGACACGCCCGCCTTCCGCAATCTCATTGTCAACGAGCTGGTGCTGGATAAAACGGGACAGAAGATGTCCAAATCCCGTGGCAACGTGGTCGATCCTTTCTATGTGATCGAGCGTTACGGCGCTGACGCCACGCGCTGGTATCTGACGGTGAACAGTCCGCCCTGGCGGCCGACGATGTTCAACGAGCAGGACATCGAGGGCGTGCAGAAAAACATGTTCCGCGCGCTGATCAACACGTATCAGTTTTTCGCGCTGTATGCGAACATCGACGATTTCGATGCCTCGTCCGAGGCCGTGCCGCTGGAACGCCGGCCGGAGATCGACCAGTGGATTCTCAGTGAATTGCAGGCGTTGATTGCCGCCGTGCGCGGATACATGGATGCCTACGATCCCACGCCCGCCGCGCGCGCCATCACCGAGTTCACGGTGGATCAGCTGTCGAACTGGTATGTGCGCCGCAATCGTCGCCGTTTCTGGAAAGGGGAGCTGTCCGAGGACAAGCGCTCCGCCTATCAGACACTGCATCATTGCCTCGTGGTGGTGGCGCAGCTGATGGCGCCCTTCGCGCCTTTCCTTTCGGATATGCTGTATCGCAAACTCACCGAAGGGCTGTCCGAGACTGCGCGGCAGCTGTCGGTGCACCTGAGTCTCCTGCCCGAAGCCGGCGCGGTGGATGAAGCGCTGCGTCGCAAGATGCACGACGCACAGCGCATCGTGGCGCTGACACGCGCGCTGCGCGAGGAAACCCGCATGAAAACGCGGCAGCCGCTCTCGCGCATTCTCATCGCCTCAAGCGACGAGGTGTTGCGTGCGAATATCGAGGCCATGCGTGAGGTGATTCTCGAAGAGACGAACATCAAGGACATCGAGTTCATCGCCGGCGATTCGCCCATGCTGCGCAAAAGCGTGAAGCCGAATTTCAAAGCCATCGGTCCGAAATTCGGCAAAATGGTGAAAGCGCTCACGCAGCGCATCGCCGCGCTGAGCGTGGACGACGCCAACGCCATCGAGGCGCACGGCGCGCTGACGCTCGACATCGACGGCACAGCGGTGACCATCACACGCGAGGATGTGGAAATCCGCTACGAGGATATCGAGGGCTGGACCATCGGCGCGGACGCCGGCACAGTCGTGGCGCTGGATACCACCATCACGCCCGAGCTGCTCGCCGAAGGACATGCGCGCGAATTCATCAGCAAGGTGCAGAACCTCCGCAAGGACAGTGGCCTCGATGTGACCGACCGCATCGTCATCACCGTGCACACGGACGAGTCGCTTCTGGAAGAAGCAATTATCAGCATGGAGTCGTATATTTGCACTGAAACTCTCGCGCTGAATGTCGTCCGGACTGCGGCAGCCCCGGCACACGGGGTGCAGCTCGCTATCAATGATTTACCCTGCATTGTCGGCATAGAGAAAGTCAGTGAATAGTAACCAGCGGATGTGTGAACGTACCGCCCATTAACGGAGATCGTACCATGGCAGCGAAAACGACCCCCACGACCAAAACCGCGAAAGCGAAGGACGCCCCCGTCGCTCCCGCGAAGGGCAAGGCGGTAAAGGAAACCTCGACCAAGCCCGTGAGCACAGCCGCGAGGAAAGCCGCAGGCAAGGACGCGGACGCGACGAAAAAAACAGCCAAGTCGGCGCCCGCGAAAGCCGCGCCCGCGAAAGCCGCGCCTGCGAAGGCCGCGCCTGCGAAAGCCGCGCCCGCGAAAGCCGCGCCTGCGAAGGCCGCGCCTGCGAAAGCCGCACCTGCGAAGGCCGCGCCTGCGAAAGCCGCGCCTGCGAAAGCCGCACCTGCGAAGGCCGCACCTGCGAAGGCCGCGCCTGCGAAGACCGCACCTGCGAAAGCCGCACCTGCGAAAGCCGCGCCTGCGAAGTCCGCTGCAGCGAAGCCCGCTGCTCCGACGAAAGCTCCCGCAGTCAGCAAGGCGGCAACGGCCAAGGCGGCGAAGGCCCCTGCTGGCAAGGCACCCGCGACGAAAAAATCAGGCGAGAGCAGTACCTCGGCCGCGAAGGCGAAGCCCGCCGCAGCCGCAAAGCCCGCTCCCAAGGCCGCCACGCCGGTGAAGGAGAGCAAAGCTCCCGCCAAGGCGAAAGCTCCTGTCGCCGGACCAGTGAAGAAGAAGAGCGCACCATCGATTGTGGCTCCGATAGGGAAGAAGGCCCGTCCCTCTAGCGTGAAAGCCAAGCCCGCGGCGCAGGCCGATGCCGGCGAGGAAGGCGGCGAGCCCAAGAAAAAGCGCAAGTACACGCGCCGTGTGAAAAAGGCACCCGCTCCCGTGCCCAAGTACCTGGGCAAGCAGGTGTCGCTGCTGAAAAAGAAAGGCGCGAAAGATGTGGCCGTCACGCGTAGCACCGAGGTGAAAACCTATGCCGCCGCCGATCTTGAGTACTTCCGCGTGTTGATCATGGAGAAAATCCATGACGCGAACGAGGAGCTGCTCAGCATTGAAGAGCGGCTCATGGACTCCGCCTCCGGCGAATACAACGAGGACGCCACCTACTCGCTTCACATGGCCGATCAAGGCACCGATGCCATGGAGCGCGAGAAGGCCTATCTCTTCGCCGCCCGCGAGCGCAAATTCATCTCGCATCTCACCGACGCGCTGCAGCGCATCAAGAGCGGAAATTTCGGCATCTGTATCGTGTGCGGCAACCTGATCGAGAAGGGTCGCCTCGAAGCCGTGCCCCATGCGCGCATGTGCGTTTCCTGCAAACAGGAAACGAAGGTGCGATGAGTCGGACAAGGCGGTAACATGCGTGTTCTGTTCCTTACCCTCGGTGTGCTGATCGCCGATCAACTCACCAAGGTGCTTGTCAAAGGGATTTCGCTGTCCTGGCTGGGCATTTCCCACGAGGGTATGCGCTACGGCGAGTCGTATGCGATTTTCGGCGACTGGTTCAAATTCACCTACATCGAAAATCCCCACATGGCTTTCGGCATCGATGTGGTGGGAAAAGTGTTTCTCATCCTTTTTGCCATTGTGGCCTCCGCCGCCATCATCGTGCTGCTGTACAGGCATCGCACGGATCGACTGGTGTTTCGTGTGTCGCTGGCCTGCATTCTCGCGGGAGCGGTGGGCAATCTCATCGACAGGATTTTCCACGGCGTGCTCTACGGCACGGCGGGCTTCTTCGAAGGGAATGTCGTGGATTTCATTGATCTCGATCTGTTCATTATCAATCTCGCGGGTTCCTCCTTCAAGTTCTGGCCCATTTTCAACATCGCCGACATGGCGGTGTCGGTGGGCGTGGTCCTGCTGCTGATCACCGGACTGCCGCAGAAACTCGGCTCCGTGGAACAGCCCTCCGAATCCACCGGCGCCTGAACGCCGCCTCGCTTCCGCATCTCATGAGTACGCACGACGTCGACCCTTCCGCCCTGCCCGAACTTCCGGAAGAGGAGGGAGGCGTCGTGTTTTCATCCGACGAGACCTCCGACGAAGTCGTTGTCGACGAAGTCGTTTCCGACGATGAGACTGACGGGGATATGGGTGGCGATGCTCTGGATGCCGCCGCGGTGACGCGTTACGAGTTGCGCTCGGCTCCGAACGCGCAGCGCGTGCGGCTGGATCAATTCATTACGCGCGGTGTGGAAAACGCCTCCCGCAATAAAGTGCAGGCGCTGATCGAGGCGGGTGGCGTGCGTGTCAATGAACGGGTGGTGCTCAAACCGGGTCGCCTCGTGCTTCCGGGCGACGTGGTGGAGTGCATTGTTCCCAAACCACCCCCGCCGGAGATTCTACCCGAGGACATCCCTCTCGATATCGTGTATGAGGACGATGCCGTGCTCATCGTCAACAAGCCCGCCGGCATGGTGACGCATCCCGCCTACGCGAATTACAGCGGCACACTGGTGAATGCGCTGCTGCATTACACCGGACAACTCTCCCACGAGCGCGGGCCCGAGCGTGCGGGCATTCTGCATCGCCTGGACAAGGGGACCTCGGGCTTGCTTGCCGTTGCCAAAACGGACGATGCGCACCGTTTCATTGCGCAGCAATTCTCCGTGCACAACATCGAACGCGAATATCAGGCGATTGTCTGGGGGGCCATGCCCGCTCGCCGCGGTCTCATCGAGCAACCGCTCGCGCGGCACCCTTCGGACCGAAAGAAAATGGCGGTGGTGGAAGGGGGGAAATATGCCGCGACCGAATACGAGGTCATCACCGATTACGGCTGGTGCTCCCACGTGCGGTTGCTGCTGCGAACCGGTCGCACGCATCAGATTCGCGTGCATCTTGCGCATCTGCGCCATCCGGTCCTGGGCGATCCCACCTACGGCGGTCGGCGCATTCTGTATGGCACCGTCACGACACGCTTCAAAATGCTGGTGAATACGTTGCTCACCCTGCTACCGCGTCAAGCCCTGCACGCGCGCACATTGGGTTTCGTGCATCCGGTGACGCGGGAAAAAATCCGTTTCGAGTCCGCCTTGCCCGATGACATGCAACAGGCGCTCGCGTTGATCGCGGAGGCGTCGGAGAAGTGAGGCGCGCGCGAAGCCGTACGCGCGGGCGAAGTGGAATATGCGATCGCGTCAGCGCCCGCCGCTGAACGCCGCGTTGAGCAGTTTGTAGGTGAGCTTGGCCGCGACAAAGGCCGAATAGGGATTGCTCTCGTCGGGCGCGAGTTCCACCACGTCGAAGCCCACAATGCGCCTGCGCTTGCCGATCATGGCCAGGAGCTGCATGGTCTCGTCCCACAGCAGCCCGCCGGGTTCGGGCGTGCCCGTGGCGCCCAGCACCGAAGGATCGAGGCCGTCCACGTCGAAGGTGATGTACACTTCCTCTCCCAGCGCATCCAGCACGCGCTCTTTCCACGATTGTCCGAACATCCCCTGCCGGATTTGCCATGCGAAGAAGGTGGTGATCCCGCGCTGGCGTATGGTTTCGAATTCCTCGCGGCATTGCGCGCGAATGCCCACCTGCACGATGCGCTCGGGATTCATGAACTCAAGCACGCGCGCCATGATGGACGCGTGCGAGTAGGGCGTGCCCTCGTAGGATTCACGCAAATCCGAATGCGCGTCGATTTGCAGCACGCTCATGCCGGGGTAACGCTCGAGATGCGCGGCTATCGGTGCGGTGGAAATGCTGTGCTCGCCGCCGAGTGTGACCACGAATTTGTCCAAGGCCAGCAGCTCGCGCACCGCCTCCTGTAATTGGTCGAGCATGGCGCGGCCTGTGGCGCCGCCGAAATCCAGTGTCTCCAGCGTGGCGATGCCCTTCTCAAAGCACAACTCCCGCTGATACATCTCGTCCCAGAATTCCACGTAATGCGATGCCTCGATGAGCGCGGCGGGTCCCTGCGCGGTTCCTTTGCCATACGAAACCGTTGCCTCGTAGGGGGCTTGCAGAATGGCAATCGCGGAGCTGTTCAGTCGTGAGTGGTGATCCTCGATACCGAGGAAGTTGTGATCGATGCCGAGTTCCTTCATGCGTAGTGCTATCCTTTCAGGGTGCGATAACCATGCTGGTTCTGCGTCGCGTTCCGGCGGCGTCGATCAGCACGTGATACACGCCTGGCGCGAGCGTGTGCGAGGGCAGGGGCAGCGTGCCTGTGCCGGCGGAAAGTGTCCGGCCGAGCCGGGCAACGGATTGCCCGATGCTGTTGAACACTTCGATGCTCACTTCCTGGTCCAGGCGGGCGACGTAGGGCAGCAACACGGTGGCGCCCGACGTGGCGGGAAGAGGATAGGTCGCTCCGATGTGAAAACGCGCGGCGATGCCGGCCGCGTCGTTGGAGAGAATGGGGGGGAGCGAGTAACTGATGCGCACTGTGGCGGTGCTGTCGGTGAGCCCGAGCAACAGAATACGCAACCCGGTGCGAATGGTGTCCGAGCCGAAGATGAAATCTGGTGTGGGATTCTTCAGCACCGACAACTCCGGACGCTTTTCGGTGAATGCCGCGCGTTCGTCGCCGGCCCACCCCTCGGCCCAGTAAATTTTGTTGCCGATGGGAATGCGCTGAAAACGTGTGTAGCCGCGAAGCGCGTTGGGGGCGATGGGGAAAATGGTCTGCGTCGCGCTATCCAGACGCCAGTCGAAGCGTCCTTCGGCGCTGGTGATGCCGATGGTTTTGCTGGATTTGTCGATGGAATCGTAAATGCGGTAAATGTACAACCCTTCCACCGGCGCCGTATCCCACTTCGATTTCTTCGCGCGGAATTCAAGACTGTAGTAACTGCGAAACGCCTGCGGCACGGGAAGCAAAAAGGCCTCGCCCGTGGTCACGTAATCCCGCAACGTGATGGTGGTGTCCACTCCGGCCGTTAAGCCGGTGAAACTCGTGTATCCGGCGAGCTGCCGCTCGAAGCTGTTCATGGCATCGCCGTTGCCGGCATGGGCCATCACGCCGAGGCCGCCGTACAACTCCGCGGGATGGGCTTCGCCAAACAGCTTGTGCCCGATTTCATGGACCGATGTGCGGAACACGTAATCGAAGTCCGGTATCCAGCCGTTTCCCGGCGCGCGGCATATCGACACGCCCGACGCGGCGGCATCGTTGGCCTGGCCACTGCCTCCGTACACGAAACGGGCGAGCGATCCATCCACGAACTTGTAGCCCGCAAATCCGAGGTCCGAAACACCACTGTACGGCATGAAATACGGATTGGTGATGCGGCGGAAAATCACGATGATTAAATCCACTTGACCGTCCTGCTCCGCAGTCACCTCGTACATTTTGCCCTGCGAACTCCAGAGGTCGTACTGTCCGAAATCGATGCTGTGATCGACCGAGTCGATGATTTCCTTGATTGCATCCCCGAAGCGACGTTCCCAGAAAATGTAGCCGTCCTCGGTGTTGCGCGTGGTCATGTTGTGCGGGAAAATATCCAGCCGAAGATCCAGCGCGCCGTTCGACATGTCGTGGAAGTACTCGTGCAAGCGCGATGTGTATGCTTCGGCCCAGATCGGCACCTGTCCGAGCGGCCATGCCTCGTCCTGCCTGTCGTCGTTCAGCGTTTGTGCGAAGACCACAAGTCCGCGGATGTGTCCGCGCATCGGAAGATACGCTCCGTTATGCGCGGCGATGCCGGTGGCGAGCATTCCCGCCGCTCCCGCCGGGGCCTGTTCCTTTGCGTGCGCGGGCTCGCGCATGCCGCAGGTGAACTCCTGTGCGACGAGTGTGGAGGCGAGTGTAAGGAATACGGGGAGGAAAAGGGCCAGGATCGGGTGCATGTGCCTGCGCATGGGTGCTTCGGGATGACGGTGGCTTGTTGTCAGGTTTTACTGCCGGAAACGATGATGGTTGTCCATTTGCGAATGAATACAACACTCAATCTATCCAGAATACGCCAAAGAGGAAAGGGCAGAAAGAAGAGCAGCGACGAGAGACGCGAGTACAGGAAAAGCTTGTTGATTACCCGCTCGAAACCCGTGCGGACGAACCCCGCCTCGGCGAAGGCTCGCAGATGCGCCTCTTCGTCAAAGCTGTGCAGATGCGCGTTGAGTGGCGTCACCTGATTGCAATGGATGCACAGGGCGTAGCGCAAACGCTCGCGATATGGTGTGCTCACCACGAGACGACCCTCCCCGCGCAAACAGCGCCAGGCCTCGCGCAGCAGGGCCGGAGGTTCGTTGACATGCTCGAGCACTTCTGATGCGATGATCCGCTCGAAACTCCCGTCACGGAACGGGAGCATGGTGGCGTCGGCTGCGACACACAGCACGCGATTACCATGCCGCGTGCGCAGTTCCACGAGATTGCGCACGCCGATGTCCACCGCCACGGGAACCGGCAGTCCTCTGCGGGCGCAATCCTCCGCCAGCCAGCCATTCCCGCTGCCAAGATCGAGGATGCGCTCTCCCGCGCGCAGCCGCGCCGCGGAAAACACCGCCTGCTGAATGCGCCGCGCCGCGTCGGCATCCGCCCGGCTCCGCTCTTCGAAATAATCGAAATGCCGGGCGTCTTCCTGATAGTGCTGTGTGGGATTGCTCAGTCGCATGGGTTCAATTTACCGGCGGTTGCTGGACGAAGCAACAGACGGGATAGCGCGATACTCGCGGCGCGAGGCGCATTGTACGAGACGGTGTCCGTGGCTACATTATTGCTTCGCCACGAGCCATTGTGGCGCTTCCTCTCACGTGTCCGCAGGTGCAATGCAGATTCACGCAGCCCTACTCGAAGATCTTCAGCACATTCGTCTCGATTGTTCCGAGCCTCCGTCGGAGTTTCTGGCTTCCGATATTGTCCTGGTTCCACACGCGCACATTCATGCGTTGCGCGTTGATGGACTGTCGCTTGTGCTCGAGCTGGAAGCGCTCGATGCCTCGGTCAGCTATGTGGTGCTGCCGCGGGGACACGGGATGTTGCCTGTGGATCCCGCGCCATGGTTGGATTCGCTGCGGCCCGAGGGACCGTTCGGGTGCATCATCAACGAGGAATACTACCTGTTCCGCGTATTCGCGCCCCGGGCCGCCTGTGTACGCCTCCATCTGTATCTGCGCCCCGAGGATGTGGAAGGCGATCGCTACGACATGGAGCGCGAAGCCGAGGGGGTGTGGTCGATCGCCCTTCCAAAAGGCATGACCGAGTGCTGGTACGGCTACAGCGTGGATGGCCCTCGCGGTGAAGGGGAGATGTTCAATCCCGCCATCGTGGTTGGCGATCCCTACGCGGTCGCGGTGGCCACCTTGAACACCTTCCGCCACACGGGACGCGCACTCCTGCCGGATCGACTTCCGGACTACGATTGGGAGGGCGACACGCACGTCGTCATTCCACGGCGCGATCTGGTGATTTACGAAATGCACATCAAAGACATGACCGCGCATCCTTCCAGCGATACCGAGCAGGGCTACGCGGGCAGCTACGCGGGTATGCTGCGTTCACGCCGCGGCGGTCTGGCGCATCTGCGCGCCTTGGGAGTCAATGCGGTGGAACTCCTGCCCTGTCAGAGCTACGCCTGGATTGAACCACCGTACGGGACGCATGCCGGCGAGGATGTGTACAATCACTGGAATCCCTGGGAGCGCAACCATTGGGGCTACATGACCTCGTACTATCTCGCTCCCGAAACCCGCTACGCTTCGCAAGCGAACACCGCGGTGGGCGAGTGGAACCGCGCGGCCGCACAGGCGCAGACCGAATTCAAGGATATGGTCAAAGCTCTGCACCGTGAAGGCATGGCCGTCATCCTGGATGTCGTGTATAATCACACCTCACAGTACGATTATCAGCCGCTCAAATATCTCGACAAGCGCTACTACTACCGCCTGGACCGTCTGGGAGGTTTTACCAGCGCCAGCGGTTGCGGCAACGACACGCACAGCGCACGGTACGCCATGCGGCGGCTTATCGTGGACAGCATCCGTCACTGGCTGCGGGAATACCATGTGGACGGCTTCCGTCTCGATCTGGGCGCGTTGCTCGACCGCGAAACCCTGGATGCCATCCGCGAGGAAGCGCGCGCACTGTTTCCCGATGTGCTCCTTCTCGCCGAACCCTGGGGAGGCGACCGCTACGATCCACACGGGTTCTCGCAACTGGAATACACCGTGTGGAATGATCTTTTCCGCAACGGCGTCAAGGGCTGGGATCCGCAGCGGCACACGGGCTATATCTTCGGACACTGGGGCGCCAGCCCGGCCGAGGCCTACGGCACCTGGGTGCTGGGCTCGGTGCGCGAGAAAGCGGGTCCGCTGCTCGCGGCGGAACACAGTCTGAACTATCTCGAATCCCACGACGGCTACACGCTCGCGGACTTCATCCGTATTGCAACGGGAAGCGTCAACCCGGGCGAGAAGGTTGCCGATACCGACGCGTATCGCGCCTTGGACGCGCGCCAACTCGCCATCGCGCGTTTCGCGGCCTTCATGCTCTTCACCAGTGCCGGACCGCTGATGCTGCACGCCGGACAGGAATTCGGGCGGGGCAAGCTCGTGGCCGACATCGGGGTGCCCGCTGTGCGCCACGGTGTGGTGGATGCCAACAGCTATGAAAAGGATGACACGACCAATTGGCTGGATTACCGCTACGCCGATGACAATGCCGCGCTCTTGCGCTATTATCGTGGACTGATTGCGATGCGCGCATCGCTGCCGGCCCTGCGCGAAGTGCGCGCGAACAACTGCCGCTTTCTCATTCCCGATGTGCCCGTGGCGAGCGGTTATGTGGTGGTGGATGAGGCGGGATGGCCTGTGCTCGCGGTATTGGCCAATGCCAATCACGATCGCACGGCACACTACCAGCTCGATGATGATGGTCCCTGGGACGTGCTTGTCGACGCGGAGTGCGCGGGACCTGCGGTCCTGCGAAGCCACGTCGGGAAGACAATAGCGGTGCCGCCCTGCGCGGGAATGCTCCTCCGACGCGGAGCGTGATGCTCAGGAGCGTTTGAACACGATCACCGCGAGTGGAGGCACGGTGACGAGCAAGGAATGATCACGGTCGTGCATTGCCACGGGATCGCTGTGCACGCCGCCAAGATTGCCCACACCACTGCCCCCGTACACGGCGGCGTCGCTGTTCAGCAGCTCGCGATAGAAGCCGGCTTCGCTCACTCCCAAACGGTAGTGATGGCGCACCTCGGGGGTGAGATTGCAGAGAAAGACCAGACGCTCTCCGGTATCGGGAGCGATGCGTTCGAAGGACAGCAGCGAATGCTCCGCGTCGTTGAGATCGATCCACCGGAAACCCTCCCACGAGAAGTCGTCGCGGTGCATCGCACGTTCGTCGCGGTACAATGCGTGCAGATCGCGCACCCATTGCAGCAACTGACGATGCGCATCGAAATCCAGCAGATTCCAGTCCAATGGCTGGTCGTGATTCCACTCAATCCATTGGCCGAATTCCTGGCCCATGAACAGCAGCTTTTTCCCGGGATGCCCCATCTTGAAACCGAGGAAGAGGCGCATGTTGGCGAATTGCTGCCAGTAATCTCCGGGCATTTTGCTGATGAGCGCGCGCTTGCCATGCACGACCTCGTCGTGGGATATCGGCAGCAGGAAGCGCTCGGAAAAGGCGTACAGCAGGCCGAAGGTGAGATTGCTGTGGTGGTATTTTCGGAAGAGCGGATCCTTTTCGAAATACTCCAGCGTGTCGTGCATCCAGCCCATGTTCCATTTCAGATCGAAGCCCAGGCCGTCATTGTCCACATCGTGGGTGATGCCCGGGAAGGCGGTGGATTCCTCGGCCATCACCATCACGCCGGGGTAGTTGTGGTGTATCACCCAGTTGAGTTGCCGCAGGAAATCAATGGCCTCGAGATTTTCTCGCCCGCCGTATTGGTTTGGTATCCATTCTCCTTCCTTGCGTGAATAGTCCAGATACAGCATCGAAGCCACGGCGTCAATGCGCAGGCCGTCCACGTGGAAATGGTCAATCCAGTACAGCGCGTTCGCGATGAGGAAATTTCGTACCTCGTTGCGGCCGAAATTGAAAATGAGCGTGCCCCAGTCCATATGTTCACCCTTGCGGGGGTCGGCATGCTCGAAGAGATGCGAACCGTCGAACCAGGCCAGCGCATGTCCGTCTTTGGGAAAATGCGCGGGCACCCAGTCCAGTATCACGCCGATGCCTTCCTGATGAAAGCGGTCGATAAGGTACATCAAATCCTCGGGCGTCCCGAGGCGGCTGGTGGGCGCGTAATAGCCCGTCACCTGATAGCCCCAGGAGCCGTCGAAGGGATGCTCCATGATCGGGAGGAATTCCACATGCGTGTATCCGATATCACGCACGTAGGGCACGAGCTGCTCGGCCAGCTCGCGGTAACTCAGCATGCGGCCACTGCCGTCGTCGGCGGCGCGCCAGGATGCAAGGTGCACTTCGTAAATGGACACGGGTCCGTCCAGCGGATTCGCTTCACGGCGCTGCGTCATCCACGGCGCATCGCCCCAGGCGTAGCGCGCGGATGCGTGAACAATGGACGCGGAGCGTGGCCGCACCTCCATGTACCGCGCAAAGGGGTCGGTCTTGCCCAATACGTGACCATCCTGCGTCTTGATCTCGAACTTGTACAGCTCGCCATCCCCGATGCCCGGGACGAAAATCTCCCAGACGCCCGACGAGCCCAGGACACGCATGGCGTGGCGTCTGCGGTCCCAGTCGTTGAAACTACCGATCACACTTACGCTGCGGGCGTTGGGTGCCCAAACGGCGAACTCGATGCCGCCCACGCCGTTGATCTCACGGTACTGCGCGCCCAGCTTGTCGAAGACGCGGTAGTGGTTCCCTTCGCCGAAGAGATAGAGATCGAAATTCGTCAGTTGAGGATAGAACCCGTACGAGTCGTGAAAGCAATCGTCCCTGCCATCGAATGCGACGCGCCTTAAGGTGTAGGGAAAGGGCTCGGCTTCGTCCGGGAACACGCATTCAAAGAACCCTTCCTCGTGCACGCGCTCCATGGGGTATTCCTCGATATGCTCGGGCGAAAACTCGCGCAACACCCAGGCCTGCGAGGCCTCGGGTAAAAACGCGCGCACCACGGTGGCGGCTTCGCCGTCGACCGTGACGCGGTGGATGCCCAGAACAGTGTAGGGATCGTAATGCTCGGTGAATACGATGCGCAGAATGTCTTCGATCGAGGCGGTGGCCTTCATGATATCCTCGGTGGTAAACCTGTAGCTTTTCAATGTACGAAATATTCCGCGCCTGCGCAGTGCGGATCGTGAATCCTTCGCGCTCCTCCACGCGTCGGTGGCGCGATCATTCGGCTAAGGTGTAAAACCACAGCCGCTCATGTTCCTTCGTCACACCCGGGAGGATGAAAGTGGTGCAAGTGCCTTGATTACTGTCGGAGCGGATCAACAGAATTTCAAAACCACGGATTACTCAGATTCCCACGGATTATCACGGATTATTCGTGGAAGTCCACAAGGATCCGAGCAGCAGCCGCCTGAGGGAGGGCGAAAAAAACGGGCACGCCGCGGCGTGCCCGAGCATCGTTCAGTATCGGGTTGATCAGATATTGAACATATAGGAAAGATGGAACAGCACGTTCGGAAGATGGAACTGATCCTCGTAGGTCGGCAGATTCGTGCGGCCGTCCTTGATGATGTTGTTGAACGTGTAGGCCAGACTGATGCCGAAATTCAGATCACCGAAAGCGGTTTTGACCGCGGGGAATTCACCGCCCACGCGCAACTCGAGCAGGGGATTGATATCGTCCTTTTCGGGGGAAATGTCGGCGCGAATGCGATTGCCGTCGGGATTCAGTCCCGGTCGGTCGGCCCATTCCGCTGCGGGATCGATGCCGTCGGCGTCGATGGTGCCATTGCTCAGACTGTTCTCCAGCGTGCTCGACATTGGCAGGCCATAGCTGAAGGTGATGAAGAACTGGCTGAACTGGAAGCCCGCCGTGATGATGGTGTACTTGAAGCTGCCCTCGGTTTTGAGCTTGCCGAGATTCTCCGGCACATTGGTGCTGTGGTTCTCAATGGCATCGCTGAAAGAAATACGGGCATTCTCATCCGCGAACGCGAGCGTGTGATAGCCGATGCCTCCCACCACGCGCGATTTGCTGCCGAGCGGGAAGCTGCCGCGCAGACCAAATTGCGAACCCAACCCAAGCGAACGCGAGACATTGCTCACGTGATAGTCGGTGGTGTTCATCGCGAGTCCGAGTCCCGCCATCACACCGACCTTGATGTGCATGTCCTCGTCGTCCTCGGCGGCATCGCGCACCACGACGGTTGTCTGAGCCAAACCCTGCATCGTCAGTGCCGCGAAGAGCAGCAACAGAAGGGAAAAGCGACCCTTCGTCATGTGTCCTCCTGTGAATGGTTGTCTGTGAGTCTTAACTCACAAGTATACGAAATGCGGGGGTCAGTTGGAAACGGAGGTGGTAAGCCGCTTCGTTCTGCGGATTTCGCGAACACAGTGAAGAAAGAGAGTAGTGAGGAGATGAGGGTAAGGAGGAATTGCGGAACACGGAGAGCCCCGGAGCGCTTCGCGAACACGGAGGGCTCAGAGCGCTTCGCGAACACGGAGGGCTCTGAGCGCTTCGCGAACACGGAGGGCTCAGAGGGTTCCCGGCTTGGCGTCCCTGCGCCTTTGCGTTGGTTCGATTGCGGCGGAGCGCGCGGATCGAGCGGGATGCACCCTCAACCCATCCTCCGCGCTCTCGGCGCCCTCTGCGCTCTCTTCGAATGTATCCCGTACTCAGCCGGCCGACAAGATTCAAGCGGGGCGCACCCTCAACCCATCCTCCGCGCCCTCGGCGCTCTCTGTGCTCTCTGCGAATGCATCCCGCACTCATCAAGTCCAGACACACAAAAGAGAATAGACCCTCATTTCTCCTCACCCACCTCGCCTCCGCCGTCACATTACAAAAAATTAATACAGCATCACCCGATTTCACTTGCTTTTGAAAAAATTCGCCTTCTAATTTGAGGGCAGTGTTTAAATGACCATACTGTCCTTTATCGCCGTCGATGTGCATGACGCGGGTGCGTTCCTGAACACGGTGGACGAAATTAGGATGTAAGAAGGAGGAAATTCCAGTCCCGGGCGCGGCTTCGCCGCCGCGCGACAGCGTGTACAGGGCAATGGGGAAACAGAGCCACTGTATCCATCCCGGCCACGAGGCCGGAATCGTTCCCCGTGCTTGCCGCCTTCGCCGATGCGGGACGCGCGCACACTCAACAGCACATTCCGCCGCTTCACGGAGCGGCACAGCGCCCTTGCGCCCGACGCATGCATTCCCGCGCGCACGGGGCCCACAGCATCATAACGGTATCACGACCCGGGTTGTACTATTCGCGTGAACCTCCACCCCCGCAGCCGGACCGCTCCGCGGACCGACGCGACGGGGAAGGAGCGACTCATCCTTGACACTCAATGCGATATGTACGATTTTTTACAAACAAGGAGTTTCTTATGGACTCTTCAGAGTTCAACGGCATATCCGGCAGCCCGGTCCGACACCGTCACGTGACACAACATGGCACGAATCTTGCCTCACACACACACAAGGGTGTGCGTGTGTCGGCAGGGCTCGCGATTTTCACCATGATCCTTTGCTG
>JAMIQH010000219.1:0-22551 GCA_035914695.1 Bacteroidota bacterium | reverse complement strand
TCCACGGTGAGCACGGTGGGATGCCAGCCGAAGTCCGGCAGATACTTGGCGAATTTGAGCGTGCGCTGCACACCGCTGAGGCCCAGCGGCGGGAAGTAGTAGGCGATCATCAGCACACGATGGACGGGCGGGCCGGCTTCCATGTCACAGCTCCAGCCAGTCGCGTGAAAGTGAGGTAAGCGTTTCTCCGCCCTCGGGCATCACCAGCACATCGTCCTCGAGGCGCATGCCGCCCTCGCCCGGTAGATACAGTCCCGGTTCGATGGTGACAACCATACCGGCGCGCAGAGTCGCATTGCTCCGGGAGGAAAGGATGGGTGCCTCATGCACATCGAGTCCCAGGCCGTGGCCCAGGGCGTGCGTGAAGTACCGGGCCAGATCCGCCCGTTCGAGAGAAGTGCGGGCGAGGGCATCGAGCGCCGAGGCCGTCATTCCGGGCGTCACCGCCGCCCTGGCTTCCTCCTGCGAGGCGCGGAGTTGCTCGTACATGCGCCGGAATTTCACCGGCACGCGTCCGAATCCCACGGTGCGGGTGATGTCGCTGTGATAGCCACGCACCGTGCAACCCATGTCGATGAGCACGAGCTGGCCTTTGCGCAGGCGCGCTTCGGAGGGTTGTCCGTGAATGAGCGAGCTGCGCGTACCGAAGAGCACGATGGGAGGGAAGGCGTCGCCGTCGGCGCCGGCGCGACGATGGCGGTAGGTGATTTCCGCGGCGATATCGCGCTCGCTCACCCCGGGGCGCAATTCGCGCAGTACTTCGTGCAGCACCCGCTCGCTGATGGCGATGGCGCGGCGGATGCAGTCGATTTCGTCGGAGGATTTCCGTTCGCGCAATTCTTCCAGCACCCCGGCCACGGCGCGTGGGCGCGCCGGAGCGCAGCGTTCGGCGATGCTGCGCTGCAGCGCCACGGTGACGTGTTCCTCTTCGATGCCCAGCGCGCGCAGGTTGCGGAAGGCCTTGTCCTGTTGCAGTGCTTCGGAAAGGCGCAGAGTGCCGGCGTGGAGAATGCGGGCTTCGCGCACCTCGGCGGCGGCTTGCTCTTCATAGCGCGGATCGGTGACGAACACCGCGTCGCGCGAGCGCAGCAGCAACCACCCGTTGCTGCCGGTGAATCCGCAGAGCCAGCGCACGTGCACGGGATGCGTGACGAGCAGCGCTCGCAGACCCCGGGTGTGTAACGCCGCGCGCAGGGCGTGCTGTCGGGCCGCATAGGGCGCGGGAGTACTCATTTCTCGGGATTCACGAAATGTGCGTGGGATGTGGATAAGTTCGAGAAAATTGTGGATAACTTGTGCCCGGATTGGAAATCGCGGAAAATCCGCTGAATTCCGCGATTTTCAATACTGAGCCACTGTGCGGAGCTACGGAGAAATGTGGATAACCTGCCGTGCCGTCAGCTTCCGGCCTGATAATTGGGTGCTTCTTTGGTGATGAACACATCGTGGGGATGGTTCTCCTTGAGGCCTGCGAAGGTTACCTGTATGAACTCGGTCTTGCTTTTCAGTTCATCGATGGTACGCACGCCGCAGTAACCCATGGCCGCACGGAGTCCACCGAGGAGTTGGTACACCATTTCCTCGAGTTTGCCGCGATAGGGGACGCGGCCTTCGATACCTTCGGGCACGAGTTTCTTGATGTCGTCTTCCACATCCTGGAAGTAGCGGTCCTTGCTGCCCTCTTTCATCGCGCCGAGCGAGCCCATGCCGCGATAGGTTTTATAGCGGCGGCCTTCGTAGAGGATTTTCTCGCCCGGGCTTTCTTCCAGGCCGGCGAACATGCCGCCGATCATCACCGTGTCGGCACCGGCCGCGAGGGCCTTGGGCACATCGCCTGTTTGCTTGATGCCACCATCGGCGATGATGGGGATGTCGTATTTCGCGGCGGCGGCCGCGCAATCCATGATGGCGGTGATTTGTGGAACACCCACGCCCGTCACCACGCGTGTGGTGCAGATGCTTCCCGGGCCGATGCCCACTTTCACGGCGTCGACGCCCGCCTTGATCAAATCCTCGGTGGCATGCGCGGTGGCCACATTGCCGGCGATAACCTGCAATGCGGGGAATTGCTTCTTGATCTGCTTCACCATTTGCAGCACGCCGGCAGAATGGCCGTGCGCCGTGTCGATGATCACCACATCCACGGAGGCATCGACCAGAGCGCGCACGCGCGCGGGCGTGTCGGCCGAGATGCCCACCGCGGCGCCGACGCGCAATCGGCCATAGGCATCCTTGCTGGCGTTGGGGTGGTGCTTTTTCTTCATGATGTCCTTAAAGGTGAGCAGACCCCGGAGACGTCCTTTTTTATCCACCACCGGCAGTTTCTCGATGCGATGCATCTGGAGAATGGATTCCGCTTCCTCGAGCGTGGTTCCCAGCGGTGCGGTGACGAGGTTGTCCTTGGTCATGATGTCGTAGACCAGCATGGACCTGTTGGGCTCGAAGCGCAGATCGCGGTTGGTGAGAATGCCGATGAGCTTGTCGTTCTCATCCACAATCGGGATGCCGGAGATGCGGTACTTTTCCATCAGTTCATGCGCATCGGCCACGGTTTTATCGGGGCGCAGGGTGATGGGATTGACGATCATGCCGCTTTCGGAGCGTTTGACCTTGTCCACTTCCTCGGCCTGACGTTCGATGCTCATGTTCTTGTGGATAATGCCAATGCCTCCCTCGCGGGCGAGTGCGATGCCCATTTCGGATTCGGTGACCGTATCCATGGCCGCGCTGAGCAGGGGAACATTGAGTTCGATTTCCCGGGTGAGGCGGCTGCGGGTGTCGGCTTCGCGCGGGAGGACGGAGGACTTTCTCGGAACGAGGAGCACGTCGTCAAACGTGAGGCCAAGGCGAATGATTTTCTGCGGCATCGATGCTGTATCCGTACTGTGAAATCAACTGTATGCGGGAATTCCGGTGATGGCGTGCCCGATGATGAGCGTGTGAATATCGTGCGTGCCTTCGTAGGTGTACACGGATTCGAGATTGTTCATGTGGCGCATGACGGGGTATTCATCGAGAATGCCATTGGCGCCGAGCACTTCGCGGGCCTGCCGGGCGATTTCCAGCGCCACATGCACATTGTTGCGCTTGGCCATGGACACCTGGGCGAAGGTCATCGTGCCGGCGTCCTTCATGCGTCCGAGGTGCAGGGCGAGCAGTCGTCCCTTGGTGATCTCGTTGATCATGGTGACGAGTTTCTGCTGCACGAGCTGGAAAGATGCGATGGGTTTGTCGAATTGCTTGCGTGTCACCGCGTAATCGAGCGCTGTCGTGTAGCACATCTCGGCCGATCCCATGGCGCCCCAGGCGATGCCGTAGCGGGCCTGCGTAAGGCAGGAGAGCGGGGCCTTGAGCCCTTCGGCGCCGGGAAGGAGGTTCGCCTTGGGAATGCGGCAATCCTGGAACACCAGTTCGGAGGTGACCGAAGCGCGGAGTGAATGCTTGCCTTTCATTTCGGGCGCGGTGAAGCCGGGCGTCCCTTTTTCCACGAGAAAGCCGCGGATTACGCCATCGAGCTTGGCCCACACCACCGCCACATCGGCGATGGTTCCGTTGGTGATCCACATTTTCGCGCCGTTGAGTACGTAGCTGTCGCCATCGTCCACGGCGCGGGTTTCCATGCCGCCGGGATCGGAGCCATGATCGGGTTCGGTGAGGCCGAAACAGCCGATGGCCTCGGCGGTGGCGAGGCGTGGCAACCAGTGCTGCCGCTGCTCCTCGGTGCCGTAGCGGAACACGGGGTACATCACGAGACTGCTCTGCACGCTGGCGAAGCTGCGCACGCCGCTGTCGCCGCGTTCGAGTTCCTGCATCATCAGGCCGTACATGACGTTGTTGGCGCCGGCGCAGCCATATTCCTCGGGCAGCGTTGCGCCGAAAATGCCCAATTCCGCCATGCGTTTGGCCAGATGCATGGGAAAGCGCTGTTCACGCGCAGCTTCTTCAATGATCGGGAGAACTTCCTTGTTCACAAAGGCGCGCACCGTGTCGCGCACGAGGAGTTCCTCTTCGGTCAGTAATGTATTGATGGAGAAGAAATCTGTATCGTTCCGCATTGGGGGGGTCCGTTCTGTCGATGTGCGGTGAGGTGTGAAAAGAATCAATCCATTAAACTATCTATGCGCGGTGGGAAAATCAACACGTAATTCAACCCCCATTCCGCCGGACCGTGCTCCGCGTGCTATGACGGGATGTACGTGGTCCAGGCGGGGTGGGGGATGGGTGGAATTCATCTTGTGGAGATCGGGCATCCGTCAGGCCCTTCAGCACATTCATCAGAGGAAAATCGCTCGCTTTGCACGCGCGGTTTTCGTACTTTGCGATATTCATTTCAAGACACATTCCCGGAGGAATACATGCGGCTTGTCGGCACCATTTCCCTGATGCTCGTTGTTCTCACAACCTTTCGGCTGGACGCCCAGTTGCGCATTACCCGGTCAAACATCGAGGCCACGCTCGTAACCAATTCCGTTACCGTCTTTGACGCGACGGTTTCTTCCGACCAGCGTTTCGCGCTTGGCACTCCCGGTGCTGGAAATACTTGGGATTTGCGCACTTTTCGCTTCCAGCCCAATGTCTACACCTACAACTACGTCACCCCTTCCAGTACTCCCTATACCGATGAATTCCCCGGAGCGACGCACGCCATGGTTTCGCCGGGGGATCGACCCGCCTTCATTTACTACAAATTAAACGACGCGGGTTTGTATTCTCTCGGTCTGGGTACAGAAATGCAAGGCGTTCCGTACATTCAGAAATATGTGCCGGATATGCCGGATTTGCTGTTCCCATTGGAATTGGGCTCGAAATGGTCCTACACCAGCGATGTAAGCGAACCCTTCCCGGGGTTCACCCAGGTCACAACACAGCAGGTTGAAGTCGTGGCACGCGGCACGCTCATCACCTCGAAAGGTAACGAGGAAGCGTTGTGCATTAAAAATGTCACACGCAGCAGTCAGCGTATCGAGGCCGCCGGACAAGTCATTTCCGAGTCGTATCAGACCGCCGTCGATTTCATGTTCATGACCGGGAGCGGTTACGGCGCGGTTTTGACCATCGACACACTGGATATCGACAGTTCCAATCCACGTATCACCAGTTTATCGTTCACCCTTCCGGGAGTTGTGGGTATCACCGCCTCCGACGCCGCGGTGCGACCGCTGTCCATCCAAGCCACATGGCCCAACCCCATCAGCCGCGGCGAGGACCTACACGTGCGCTGGGAGCAGTCGACGACCGCGACGATGGATTTCACCGTGTTCGACACACAGGGTCGCATGGTGGCGCGGCACTCCGCCGGGCGTCACGAACCGGGGGTGCACAGCACCGCGATGCGCCTCGAACAGCTCCCCGCTGGTATGTACCTGCTTCGTGTACACGGCGGTGGTGTGGCTGTCGAGCGCATGATCGGCATCATGCGTTGATAATTCGGGCGGTGCGTCCGGCGACGGGCGCACCGCCGCGCTGTTCTGCGACGGTCTTTCCGCGGCGGTTTCATCCACATCGAAAACAACCACATGCGACAGCTCACACTTCGCTCCCTTCTCTCGATTGTCCCCATCGTTTTCGCCATGGCGCTCGGCGCGCAGGCCAACGGGACTTCTTTCGCCGACAGGATACCAATCCCAACCGCAACTCCCGGCTTCGTGCCGGTGCATGCCGCATCGTGGAACGCGCAGGATGTTGATCGCGTCGTGGCGCTGTCCACGCTGCAGCGAAGCGGGCGCGTGTTTCTCCGATCGCAGGGCTTTTCGCTCGTGCACTATGCAAGCGGTGCCGGCGAGCAACTCCTGAACGATGGTCTGTACGGTGGATCCACAGTGGCGATGCATCGCGTGGACTGGGATTTCGTTGATGCGCGCGTTGCTTCCGTGGAATTTATTGAAACCCGTGATGAGGTGCTGAACGTCGACGCCGCGAATGCGCGAGGCGGTGGGACTATTCATGGCGGGGTCCGCTACCGGAATGTGTGGGACGGCGTGGATTTCGAAATCCGCATGGAAGAGAACGGAGCGAAATACCAATTCGTGCTCCATGCCGGCGCCGATCCGTCGAACATCCGTCTGCGTTTGCGTGGCGCGGGCATGCCTCGGACCGAGCGCGGCGGTGCATTGCTCTACCAGTTTGGTACTTGGACGTTGCGTGATGCGGCGCCCATCATCCTCGATGCGCGGGGCGCTGCAACCGCGGCGCGGGCCTCCTGGAGCATCAAGGACGATATGCTCGGATTTTCCATGCACGGACCTCGACCCGGCGGTCGCTGGATTATCGATCCGTTCCTGCAATGGAGCACGTTCATGGGCGCCGAGTTGTCGGATTACGCGCGCGATGTGTCGGTGGACGCCGATGGCGCGATGTACGCCGTGGGCTACACCGCGAGCACGGTGTTTCCGGTGACGCCGGGTGCGATGCAGGAAACGCCGCGCGGGAATTACGACCTCTTTATCACGAAATTCACCCGCGATCGACGCCGCGTCTGGACCACATTGTTCGGAGGCACGGGTTCCGAAGAGCATCCGCGCATCGCCCTCGCGCCGCAGGGTGATATCGTTGTAGCGGGCTCGTCATCCAGTCAGGATTTGCCGGTGAGCAGCGGTGCCTTTCAAGCCACCAATGGCGGGCGCTACGATGTGTTCCTGCTGACCTTGAACAAAGAAGGACAGAAGCGCTGGTGCACCTATCTCGGAGGGAGCTACAGCGATGAATGCGGCGGTCTCGCGGTGGACAAGGAAGGTCGCATCTGCGTGGCGGGCGGAACGTACAGCACGAATTTTCCCGTCACCGTGGATGCGCAGCAGACGAGTAACGCGGGAGATTTCGACATGTACGTGGCGCGTTTCACTGCTTCAGGTGGTAGGGAATGGGCCAGCTACATTGGCGGGTGGAGCATGGATTATGCCGCCGATCTCGCTCTCGCGCCGAATGGTGACGTGGTGATCGTGGGGCGCACCGAGAGCACGGGTTTTCCCGCGGTCAATACCGGACGGCAGCAGCAATATGGCGGCGGCAGTTTCGATGCCGTGTTGTTGCGCATCGACGCGCGAAGCAAACGCATCGCATGGGCAACGTATCTCGGAGGCGAAGGCGAGGACAGCGGCGAACGCGTTGCTGTAGATGCCGCGGGCAACATTGTCGTGACCGGCTACACGGGCAGCACACGCTTTCCGTTGGCAGGCGTATCGTACCGTCCCCGTCTCGCGGGAGCCATCGACGCCTTCCTGGCGCGTTTCGATGGCAAGGGTGAAATGCAGTGGGCGACCTACCTCGGCGGCGTCGATGTGGACAAGGCCTCGGGTGTGGCCGTGGATGCCAAGGGTACGATTGTCGTGACAGGCAACACCGGCAGCAGGGATTTCCCGGTGAAAGGCACGTCGTTACAAAAAGGCAAGGGTGCCGGCTACGAATTGTTCCTATGCCAATTCGCGGCCGGAGGTGCGATGCTCTGGAGCAGCCTGTATGGTGGCGAAGGGCACGACATCAGTCACGATGTGGCCATGGATGCGCGTGGCAATGCCGTGGTGGTGGGTGGCACGGAGAGCCGCGGATTCCGCACCGCGGGGAATGTGCTGCAAGGGGATCTCGCGGGGTTGACGGATGCGTTTTTCCTGCGTGTGATTTTCGACGAACCTCTGGCGAACGCCGGCCGCGACACAACGATTTGTGCCGGTACTGCCATCACGCTTGCCGGCGACGCGGGTGGCGGCATGCCGCCGTATCAGTTTGCCTGGCAACCGGAGAGCGCGGTGCGTCAATCGGGCGTGCAGCAACCAGTGGTCGCGCCGAAAAGCAGCACGACCTTCGTGCTGACCGTCACGGATGCAGAAGGCGCGGTGAGTCGCGACACGGTGCTGGTAACCGTCGTGCCCTTGCCGGTGGTGGACGCCGGTCCGGCACTTGCGCTATGCCCGGGCATTCCCGGCAATCTCAAAGCGGTGGCCAAAGAGGGCTCGCCCCCGTACAGCTATGCCTGGTCGCCCGCCGAGGGATTGAACAATGCCACATCGGCGGCGCCCACCGTTCTACCCACGCGGACCACGCTGTACACGCTGACCGTGACGGATGCCCAAGGTTGCAGCGTCGAGGATTCGGTGCTTGTGACCGTGCATCCCGGCGTGCGCATCGCGCTGGGCGAGGATCGCACGTTGTGCGCGGGCGTGCCTGTGACGCTCAAACCCGCACTGCAAGGCGGCACGGCACCGTTCCGTTACACATGGACTCCCGCTGCGGAAATGCGGGACGCTTCCGCATCCGAAGCGGTGTACACGCCGCGCGGCAGTGGCATGGTCATCGTGACGGTGAAGGATGCAAATGGATGCATTGCCAGCGACACGGTGCGCATGACGGTGAATCAGCCGCCGGTGGTGGATGCCGGAGATGCGCTGTCGCTGTGTTATGGCGCTCCCGCGACCTTGCGCGGACGGGCTAGCGGCGGCAAGGCCCCGTTCGTGTACAAATGGTCGCCTGGGGACGGCCTGTCCTCGACCACCGTGCTGAATCCTCAAATGGTAGCCGAGCGCACGCGTCTGTATGTGCTGACGGTGACGGATGCGAACGGTTGCTCCGCGTCGGATTCGGTGCTCGTCGCCGTATACCCGCAGCCGCTGATCACCTTGCCGAAGGAGGTTGTCGCCTGCGCCGGTGTGCCGGTGGCCATCGGGGCGGAAGCGGAAAACGGCACCCCTCCGTATCGCTATTCCTGGTCGCCAGCTTCGGGTCTGGACAATGCACGCGCGGCCATGCCGAACGCCACCCCATCCAAGACGACGACGTACACCGTGACCGCCACGGACGCCAAGGGTTGCGTTGCCACCGCGATGCTGCGTGTGGTGGTGCAGCCGCGTCCGCAATTACGCGTGGCTGATCGTCTCACGCTGTGTGGTGGCAGCGCGGGCACGATGTCTGCCACTGTGCGCGGTGGCACACCTCCGTACAGCTATCGCTGGAGCCCCGAAACCGGCCTCTCCAATCCGAATATCGCCAATCCAGTGGTGCGTCCATCGCGCAGCGGAGAATACACCATCACGGTCAGCGATGCCTCGGGTTGCAGTGTGAGCGAAAAGGTGACTGTCACCGTGCTCGATCCTCCCATTGCGGACGCGGGGCAGGATGTTTCAACCTGTTCGGGGTCGAAGGCCTCGCTCAGTGCCACCATCAGTGGAGGGCGTCCACCGTATCGTTACACGTGGAACCCCTCAATCGGCCTCAGTTCGGCGCGCACGCTGAATCCCATCGTTTCCGTGGCGCGCACCACCGTGTACACCCTGTCGGTGACCGACGCCTCGGGCTGCACTTCCAGCGACACGGTGACGGTGTTCGTTTCCGCGGCGCCCACGGTGCGCGCCGGCGAGGACGTACGCATTTGCGCCGGCACGGCGCACACCTTGTCCGCCGCGGCCAGCGGCGGCACGCCGCCCTATCGGTATCAATGGTCGCCCGCGACAGGGTTGAGCAATCCCGCCAGCGCCACACCAACCGCCACACCGCAGAGCAGTACGCGCTACACCGTGCTGGTAACGGATGCGCTGGGCTGCACCGCGCAAGACGAAGTGCAGGTGAACGTGTCGCCGCCACCGGCGTTGACCCTGCCGCGTGAACTCAGCATCTGCCGTGGTCAGGGCAAACGCCTTGAACTATCGGTGCGGGGATCGGGTGGTCCGTATCGTTACAACTGGACACCGCGCGAAGGTCTGAGCGACGGTGCCGCGCCGAATCCCATCGCCAATCCCATTCAGACGACGACGTACGTGGTAACGGTGACGGACAACAACGGCTGCGCAGCCAGCGCGACAATCACGGTGACCGTGCTCCCCTGCAACAAGGCGGATGCCGGTGATGATGCGGATTTGTGCTTGGGCGAACGTGTGCGCATTGGCAATGTCACCGCGGACACGACGCATGCCGCAAGTTTTTCCTGGCTGCCCAGAGAAGGGCTTGACGATGCGGATGCCGCCGCGCCTCTTGCCGAACCTCAGGCCACGACGTCCTACATGCTGACGGTGCGCAATTCTTTCGGCTGCGAGACGCGGGACACCGTGCGTGTCAAGGTGCGGCCGTCGCCCCGCGTGCAAGTAGGCGAAGACGTGACGATTTGTCCCGGGTCGTCGACGCAACTCGCGGCGCAGGCCTCGGGGGGCAGGGGACCGTATCGCTACCAGTGGTTCCCGAAAAACGGATTGTCGCGTCCGACATCCGCACGCACGGAGGCCCGGCCTGTTGCGACAACGCTGTACACGGTGACGGTGACCGATGCCGGGGGGTGCACATTTCAGGATTCGGTATTCGTCAACATTTCCTCACCCCCACGATTGCTGATGCCGAGGAATATCACCGTGTGCGAGGGCACGCCCACGCAGATCGGTGGAGGCGTGACAGGAGGGAACGGACCCTTCCTTTTTTTTTGGAGCCCCCCCGAGGGGCTTGACAATCGCAATGCCGGAACGCCTGTTGCAACACCGTCACGGAGCATGGTCTACACCGTTACCGTCACCGATGCCGCTGGCTGCCGGATGACCGACACTGTGCGTCTCAACGTCACGCCGCGGCCGCTGGTGGCCACTCAGCCGGCGGGCGAAGTATCCTTGTGCGAGGGCGATTCCGTATGGGTGACGGCCACCGAGGGCTTGACGCGCTACACCTGGTCCGACGGAGCCACCGGCGCGCGCCGCGCCATCGGCGAACCGGGGAGCTATCAGGTGAGTGCCGTCGGCAATCGTGGCTGTCAGGGAAACTCCGAAGCCCTGCTGGTCCGAGTTTATCCGCGTCCCGCGCCGGTGATCAGTGCGCAGGGACCATTGCGTTTTTGCGAGGGCGACAGCGTGGGGTTGGATGCCGGCCAGGGCTATGAGAGCTACGAGTGGTCCACCGGTGCCACAACCCGCAGCATCGTCGTTCGGGGTGCCGGCGAATATAGTGTTCGAGTGAAAGGGAAGGGTTCCTGTACAAGTACGTCGGAGGCGGTACGTGTGGAGGTGCTTGCGGCGCCCCCCGCGTCCATGGTGCGGAGAGGCGATACGCTCATTGCCTTCGAAGCGGTGGAGTATCAGTGGTATCGGGATGGCGTACCCATTCCTGGCGCGACTGCGCGCATGTACGTCGCCACGCAAAGCGGCAGCTATCAGGTGCGGACGCGCAATGCAGCGGGATGCGCCACGATGAGCGAAGCGCGCAGCGTGCGGTTGGGTGCAACGGTAGTGCGGCCGTACACGCCTATGCTTCGGCACGGACGAGCCGCAATTCTTGGCGGGCAATGCGCCTTGTGCTGGCGTGATGTGCCCGTGCGTGATACTTTACCGACTGGATTGTTCCAAGGACATCGCTGTCGGCAGCGCCTGCCAATACGCGCCATGACTGCGAGTGCCATGCCATCACCCTACTGTCGCAACGCCTGAGCGCCGTGCGGGGATCAATAGAACCATGGAGAGGCGGAGAGTCGTCATGAAACGTACAGCAGCATCATGTTTACCATCGCCGCGGCACAGGGCATTGCTGCTCGTGCTCGGCGCGTTCATCGCGTTGGGTGTCGCACAACCGCTGCGCGCGCAGATGCCGGAGCCCTCGCCGTTGCGCTACGGGTTATTCGCGAATTATCAATGGAACATGCATTCCGCGGATTTCAGCAAGTTGCCGGGTATTCCCAACTGCTGTCCACGCTTCGAATCGGGCGACGGCAATGGCTTCGCGGTTGGCGTGATGCTGGATTGGGAACTCACGCAACGCGTGTCATTACTCACACGACTGGGGTATCACGATTTCAGCGCATTGCTCACGGATGAGGAGCCCATTCTCCTGAACGTGGCGGGCGAGGCCGTGCCGGGACGATTCGAGCATCGCATCGACGCGGCGCTTACGTCGGTGAATCTCGAGCCGCTGCTATCGTGGCAGGTGGTGAACGACCTGTACTTCATGGCAGGTCCGTCACTCGGTTTGGTTCTGGGCGCGACGTACGAGCAGGAAGAGCGCATCGTCGAGCCATCGGATGTGGGCGTGTTCACTGACACGCAGCGTCGCACGCGGAACGAGTTCAGCGGCGATATTCCCGACGCCTCGTCATTCACGGCGGGACTGGTCGTGGGTTTGCGCTATGAATTGCCGTTGAACGATCAGCGCTCACTGATGGCGGCACCGGAAGTGCTGTATTCGATGGCATTCACACCAGTGGTTTCAGGACTCGACTGGAATGCGCGCGCATTTCGCGCCGGTGTCGGTATCCTGTATCGCCCGGAAAGCGCGCCAGAGGAAGTCGCACCACCGCCGCCACCACCTCCACCACCACCGCCCCCACCCCCACCACCTCCAGCGCTTGCGGCTGATGTTACTGCCGTGGCCGTGGATCCGAGTGGAACCGAACAACCCATTGTGCGCATCCGCGTGGAGGAATTCATCGCCAGCGAAATGCGGCCGCTGTTGCACTATGTATTCTTCGACGAGAGTTCAGCGAGCATCCCCGAGCGCTACGACCGTTTGACACCGGAGCAAACCCGGAGCTTTGAATTACTCGATCTGAAACCACGCGACAATCTTGGCACCTATCATCATGTGTTGAACATCGTCGGCAAGCGCATGCGGCAGTACCCGGATGCCAGTTTGCGATTGACCGGCACGAATACCGCCGCTCCCCCCGAGGCGGGCGATATGGAACTGTCGCGCCGTCGCGCCGAAGCCGTGCGCGATTATCTCGTCGCCGCCTGGGCCATCGACACAAAGCGCATCAGCATCGAGGCACGTGGCCTTCCCGAAAAGCCCTCGAATGTCGGCGAGGTCGATGGCGTGGAGGAAAACCGCCGCGTGGAAATGGTGTCGAACGATCCCCGCATTCTCGATCCGGTGATTATCGATGACACCTTGCGCTCGGTGAATCCGCCGGTCATTCGTTTCAAGCCGGTGGTGGAAAGCCAGGCCGGCATCACCGAGTGGTCCTTGCCTGTGTCGCAGGGCGAGACGCAACTGCGCAAGTTCGACGGACAGGGCGACGTGCCATCACGTCTGGAATGGGAGGTGGAACGCGACCGCTTGAATATTCCCCGCGGGAGCGACGCGTTGCGCTACCAGTTGCGCGTCCGCGACGCCGCGGCCCAGGAGGCCCTGTCGCCATCACGTGAACTTCCCGTCGAGCAGCTGACCGTGCAGAAAAAGCGCCGCGAGCGCTTGGGCGACAAGGAAATCGATCGCTACAATCTGATTCTCTTCGATTTCAACTCCGAAGAGCTGGGTGAGCGGAATGTCCGCATCGTCGGCATGATCACTCCGCGCATCGCCCCGAATGCCAGCGTCACTATCACCGGCTTCACCGATCGCATTGGCGAATCGCCGGTGAACCAACGCCTGTCCGATGGCCGTGCGCGCTCGGCCGCGCGCGCGTTGGGACAGCCGTTGGAGAACGCCACGGGCAGAGGCGAAACCGACATGTACACCAACGAATTGCCCGAAGGCCGGTTCTACTGCCGCACCGTCAGTATCGTGGTGGAAACTCCGGTCGAATAAACGCGTCCTGTTCTTTTTTTACACGAGCGCATGCGTACACACGCGTGCGCTCGTTGCATTACACCCGGGAGAATGAACATGATGCGGATGCTGTGATAATTGTGAGAGTGGATGTGACAAAGGGGAAAAACCACAGATTGCACAGATTGCACACAGATTATTCGTGGAAGTCCGCGAGGGTCCGCGCAGATTGACACCGGGCAAGAAATCCCACGCCAGCTGTCGGCGGCGACGCGAATCGGCGTCCATTGCAAGCGTCGGCTGCATATCGCGTTGGGATTCGAGGACGATGTCGAGTGGCAACTCCAAGCGCTCCGCAGATCTCCGCGGCTTCGGGGGACGATACAAACGCTAACGATGCATCATTCCGATTCCACGGAACACCGAAGTATGGCGTTCGTATCCTTGCGCCCTTGCGTTACACGGCTGGAACATTTTCAGCGCGGCATTTCCCTCGCGGATCGAAAAAAAGTTCAGGGAATTTTCCCCATCGCTTGTGTGTCGTGCCAATTATAAGGTATGCGCTCAGGTATTCGTACCTGCGTGACAGGTGGGATCGAACACCGCGTCCATGTTCGATCCCGCCGTTTTTTTTTTGCGTGGGAGGAGCCAACGGACGGGACGTCCGCGCGTCAGGGTAGGGTGGGTGCTGTGGATCGGGTACATGCGCATGACCGCATGAAAAAATCCGTCATCGCGAATGGTGTCGCGCATCGGTGCATCATTGCGTACTCTGCGGCGTAGCATGCAATTTGGAGGTGCATCATGGCATATTTCGTAGCATTCAGTTTTCTCCTGCTCTGCGCCGGCTTCATCGTCTTCGCGCTCGGCGTGTGCAGGATGTCCAGCGAAGCCGACAGAACCTACGCTTCGCTTTCCTCGCATCAATCCGGCAGCGGCACCCCGGCGTCCTGAGCGACCTCCCGCAGCAGCACGAGGAAGCGCTCGATGGTCAAGGGAGCCGAGCCCTCGTAATGGTTGTTGACATTCGCGAACACATCGACATTCTTTCCGATCAGGTCGACAACCATCCATGCGATGTTGCGCAGCGCCTCGTCGCGTGCTTCGATGCGCGCATTCCACACGCCGCCGCTCTGTTCCTCCATACCCTTGCGATCCGGGCCGTGCAAGCGTAGCACGGTGCGCCGGCCGCGGTACCCGTGCGTGCGGTACAGCTCGACGATGGACGGCATGTAGTAGCCCTCAAGAAACACGTGATGCGCGTTTGTTCGCTCAAGGAGGGAGAAATACTCGCGTCCGAGATAGTTCGGGTTGCGTGTTTCCACCCCTACCGAGACGTCTTGTGGAACACGGGAAAGAAACGCCTCGAGTTTATCGAAGAACAGAGCGCGATCTGGCATTTTTTGCTTGTTGAGGTATTCGAATTGCAGCATTATCGATGCGCTCCGTTCACGCAACGGCGCGATGGTGGCCAGGAAATCCTCGAACAACCGCACGTCGAGAAAGTGCGGGTTGGCTGTGGAGGCCGCATCGCGTTGATGAGTCAGCGTGAGCGCGTTCGGGGCCTTGATGGTGAAGAGGAAATCCTCCGGCACGGAGGACAGATATTCGCGGACCACATTTGCTCGAGGGAGGGTGATTTTCCCCGGGCCGTGCAGCGACCAGAACCACTGGTCAATTTCCACCGTGCGGTAGCGGCGGGCGTATTCCTCTAAAAAGTTGATCCCCTTCTCGGCGGAATACACCAGCCCTTTCCACGATCCATATTTCCAACTGCATGTGCCGATGCGGAATTCCGCCATGTCCTGTCCTTTGATTGTTGACGCGTAGTGTACGCAGAATCCGCGAACTGTGGAAGCGTTCTGTTTGCACTCGACAGCAAGCAGCACACGGCGGCAAGCTGTTACGCGACGGGACCGCGGCGTGACCAGCATTCACAACATCAGGGAAGAAGATTCACGGAAGAGCGCTCAGGGGACAAGAATATCCTCTGCCCACATCGCATTGTGAAAAATATTCTCTTGACAACGCTTTTTCTCCGAAATATATTGCGCCCGAACAACCACCCACCACTACGGAGCAGCCATCGCATACTTGTCACCCCCGTGTTTTCACAGCACAGCGACAAGATGTCATGGCGAATCCACTCGTTTCCCCCCATGTTCCGGCTCAAACCGCTATCGCGGATTCCGTCGTCGTAGCGACGCGTCCTTTGCGTGCCGGGTCTTCCGTGAACATTCGGACGCTGCGTATTTGCCCATGCATCGCATTGGAGAGCGAGCACAAGGACGTGACGCAGTGCGGTGTGAATTCTGGCATGCATTGTGCATGAAGTCCCGCACCCATCAACAATACACCGGAGGCAGCACAGCAAAGGAAAGCAACGCACATATCGATCGCCGATCGCGCGGGATAACCAACAGGCGGGCGACATGCCGGACGAAGGAGCGGGGACGAAGCCGACGCCGGGCAATGAGGGAAGCCCCAGTAGCAGCGAGAGCATACCGCGACGGGAGGCAAGGGATACCATCGGCCGACGTCCGCCTCCGGGCGGATGGGGAAACCGCAGTCGGTGCTCCGAAAACAAGGAGCTTGAATGGCGAGAGTCCCGCATGAATAAAAGACATTCATGACATTCACCATACATCACCACACAAACGACACGTGCACGCCCGTACCAGCGCGTGCATGCACCGTTGATCGTATCCCCGGCGTTTTGCGCGAGTGCACGAGCGCGTCCAAGGGTGGCGCGGCAAGCGCGTGGCTGTGCTGGCGATACACGATCACATTATCCGACAACAGGGCGCGGTATCGCGCCTCGAGGATTTCTCGATACGAAAAGCACGGCGCGCCTTGCGCCGATCGACACCCCCCATCGTGAACAGCGGTGCGGTCCCGCCATGCACGCCCCGGCAGGACACCGCGCACCGCATGACCTCCACGCACGGAGCAACCGTTCACCGTCTATCTCAGGAGGGTATCATGGGACGATATGCTGTTTTGCTGCTCATCGTACTGGGCAGCCTCGCGCCGCGCGCACTGGCCGAAAAGGCCGACGTGCTCGATGGGGCGCATGCAATGGACGGACATTCGCTGTCCGCTATCACCTTCGGCGAAATGGAAACGCTGACACCGTCGGAAGGCGGCATTCTTTCGAATCTGTGGAATGATCGCTACGTGCTGCGAGTCGCGGGAAGTACCTTCGTGCTCGCCATGCCGACGATCAGCGTGGTCACCAGTGCGGCGATACTTCTGATGCTGCTGTTTTTCACCCCGCTCGGCTTCACTCTCTTCCGCGCCGCGCCGCATCGCATGATCGGACGCGTGCTGCTCATACTTGGCATGGGCGTGGAATTTGGAGAGATGCTCGTGCATGGAACGCGCAAGCATCTCGAACGCGAGAGCAGCGCGAGCCGCGCCTACCGCGCGTTCATGATGAAGGACTTCCTTCCGCGGTACAAGCAGCGCATCACCGCTGTGGCCTTTCTCGGCACCGCCTTTCTCATTCTCGTCATAGGACTACGTGGTGTGAAATTCATCGCGCCACATCGTCCCGACCTGGTGTTGCTGGCCATTGTGGTGGAAGTGACCGTGCTTGGCATGCTCGGGCTTTCAACCTGGTATGAATTGCCGGACGAGAGTCCGGCGACCGGGCCTGTCTCCGACACCGTACGCTTACCCAACGGCGAGTACGTGACGAAGGAGTATATATTGGACGCGCTGCATCGGGTGATCGATGATCTGGGCGAGCGCGCCTCCACGGGAGGTGTGTCATGACGCTCCCGCGCATCGCACTGCTCGTCCTGCTGCTCTGCGCTTCCTTCGCGACGGCGACAGCGCAGGGGAGCGCCGCGGAGGAGGATTCCGTGAGCGACGACTTCGCCAACGGATTGCTGCTTGCCGCACACAATGATCACGAGAACGCGGTCCGTGTTTTCGATCTCGTGTTGTTGCAGTCCACCCGGCATGTGGAATTTCTCAATGCGCTCGCATTTTCGCTGCTGCAACTCCAGCGTTACGAGCGTGCTCGTCTGGTATTGGAACGCGCGCTGGAAATTGACAGCAGCGATTACATCGCGAATTTCAACCTCGGAATCCTGCATGCGATTGGCGGTCGCTACGCGCTCGCCATCATTTTCTTCGAACACGCGCTGCATGCGGCGCCCGATGATGTGGACGCGCTGTACTGCATCGGGATGT
Organism: Bacteroidota bacterium; assembly: GCA_035914695.1. Classification (GTDB taxonomy): domain Bacteria; phylum Bacteroidota; class Ignavibacteria; order SZUA-365; family SZUA-365; genus JAOSJT01. The sequence continues at coordinate 4,911 of JAMIQH010000219.1, read as the reverse complement.
GTCATGTCGACCTCGGAGAGAATGGACGCGCGATGGATATCGTGCGCATGCTTGCGACCGTGGACAAGGACCGAGCAGCGCAGTTGCTCGACTACCTCAACGACACCGATCTGGCCCGTAACGATCCACTGGCGGAATAAGTCACCGGCGAGCGGCTGGACGGAGGCGTGAGGCACAGCGTGAACGCCACGCACAACGGGCAACGACTCGCGTCTCCGCCAGCCGACGCCACATCGGGAGACACCCATGAACGAACAGAAATCCATGAAAAAGTATCAGGTGTACTTTTTCCTCTATCTCGCCGTGGTCTGCGAATTGCTGATCATCATCGTCGAGCGCGACGATGCCGAAGCGCGCTTGCTGCGCGAGCGCGACATGCTGCTGCGCATGACGCGGAGCTTCGTGACCGAACTCGTGGAAACCCGGCCGGTACAGACCGTGAACGGGAACAATCAGATGGAAGTAGGCGAGCAGCGACGCTTTCTCATCGTCCTTCAAGGCATGGGAAAGAGCGACCGCGTGACGCAGAATCCCGAGGTGGAAGTGATGCGCGATGGCGTACGTATCCAGACGCTGCGCTTCAATGTGGACATAGTGGAAGTGCCGGGCGAGCAACGCGACGGCCAGCGCACCTTCGCATTCACCTGGCGCGCGCCCGCGCCGGGAACGTACACATTCAGCGGCGCCTCGGGCACGGATCGTCTCGGTATGCTTGGTGGAGGGGGCGTGAAAATCGCCTCGCTCACCTTCCCGATCGAACTGATCCGATCCATTGTTCCTGACATCGACAAGAAAATCGCCAGCACCGAGCAATTGCACAGCGAACTTTCCGTGCGCGTCATCGCTGCAGGCGACGCCCTGGTGCTGCGCGGCAGGCGCATCATCACCGCCGCGGGATTTCTCGACAGCGCGCCCATCGAGGTGCAAGGCACGGCGGCGGAGAAGGTGCGCATCTCCGCGTCCATTGGTTCGGTTTCCTATGATGGCGGCAGTCACCGTTGGACCGGTAGTGTGGCGACACCCGGTGAGCACCGGATACAGCTCACGGCACAGGATGCGCGCGGCGCGGGCGCACTGAGCCGGGCCAGCGAAACTCTGATCGTGGATGCGAGGCGGCCTGTGCCGAAAGCCACTCCGCGTCCCGCCTACGCAGGTGAACGCTATACGCACGACATTTCGGTGGCGGGCCTTGAAACCCGCAGCGACTACGCCTGGAAGGCGACACTCGACGGAGCCCCGTTGGCACAGGGCAACAGTCCGATGATCGTGTTGGACGTTCCCGAGCGGGCGGTGGGGGGCACGCTGTCGATAGAGGCCACGTATCGCGGTCGTGTGTTTCCTGTGGCGCGCAACGATCAAGATGTGGTTGATTCCCGCATCACGCTTCCGGTGCTCGCGCCCGCGACACGCATCGAGAACGTGACCTTCTCTCGCAACAACGACTACGCCATCACGCAGGAGTTCCGCTTCGATGCGTATGTGTGCGGCCAATGCAGCAGCGCGCATCGGCAGGCGCCGAAGACCATACAGGTAAGTGCCGAATCCGAGTCCGGTCGGGATTTGCTCGACACCTGGCGCTCCGAGCCCATACTCTCCGCTGATGGGCGCATCATCGGCACGCGTGTACGATTCTACCTCAAAGGGAAGGTTTCGCGACAGGGAGAAGAAACGGAAATCGTACTCCGCGCGGACGAGGTTGTGCGTCGCATACCCGTCGTCATTTTTCCCGATTGACACTCCCGAAACCAGCGTCGGTCATCCGCAATCGCATCGCTTCGCGAGAAGCGAACGTGCGGATGACCGGCGCCATGATTCCGGGCAACGAGCCGCCGCGGTTTGACGCCGGGCGGCTGTGCGTTGCCTCGATCTTCCTCCCTTCATTTTCACACGGAGGTTGCATGATCGACCTGAATCCATACTGCCACCGTCTCTGGACCGACGTGGAGTACGCGTTTGAAAACCCCGAGACGAAGGTCATTCACCACATGTACGACATCGACGCTTTCACACCGCTGTGCATCGAAACAGGATGCAATATCGAAACCCTGCTGTTGCACGGTCTCGCCTCGACGCTGAAATCCCTCGGGTACAGCACGCCGATCATGATGTATCTCCGGACACAGGGCGACGTGTTGCGGCTCTCGCATCTGTGCCTGGGCACGCAATTACGCGGGAGCTGGATGCACACGCTGCCCGGCTATCTGCACTCCGAAGAGGGCACGCTCGGGAAGCATTGCCTCCTCTACGCGTCATGGGATGGCGCCTGGTTGACCCGACACCATGCGCTGCCTCGCGCTTGGCGCAGCGGGTATCCGTTTCTCTTCGGATTCAACCACGACATGGGTCACTTCACCTATGGCATCTTTCAGGTCGCTCACTGGCGAGCACGGGCCGTGCTCGATGCGCGGGTGCGCTTCCTCCGTTACGACGTGCTCCTCAAGAGAATGTTCACACATCACTGTGTTCGTGGCGACAGTGTGTCCGTGCGTCAAGCTGTGACAGGTTTGCAGCTGCGCGCGTCTCTACCGGATATCCCAAGCGTCATCGGCGGTTTTGCCTGGGCGACATTGCTGGATGCCTCGCGTCTGGTGTGTCTGTATCTCGACCCGCTCGCATCCTTCGCCTTCAATGAGGATGGAGAATTGGGTTCGATGTACCGCGCCGAGGTGCGAGCCGACACTATCGAGGACGTGTTGTTACGCATGGAACAGCCCGGGTCGCTCCTTCCGTTCATTGAATCGCTGTATCAGTATTTCCGACTCATCGAACAGCACGACATCGCATTGATGGTGCTGGCGCAGCTTGTGCGCATCAAAGCCGTGCTCCCCGAGGATCAGAGTCGGCATCAGCGTATCGACGGTGCCACGTTGGGTTTGCTGCAACGGTACGGAGCGATGGGTTCCGCGCTCGGGTTGGGATCGTACGGTCCCCCACAGGTGGACAAGGTTGCTGCCGAGTCGAAGCCGGATCCATATCAATTCCGCGCCGACAATGCCGATCGCCTTTTGCGCCTGGTACCTACGCCGCCGTTGGAGCGCCAGTGCATCATCGCCGAGGTGCACCACATGCTCAGGCACAGGGAAATCGCGCGCATGTTGCACGAGCGACGCAATTGACCTGCGGAAACCACGCGCGAGCAGCGAGGAGAAATCATTCCTGCAGAGTGTCCTGAATGGAGGAAGCGACGGTTGTGGCCGTCGCTTCCCACCTGTTTCGATACGTATCCAGATCCGCTATGTCGGCGGAAATCGGAGGTGAAGCTCCTATCTGCCCATGTTCCCGAAACTGCGAATGGTGTAGCTGAAGGTGAGCAGGCCATAGCGCTGCAGGACGTTGGAGCGTGTGTCTTCGATGTAGGTCTCGGTGACATTGCGCACGATGTTCTGATTTTCATTCAACACATCGAAAAGCGTGAAGCGCAATTCGCCCCGATCATCCGCCAGGAATTTCCATGCGAGGCCAAGGTTCCACAGGGAGGAGGCGTCGTTGTAACCCTCGCTGAGACCGCTGTAGCTGCTATGCGCGAAATCCGAGGTCAGCACGAAGCCGCCCCAGATCGTCCAGTTCAGACGTACGCGGTACACCTGATTGATGTAGCGATCGTTGCGGTCGCTGATCAAGGAATTCTCCACCCAGTTGAGATTGGTTTGCGATGAGAGCGTGAAATCGAGATCCTGGGAGATATTGCTTGCCAGCACAACACCAACGCCCACAGCGGGCTGATACGCGTAGTTTTTCTCGTCGTTGATCAGACTCGGTGTGCGGGAATACGAGCCCATCAGATTGAGGTTGATGTTGGATTTAAGCCAGCTCACCGGACGGCCATAGGTGAGGAAGGAGCGCAGCGAGTAATTGCCGGTGAGATTCACCGGACGTGTGAGTTGTGTGCCGCGTGCCATGGGCACACCGAACAAGGTCGTGTCGGTGCGGGCGATCCATGAGCCGTTGGCGATGTAGTCATCGGTTGTCGATGCCGAAGCGAAGGCGAAGAGATAGCTGCCGCTTTCGGGGTACGTGGTGGAGAAGCGTGTGCCGATGAAATGGGAATAGCTCTGATCCAAGCCGGGATTACCGATGGAAAGCTGCAGCGGGTTGGTGTTGTTCAGCACATCCTGTAATTGATCGATGCTCGGCGAACTCGTGCGCGAACGATAGAACGCGCGCCAATCCGTAAGCTTGGAGAATTTCCAGCGGAACATGGCGCGCGGCATGAAGGTGCCGAAGCTGCGATCGATGGTGCTGGCGTAGGGATACACACTTTCGCTGTTCAGCGTTGCCACCTGCCACCCGGCGTCCAGCGTGACTTGCGCGTCCTCGTCGTCGTAGCGATAGCCCGCACCCGCCATGTGTGTAAGGTAGTTGCTGGTGAATTCGCTGCTGACCATGGGATCGAGGTCGTCGTACATCATGCTGAGCACGTCGTAGTTGAACGTCTTCTTATCGGAGCTGTTGTCGCTCCACGAGGTCTCATAGCGAAGCTGTAACATGGTGCTTTCGCCCAGCGGCTCGGTGTACTGCAATTCGGAGCCGAGGGAAAGGCCCGACTTATCCAGGTTGCCGCGCTGATCCACGGAATCAACGAGCGGATTCATGCCGAAGGATTCGTAGCGCGAGAGCAGGGAGTTGTCGCCGGAATTCGCGCTGTTCTCCATCGTGGCGCGCAACGAAAAGGTGCGTCCGCGTGTGGCGAAGGATCGGCGATACAGGATTTCGTTGCGAATGTTGTAGCCGCTGAGATCGGAGGTGAAGTTGGAGAAGCCATTGTTCAGCATGGTCGATGCCAGGCGCGATTGCGCATCGGTGGCGCTGCTGCCGTCATTCATCTGCATGGACACACGGGGCGTGTACAGAATGGAATTGAGCGAATCGATGGTCCAGTCGACGCGCATGCTGAGGCGATGGTTCATGTTG
>JAMIQH010000218.1:0-3310 GCA_035914695.1 Bacteroidota bacterium | reverse complement strand
CCGAGCATTTCCGCTTTGTGCAGGGGCTGGGTGTTTCCGAGGATGTGTTGTTTTCTCCGGGATCGGCACCGCTCACTGCAACGCTGCTGGCCTATGGCGCGAAGGTGTTGTATGGACTGGAAGGATTCTGGTCGAGCAGTCCGCAGGTGGTGTTCTGGCTCGGCGGCGCGTTGGCGGGTGTGCTGTACGTGTTGCTGCTGCTGCTGTGGAGTCGTCGAGTGAGCGAAAATGCGGGCGATCGTCTGTTTTTCGTACTGTTGATGCTTGCCACACCAGGCACGCTGTTTTTCTTCGGTTACGTCGAGTACTACACGTTCTCCTTCGTGGGTATGGCGCTGACGGTGCTGAGCAGTGTGGAATGCGCGCGCGGCAGAATGAGCGCCGCTGTGCCCCTCCTGGCGCTGGCGTTGTCGGCCGCCTTGCATTTGATGTCGCTTTTGCTGCTGCCAGGTGTGTTGCTCGCGTTTCTGGCGCGTGCTGCGGCCACGGAAAAATTCGTCACACTGCGCAATGTGGCGCTGCTCGCGGTTGCAGCGCTGTTGCTGGGGGGAGTGTACTACTTCGCGAGCGGCATCGCCTCGGAGGGCAGCCGCGTGGTGTTGGCGATGCAGCCCTTCGGCGAGCCGGGAGCGGTGCAACAATACACCTTGCTCTCGTCGGCGCATTTATTGGATGTGCTCAACATGTTGCTGCTCACAGCGGGGCCGGGGCTCGTTGCTCTCCCGCTGTTGCGCAAGGTGACCTGGGATGCGCCCTTGCTGGTGGCGCTCACGCACACGGTATTCGCGCTGTTTCTGTTGATTTTCGGGTACACCTGCTTCGGCATGGCTCGGGATTGGGATGTGAACGCATCCTTCGGAGTGGTCTTCGCCATCTTGGTGTTTTTGTTGCTGCGCACGCAGGAGCAGTCGCGTCGCGGCTATCTGTTGTACGTCACCGCTTGCGCCTCGTTGGTGGCCCTGTTGCCGTGGGTGCTGGTAAATGTGGACAGCGGCCGCTCGGAGCAGCGGTATCGCGCGGTGCTGGCCTTGGACGAGCGCCTCATCACCGGTGATTTTGCGCTCAACGGCTACGAGCATTTGCGCAAGTACTATCAAAGCACCGGGGATGCTGCCAACGAGTTGTGGGTGATGCGGAAAAAGGTTGAGCTGGTGGGTTATCCGCAGGACATGCGCAAGTTGATGCGGGCGATACTCGTGCAAGCGCCGGTCGAAGCGCGGGCGGAGCATCTGCGCTTCTTGCTCACCGAGATCCGGAGCAGACTCGACAGAGCGCGATCAACGGGTGTTGATTCGCTGTACGAAGGCCACAAGGGGCATTTTCTCGAAGTGGGGCTCGAATGCCTGTTGCAAATACGTCATCTCGGCGCATTTGTCGAGAATCCACACGGCTTCTTCGAGGAATGGATGGCTGCATTCGCAGCGACACATGGCGACAGCCCGTTGTTCGGGATGGCGCGTGCACAGATGGAATACGAACGCACGGGAGTGCTCCAGGATGCCGGGCCGTTTCTTCGCGCGGAAGCTTCAATTCAGTACAGCAGTCTGCTCGCTTCCCATTGTGGACGGGCATTGATGATCGCTGGGAAAAACACCGAAGCCCGCGACATACTCGAACGCGCCATGCGCATCGATCCGGCCTTCACGTTGCCGCATTTCATGCTTGGAATCATTGCAACAGAGGAGATGCCTCCCGATACGGAAGCGGCGACTCTGCACTTCGAGCAGTTTCTGGCGCGGCCCGAAGGTCATCAGATTGGCGATCCCGCCGTACAGCAGCGCCTGATGCAACAGGCGGAAAGCATGCTTTCGAAGCTGCGCGGACAGGTGTATTGATCCGGGATTTCGCGGTGATAATGGCGAAACGGACGCGGCACGGTCGCGTCCGTTTCGTGACAAAAGAGGGGAGTATATAAACGTGCGGAATGGGGATTATTTATTGACCTACAATGTTTCGTGCAAAATTCTCACACTATCGCGTCTGGTGTGAAAAAATGCACTTGAAGGTCTTGCAAAGATGAAAGTCCCGCCTTATCTTGTGAAATAACGGGGCCGTTTGCCTGAAACGCAGCTCCGGCCGACAGATCACGCCTCCGGCTGATTACCCTCAATGACTTCCGCTCTCTGCGGATGACGGTCGGCACTTTGTCACATCCACTTTCTGGAGTCTATCATGCAACACCAGCCAGCGATCTGGCGGAGATGTGCGATTCCCCTGATAATAGGGTTATTGTACCTCGCTCCTTCCGCCTTCGCGCAATTGAGCGGTAACTACACCATCGGCAGTGGTGGCAATTACGCCAGCTTTACCGCCGCTGTTACCGCGTTGACCACCAGCGGTGTCTCGGGACCGGTGACGTTCAGCGTGCTTTCGGGCACATACAACGAGCAGATCACCATTCCGGCCATCACTGGCGCGAGCGCGACAAACACGATCACGTTTGACGGCGGCACGGGTAACGCCGCCACGCGTGTCCTGACCTACACCGCCTCCACGGCGTATAGCCCCACGGTGACGCTCAACGGTGCGGATTACATCATTATTAAAAATCTCACCATTCGCGCGGCGAGCCCCACCTACGGACAGGGCGTGCTGTTCACCAACTCCGCGGATTACAACGAAATCAGCAATTGCGTGATCGAGGTATCGCCCACGACCACCGACAACGAGGTGATCGGCATCCTCGCCTGCACGACAACATCCTACAGCACCACCGGTGATTATGGCAATTACAACCTGATCAAGGACAACACGATCACCGGCGGTTACTACGGCATCCGCTGGAACGGTTCGGCCACCACCGATTACACCACGGCTGTCGGCAATCAATTCACTGGCAACACGCTGACCGAGTGGTACTACTACGGCATGTACCTGTATTACATCGGCGGTTCGCTGGTGGTGTCGCACAACAGTGCCGTGCAGCGCACCTCGGGCACCAGCATCACGACGTCCAGTGGGTACGCGTATTACATTTACTATCCGAACGACGGCCCCGTGATCAGCTACAACTACGGCTGGGCGCGCGTATCGCCGTTTTACATCTACCGTCCGAACTACGGTCAGGCGAGCACGAGCAATCGCGCCAAGGTATTTAACAACATGGGTGTGGCGGACGGTACGGGCACGGTGTACGCCTTGTATGTCAGCTACGCGCGTTACACCGATGTGGTGTACAACTCGGTGCAGGCGATCAACACCACCGGTACCGGCTACGGCATCTACACCTACGGAGAGAGCACCGCCTATGACACGAAGTTCCTGAACAACATGGTCAGCCACGATGGTACGGGTACGGTCTACTGGATTT
>JAMIQH010000217.1:0-2813 GCA_035914695.1 Bacteroidota bacterium | reverse complement strand
ATCGAGACCACGGTGGCCTTGCCCAGCATGGTGCTTTGCACCACCTGGCCCGTACGCGCGCGCAGATGCACGCCACCTGCCAGAATGATGATGTCGCGCGCGATGACAAGTATAGTGAACCACCACGGAATAAGGCCCGCCGCTGCCATACCCAGCACGCCAACGGTGATGAATACTTTGTCGGCCAGCGGATCGATAATGCGGCCGAAACGCGATTCGCCGTCGAAGGTGCGCGCCACCCATCCATCGAGCAAATCCGAAGCGTAGGCCACCGCGGAAATCAGCAGTACGAAGGGCAGCATGCGCTCGGCGTCCTGCATCACAAAGGCGAGCGGGATGGCCAGCAGCATGCGGAACATGCTCAGCATGTTGGAGACGGTCCAGATTTTATCGAAGCTCGCGCCCCGCGTCTGCGTTTTCGCATTTTTCATGGATCACCGTATGATTGCGAATTTGCCCACCACCGCTTCCACTTCACGACCCTGAGCGTCGAAACCGCGGGCGTGGTAAATGTACACACCGCCGGGAACGCGCCCGCCCTGCTCGTCGCGCAAATCCCACTCCACGCCACCGTTGCCGTCCTTCTCTTCCACTTCGCGAATGAACATGCCCGAGACCGTGTAAATGCGAATGGTGGCGCGGGCGGTGAGATTGGCAAAGGTGATGAATTCCTGCCCGTCCGATGGCCGCAGCGGATTCGGGTACACGAACATATCGTCGAGGTTCTGTTGATTCAACACCACGCCCGCCGTGGAGCCGGCACCCTCACCCATCGGTGCGCCCGAGGCGCAACGCACATTCCGGACGGCGAGCACGTATTCTCTTCCCAACGCCCCGATGGGCGCGTCCGCTGCCACGTCGATGCGCACCACGCGCGCATCGGCGGGATCGGGCACGGCGCGCACGACCTTGCCCGCGGGACTAAAGACATAGTTCTCCGCAACGGCTGCGCTCACCGGATCCATCGCGGCGCTGAAGTACACGGCGAAGGATCGAGGCGGCAGGTACTCCACGCGCTCAATGTAGCAGCTGTTGTCCAGCCGCTCGCGCACTTCGATCGGTCCATACTGCTCATCGGCAAAAGGCACCCCCTCGCCGTCGCGCAGTCCCGTGAGTTGTAGACCGTATTGCCCTTCACGCAACGTGCCGAAAGACAGCAGCAACGTATGCTCGTCGAGCAATGCCACGCTCTGTGGCTCACGTGCACCATTGAGCAGAAAATGCGATGGCGACGGCAGCGTGGTTCCCATCACGTTGCTTACGCGCAGCAGCAGTTGTCCTTCTCCCGCGTACCCCACGGTATCCACACGTGGGCGGGCATGGGGACGCAGCAGCCGCGTATACACGCGCGGGCTCTCTTCGGGGGTGCGGGCGGGATCGTAACCGGCGACAGCATACAGCACTGTTGTACCCGCGACCAGCGAGGGATCGGAAAGCGGTAGCGTGGCGGGAAAGGTGCCGAACAATTCCATCGCATCCGCGTGCGGCCCCTTGTACACGCGATACTGCGGCGATTGCTCCACCACCTGCCAGCGAATCTCCACCGTGAAATGGTTGCTGTACGCAACATCCACGCCGCGCACGGGCGGCGGACCGGTGTAACGCACGTCGCGCTCGTACCATACCACACTGTCGGGCAGCGCGAACGCGATGTCCGGTGTGCCATTGCTGTTTGCATCGCCGATCCACACCGCGTTGGTGTTCACCAACGGCAAATGCCAGGTCAGATCGAAATCGCCTGTGCCGGCATCGAATTCAAGGAGGTATAAATCCGGAAACACGCTTATCAGCAATTCATCCGCCGCGTCGTCGTCGATGTTTCCCGCGGTGAGACTGTTCTGTATGCGCGTGAAGCTCCCGTACTGACTGCTCTCGGTCACGCCATGGAATTGCCCGGTCCAGAGATGCCGCGCCTTGTTCTGTGCGTCGAGCGCGTATACGCCGAAGAACCAAAACGGCACCACATCATCCGTCGCGGTGCGGAAGCCGATGGCGAACTCATCGCGTCCGTCGCCATTGAAATCCCCCGCAGCCACGAAATCGCTGGCGTCGATGAAATCATCCTCCGATGCCCAGAGTAAACGATAGCGTCCTCCGCCTTCGTGTTCGACGATGAAGAAATCCCCATCGGCGTCGCCGAACAGCAGGTCCGGTACATCGTTGTCGTTGAAATCACCCACGGCGGCGCGAGGCGCGCTGAAACTGTTGCGGCCGCGTGGAGCGGTGGGATTGACGATGTCAGCGTACAATGCGAGTCCGAACCCATCCCAGCGGTACACACCGACGGTGCTGTCGTTGCGAACGGCCAGAACTTCGTTGCCACCGTCGCCGGTTGCGTCCATGATGCCAAAGGGCCAGAAATCGCCGCCCACGCTGTCGCCCCAGATGCGCTGATCGGGAAAGACGCCCACGGCCGAGGCGCGGTAAAGGAAGCCGTTGCGCACCAGCGAGGTGAGCAACTCCGGCTGTCCGTCGCCATCGATGTCGCCTACGCCGCGTGGTATTTCTCGACCCAATGCTCCGTTGTCCACACGTTCGAACCCCGTGCCGTTGTATTCCCAGGCCTCGAAGCGCCCGTCTTCGGCAAGGTTGTTCAGCAGAATCTCGCGCCTCCCGTTGCGGTTGAAATCCACGGACGTTCCGAACACCCTGCCCACCGGCAGGGATGGCAGAACGCGTTCCGGGCCGATAGCCGATACCGGCGCAGGCACGGTGATGCGGAAATTCCTGTTGCCGGTATCGCGCGCGATGCTTTCGAGCCCCACGGCGTTTTCGGCGCTGATGTAAAACTCGTACGAACGCCCGGCGAGAAA
>JAMIQH010000216.1:0-10532 GCA_035914695.1 Bacteroidota bacterium | reverse complement strand
ATGTGCCCGTAACGGCGCTGCCAGCGTTCGCGATTGATGGCCGAAGCGGTGAGAGGTGCGTCGATCAACGACCAAAGCACACATCCAGCCCAAATGGTCAACCCCGTCTCGGGCGAACGCATATCGGTCAAAGCGATGTACATCCCGGCCACCGAACCTCCCAACATCAGCAGTCCCTTTGCAACCTGCTCGTTGTAAATCTGTCCACACCCGGTCACGAGAAACGACAACAAAAACGCCAGGGCCGGGGATTTTTCCCTTCCGAATTCCTCATCGAAATAATTCTCCTCCGTCGCGAGTCTTTCGATGCGGCTGTATTCGCAGGTGAGCACCCTGCCATCACCGATGCGGATGCGTAGCAAGTGATTCGGATTGTTCTCGATGATCCAACCACGCAGTATGCTGCCATCCTTGAGATACACCACGTCCACCCAGTCTTCGCCAGAATTGCCCAACGGTGCGTATTGCCACCGCTCGCCGCTATCCTCCTCGGCGGGTGGCTTCGTCGTCTCCGTTTGGTCGGCTGACGGCGACGCGACATATTCCGCGGTCACATCGCGGTCGTTGATGATGTCGTACACCGAGCGAATGCTTTCCTTGCTCAGATGCAATTCGTGGAAGGTGTCCGTGCTCTTCGCGTACACCTTCATCATGAGCGCGGTCGCCGAGTGATCGACAATGTCCCCTTCCACACGTTTGCCATCATTCAATTCCACAGCATACTGCGCGTGGGCCGAAAACCCCGCGGTGGTAATAATGGCGCAAAGCAGGAGGAAAAAATGCAGCGATGCTGTCATGTGTGCTCCGAATCCTTGTTGTCAATCTCCGGCAACGGTTTCCCGCCACCGCAACGGTTGCGTCTCGCGCCTGGGGAACGGTCGCCCAACCATCCAGCCCTGCAGCGCATGATACCGGCGATTTTCCGCCTAGAGAAGCAGTACGCGCGCATGTGCGTGCCCACTCCGGCTGTGGAGACGAACGATATACATGCCCGCCGGGAGCGTGCCCCGCTGCCAGCGCAGAGCGTGCGCGCCGGCTTCGTGCCAGTTCTCGCCACCGCGCCACACGCAAGCCCCAGTCACCGAAAAGATGGCGATGGCGACGCGTCCCGCCGTGGGAAGTGTGTACTCGAATAGCGCATTGTCGCGCACGGGATTGATCAACGCGCGTATGGCGCACTCCGCGGGCGCGACCACCGGTGTGGTCGGTACTGCGCCGTAGTCGAAGGGCTCGTCCACCATGTGATATTCGGCTTCATTGCCGCCATTGTAATCCTTGCGCAAATAGGGGCAGAGCAAGGGCGTGCGCTGCATGTCCTCGAGACGCGCCAAAATGGGTGTTCCGGAATTCCATTCGTACACGGCGATGTCGGCGGGATTGAAGCTGTGGCACATGCCCCGCTCGCGCGCGATGTGGTACAAGCCGAAATTTCCGGGTTCGTGCCCGGCCAGCCATGTGCCGACGACGTCCACGAGAAACGGATTCTTTCCGAAGATGAGCACGTTGCTCATGAATTCCTCGGGCGTGTTGTTCGGGCCCGGCCCCGCGGTGAAGCCATTCCCATTGCGCCCGTAAATTCCTTCCACCACATGCAGTCCATCGCGCCGTATGCTCAGCGAATCACAGGTGCGCTGCGCCCAGGTTTCCATGCCGAAGCCGCCCGAGGCGTCGCGGCCCGGCCGATCCCAGCGCGGGACTCCCGCCGCCAGATGCGCCTGATACCGCTCCTGCACGCGCTGTTCACGATCGGCGTGGAAATCCTTGAGAATGCTCTGAGGATGCTGGGCCGTGGAATCGAGTCCTTCGCAGAAACGCACATAGGGACTGACCGCCGTGCCTTGCATGTTTTTTGCGCACAGCGTCACACCCATGCCGTGGGTTTTGAATTTGGCGATGTTCAGCAGCCAGGTATGCTCGTCGTGAAACGGCGCGAGATAGCCGACGCGCTTGAAGACCACGCCGTCCGGTATGTCCTTCCACACCACTTCGGTGCCGCTTTGCATGCCTTCGACGCTGACATTGTAAATAAGACGGCCGGTGGCGAAATCGAACAAATGCATGCCGTGCGCCTGCGCCACCGCATTCATGGGAACGCCGGTCACCTGATACTCGCTGGAGCAATAGCCGTTGCTCATCCAGTTCCCCTCGCGCGCGTACATGTTGAAGCCGGGAAAACCCGTTTCCCGAATGCCCGCGAACAAGCCATCGAGGAAAGAGATGTCGGTGATGATGCCCATGCCCTCGGGTGAGGCGCCGGTGCCGAAGGTGCAGGTGAGATTGGGCTTGATGGTCAAGGCATCCGTGAAAGGAATGCCGTCGCTCTCGCTCGCCGCGAAGTACTCGCGGGCGAATGCGAGTCCCTCCGCACGCTTTGCCACCGCGTCGAGCTTGTCGGCCACCTGTGTGCGACGGATGAACACGGCCTCGGGATGCGCGTCCACGAAGGGATGCGGGCGCATGGCGCTGGGCAACGCCCGCGATGCGGCACGCAGTACCGACGGGGCATGCATGATACCCGCCACGGCGAGCGGCATTCCGGCGAGAAAGGAGCGACGATCCATCACGGTCTCCTGTTATGGCGAATGCGTCAAGTTACAAAATTCTGACACGTGAGACTGATATTCGTTCCCTTGAGCCATCGGATCCCCCCCCTACCGCAACACCACGATGCGGCGGGTGAGGCTGCGGCCGTCGCTGTGCAGCGAGAGCAGCCACAGGCCGGGAGAGAGCAAGGCGCCGTCGAGTCGGAGTTCGCCGCGCGCGCCGCTGCCGCTCACCGGCACAGTCCACAGTTCACGACCCAGGATGTCGTGCAAACGCAGTGTGCCCGTGCGGCCCGCCGGCACCTGGTACGGCAGCACCGCGCTCTCGCCCGCGTGCAGCGGATGCGGATGCGCCGGTCCCAGTATCAGCTCGCCCGGCAACGCCGCGGTCGCCACGTCCACCGTGCCTTCGATGTGATAGTACACCTGCGGATTCCCCGGGGCGAGCGGCGCCGGATGCAATTCCAGCACATCGATATGCACGCCGAGCGGCAAATCCGTGGTCGTGGGCTGCACGCGCAGCGCCGTGCGGCCACTGCCGTCGAGCGGCTGCACACCCAACCAGGATGGACGATGCCCGATGGTCCAGGACGGTGTCGGTCCGCCTCCCGTCCACGCCAGCACCGTGCGCGGCGCGGGCAAGGCGTCGTTACGCCGCGCGGCGAAGCGCAGCAACCAGGGAGTGAGCACCAGGCCGTCGGGTGCATGCCCCGCGAAGGTCACCACGTGTTCGCATTCCTCCACGCTCGCCGCGCCCGCGCAGTCGCTCACGAAGCGCAGCAGCGAGTTGCCCGGACGCACGCTGTCCTGCACGATGTCCAGCATCCATTCCACGCTCGCCTCCTCGCCCGGCGCCAGCGCGGGCAGCGCACGGATGCTGTCCTCCCCCGCCGCCAGCGCGTACATCGGCGGCGGCAGCAGCGCCACCGTGCAGGGACCCGCAAGCATGCTGCCGCTGTTGCGCAGCGTGTACTGCACCTGAATGGGATCGGGAATCAGCGCTTCGTAAAACGCGTCGGCCCACACCGTATCGTGCCCCGCGGTGAAGCATTGCAGCGAGGCGTCGCGTTTTCCGCCCTGTATCAGCGTGCTCGCATCGCAGTGCCAAAGCAGCGGCGGATCGGAGCTGCGCGCCTCCACCTCGTAGCGCTCCTCGGCGTCGCTCTCGGCCCACAGCGGCTCGAGCCACCAGCTCGCAGTCATGCTGCCGTGCGCGGCCACGCGTGGCAAGGTGCGCTCCACCGCGCCGAGTATGCGGCTGCGGCGCAGTCCCGCCGTGTCGAGCCGCAGCACGATGTTGTCCACATCCACATCGGCCGGATTGTCCACGCGCACCTGCACGCGTATGCTGTCGCGCTCGTACACGCCAAGCAGCACGTTGTAGCGAAGCGTGTCCGGCGCGCTCACCGTGCAGCGCGGCTCCACGGCGGGCACGAAGACGTCCTTCGAACAAGTGGTGAGTTCCAATTCATCCGCCGAGAGCACCTGCACAAGCAGCGCGATGTTGTGCTCGACGGGCAGCGCCGCTGCGCGCAGTTGCCAGCGCACCGTGTCGCTCTCGCCGGGTTGCAGCAGGCGCAGACCCTTGGCGGCGGCGTCGAGCAGTGTCACCGAGGCGTCGCCCGGCGGCACGAGCACGGCGCGGCTCAAATCCTGCGCGAGAGTTCCAGCATTAAATAATGTGGCGCTCACCTCGAAGTCGGCGAGCGAGAGCGTTCCGGCCGCGTCCACGGTCAGCGAGTCCGGTCCCAGTACCATGCAACGCACATCCCCGCGTCGGATGCGCAACGGAATCACCAGATCGCAGACATGCGTCGCGCTGTCGGACAGCGTGCGATACACGAAGCGCAGCGTGTCTTCCGCTGGCTGTTCCAGTGGGGGCTGCACGCGCAATCTCCATTCGAGTATGCGCCGGAAGCGCTCGCGAATGAAAAACGGATCGGGATCGACCACCTCCCCGTCCGCCAACGCCAGATGCGGCGCGCGTGTGAGGTCGATGGCCTCGATGCGGTAGAAGCGTATGGTATCGCAGGGATTTTCCACCACCAACCGCACGCGAATACTGTCGGGATCGCTCGTGCCGCGCAGCACATCCCAGTACACCGTTTCGGGTCCGGAGGTGCTGCACAGCGTGCCGACAGCTCCGGGAACATGTACATCGGCCTCGCAGCGATGCAGGCGCAGACCGAAGGTGTCGAGCACCGAGGCCTCGATGTGAATGTCGCGGCTGTACAACCAACTCGGCAGTCGGAAATGCCAGACCAGATCCACGCTAGCCCGCGGCGGAAGCAGCGGGATGGGCTGCACGAGCGAAAGTGGCGCAAGATGCAGCAAGCCGCTGTTCGGCGAGATCCCGAGCCGCAACTCCCCCAGCGCCGCGGGCCTGTCGTGGTGATTCCACACGCGCACAGTCACCCGCAGACTGTCCGAAGCGAGACGCGTGGAGGAAACGTTCACCGAGGGTGTCGGCGCTGTGCTGATTGCGCAGGATATTTCCGTGTACGGCAAATCCCGATGCTCGATCACGGTGCCGATGGAGCGACGTATGTTCCCGTTGCAGATATCGAAATACCCGGCGATAACAATCAATACGATGTGATTTTTGTCGATGAGCGAATCGGCGGTGATGGCGAGATCGAAGACGAGCGTCACACTATCCAGGGCCGGAACACGGTCGACCATGCTTTTCACCGAACTCCCTCCCGAAGGAAGGCGGAGGAAGATTGGCAGCGTCAGTTCAACCGTCACACTGTCCACGTCCACCGTGTCGCGGTTGTGCACAACAACATCGACGCGATAGCTGCCCGGTAAGGAGGCCTTGCGCAGATCGTCGACGCGGAGGGTATCCAGACCCCGGCATTGCATGTCCATGTCCACGCGTCGTCCGTAGCGGGAGAAGCGATGTGGGCGGGCGACAGGCGGGCAAAGATTCCCGCCTTCCAGACGGGTGAGCACGATGTCCTGCGTCGTCGGATGCGCTCCGGGATATCCCGGCGTTGCCTCGACCATATCCGCCGTGGCCAACCCCGCCAGAAACACGCTTCCTCCATGCGATCCCAGGTAGGGAAATCCCAGCGACGGAAACCAGGTGGCGAACAGCAATTCCGGCACATTCGTGTCGATCATCCACAGCGATGCGTAGCGCTTCACCGCCGCTGGCCGGGTGAACACGGGATTCAGCAGCTTGGGACTGTCGCCACCTTCCTCAAGCGAGAGCAGAACCTTGCCACAGGGATCGACGATCATGTCGCCCACCGACGCGCTCACATTCAGCAGCGTGCTGAACACCAGTGTTCCGTTCCTGTCAAATTTACAGAGTGCGATATCCGATTTTGATTTCCAACTGTTGAGCGATCCGACCAAGGGAAAGTCCGCCGAGGTGGTGCGCAGAAACATGTAGAGATGCCCGCTACTGTCAAAGGCCAGCTGCCGGGCCGAGGTGGTGTGAGAAAGGCCATCCAAACCCTTGCCCCCGAGATAGGTGGAATACTCCAACGTGCGCAAGTCAGGAGCGAATACGGTGACACAGAAATCCGATAGGTCACTCATTTTCGCCTGCCATGGCCTCACCAACGGGTAATTTCCACCTTCGAAGGTCGGCCCCACGACGGCTACCCGCCCGTCATCGGCGACGGCGATGGCGGAGGGCTCCTCGTGACCAGTGCCACCGAAGCAGGATGCATACACGAGAGCGTATTCGCAGCCCGAGAGCTTCATGATGAACGCATCCTCTATGCCCTGATTCCCTGGAAAGATGGCATCGGACGTCGCCATGGGCGGAGAGTCGTAGGTGTGACCCAGGAGGTAGACGCTGCCATCCCCACCGATGGCGAGGTCGTAGATTCCTTGAAGACGGTCCGAGGGAAGATAGGACGCGTACTCGATCAGCCCATCGTAATCGATCACGATCATCGCGCTCGCCGAATACATCCGATTCCGCAGCAACGCGTCGTCCGTCAGCAAGCTGTCGATGCTCGTGCTGTTGAGAAGAACATACAGACGCCCGCCCGGTCCGGTCTCCATGCGCGTGGGAGGAAACAGCTTCGCGCCAGAAAAGAGCCGCGAATGGACAACACTTTTCCCATCGGCTGAAAGCTTGGTGACGTATGTGGAAATTGCTCTCCCCGCGTAATCCTTCGGAGGAGGAGGTGCCGGTGGATTCACGGGAAAATCCGGCGAATACGTCACACCCACCAGGCGCGGCAAACCGCTGTCATCCACACGAAAGTGGACATTGTACTCATAGTTCGTCCCCCCAAAAAACATCACCCACTCCACAGTAATGGTGACCGGTGCGGCGGGAGCGGAGCCGCGCAGCGTCACATCCACGCCGCCGTCGGCTTCGCGCAACTCGGGCCGCAGATCCACGCCGTCGGGCACGCGCAGCCGCAGTTCGCCCGCCGTCACGCGATCGAAGCGCAGCTTTACGCGCGAGGGATCGGCGCCCGCGGCGATGGCGATGTCGTGACGCAGCACCGTGCCGCTTCCCGCCACGCGCACATCCACTCCGGGCCAGGCCCCGCGCCATAGCACGGCTTCATGCGCCGCGTACAGGCGCCCCGCCGCTCCCCCGCCCTTGTCGTCCACCACGCGCAGCGGCGCGAGCATATCGCCCGCCGGACGCGGCGCGCAGTCCGCATCCATGCCCCGCAAGCGCAGACCGGGCCAGGTGTAGCGCGGAAGCTCCGTCGTCGCGCCCACGGCGGCATCCATCGAGGGCGACGGAAGGGCCACCACATAGCCCTCGCGGGAAAGCGACACGGTGGGACCGATGCCCACACTGCCGCCCGACACGCGCGCATCCCATTGTCCCGCGTTCATCACGAAGGCGCGCGGCGGATCGATGCCGCGCAACACCGGCGGATCACCCGCGCGCACAGACAGCGACAGGAGCAGGCCGAGCAGCGCGCTCGATATCAGGCGTTGGTACATGACGACCTCCTTGCTTGCGCGGGACATCCCCCACACCGCACGGCATGCGCCGCCCGTCCCGCACGGACCTGGCGCATTGCGGCTGTTTTCTATCACTCTATTGCACAAACACGCGTGAACGCGCGGTGGCTATCGCAAGGAGCCTATTTCGGTAAATCCGAGTCGGAGGTCTATCAAGTGTTGGAACGTACGCAAATCATGAGCAAAGCGCAATGCTCGATCATCATGTTGTGCAAAAATAATTCACAAACGAAGCGCTGTCGGACAGCTTCTTTACAAGAAAAAATTCGTCCCCACTTGCTTTCGCTGTTCGCGCGCCGTATGTTGTCTTTCGTGTTTAACTATTTGGTTAAATTGTACGGTTACATCATGCAGTCACACGAATACACCGACACCGAGGAGCGCATTTTCAAGGCGGCGCTCGAGGAATTCAGCGAATTCGGCCGCGCCGGCGCGCGCATGCAATCCATCGCCGAGCGCGCCGGCATAACCAAAGCCCTGGTCCACTACTACTTTCGCAGCAAGGACCGCCTCTATGACGAGGTGTTCTCCTACGTCATCCGCCGCTATCTCCTCTGGATTTTCCAACAGGTGGAGGAAAGCGCCACCTTCGAGCAGGCACTGCGCACGCTGATCACACGCTATCTCGATTTGCTGGAAAGCAATCCCTGGCTGCCCAAATTTATGCTCCGCGAAGTGTCGGAGGGCGCCCCGGTTTTGCAGGAGCGATTGCGCGAACAATTTCCCAACGGCGGTCCCGCCGCGCCGATGGTCTTCGTCGGACGCTTCATGGAGGCGGTGGAAAAGGGAGAAATCCGTCCGCTGGATCCCCTGCAAACCATGTTCACCGTGCTCGGGTCCTGCATCTTCTTTTACGCGGGTTTTCCGGTGTTTGCGGCGCTGGTCCCGCAACTCAAGGACCTACGCGAGCAACTCGCGCGCGAACGCGCCGATCACGTCTACGACATCATCATGCATGGCCTGTTGCCGGCCAAGGAGAAACGGAAATGAGTGCCATACAGCAGGGCCGGCGTGCCCTCTTCCCCATTCTCGCCATGTTGCTCGCCGTCGGCGCGCCGGGATATGCGCAGCGTACGCTCTCCCTCGACGAGGTGCGCGAGCGCGCCCTCGCCCACAGCGAGGATGTGGCCATCGCCCGCCACGGCGTCGAACAAGCCGAACACCTGCACGCCAGCGCGCGGGCGCAGCGGCTGCCGGGACTTGCCCTCTCCGCGGGATACACGCATGTGAGCGAAACCGCGGGTATCGATCTGGCGCTGCCCGGGCTGCCCGCGCGACGCATCTCCTTCGGCGACGGCAACAACTTCGAGAGCGCCCTCACCGCCAGCGTGCCGCTGTTCACCGGCTTCCGCCTTTCCCATCTGGAGGAGGCGCAGCGGCAGGGCGCCGAAGTCGCGGCCGAGGCCCTGCGCGCCAGACGCATCGATGTGGCGTATCGCGCCACCCTGCTCTACCGCAAGGCCCAACTCGCGCGGAAATGGATGGATATTTACGATGAACAGCTCCGCTACCTCGAGCAACAGCGGCACACGCTGGGTGCGCTGCTCGAACAGGGACAGATTCTCGCCTACGACACGCTCGTGCTGTCCACACGCATGGCCGCGCTGCGCGTGCAGGCCGCGGGAAGCGCGAGCGACTACCGCAATACCGTGCTGACGCTCGCCGCCCTGATCGGCAGTGACGCTCCCTTCGACGTCACCCGCGATGCGGCGGTGGACGACGACTTCGCCCGCCAGGGCGAGGCCGCGCTCCTTGCCCGCGCGCTCGAACAACGGCCCGACCTGCGCCTGCACGAGAGGCAGGCGGGCATGTATCGCGAACTCGCCGACGCCGACCGAGCCGCCTGGCTGCCCAGCGTCAATGGCATGGTATCGCTGCGCTACGGCATACCCGGCGTGGATCAGGTGGCCAACGCGTGGATGGGCTACTACGTGGCGGGCGTCAATCTTCAGTGGAATGTGTGGAACTGGGGCGCCGACCGGCACAAAGTCGAAGCCCGCATGCTCGATGCCGACAACAGCGCGTTGCGCGCCGCCCAACTGCGCCGCCAACTCGCCAGCGGCGTCGCTTCCCTGCTCAACGAACTCGAGGTGCTGCGCGGCAGCATGCGTCTGCTCGACGCGCAAATCGCGCAGGAACGCGAGAAGCAGCAACTGCTTGCCGTGCGCCTGGCCGAAGGTCTGGCCACCGCCACCGAACTGGTCGACGCCGAAGTATCGCTTACCACGGCGCGCATTTCCCGCGAGCAGATCACCCTTCAATACGCCATGAAAATCGCCGAACTGGCCGCCACCATCGGTCGGGAATAATCCAGGAGTTTCGACAATGCAACGCACCCTACTTCTCTCCCTTTTGCTTTTCGCCAGCGCCTGCTCCGACGGTAACGACGGCGGCATGCGCTTCACCGGACTCGTCGAAGCCACCACCGTGCGCGTCAGCGCGCAGACGCCCGGCACGCTCCGCGCGCTGTACGTGGACGAAGGCGAGGCCGTGCGCGCCGGCGATACGCTGGCGCGCATCAGCACCGATCGTCTCGATCATCAGCTTGCGCAGCAGGACGCGCAGCTCGCCGAACTCGAGCAGCAGCTCCGCGCCGCAGAGGCGCGCCGCGCGGCCGGTGCCGTGCAGCGCGACAATCTGCGACGCAAAACCGAGCGCTTCCGCGCGCTGCTGAGCAAGCAGGCCGCCACGCAGCAGCAGGTGGACGATCTCGCCGCACAGCTCGATGCCGCCGAGGCCGAATTGCGCGCCGCGGATGCCTCGCTCGCCGCGTTGGGCGACAAGCGTGCGCAACTCGGCGCAGGCAAGCGCATCGTGCAGACGCAGTGGAACGACGCGCAGCTCACCGCACCGCTCGACGGCACCGTGCTCGTGCGCTACGCCGAGCTGGGCGAAGTGCTGGGCGTGGGCGCCCCGCTCTGCGACATCGGCGATGTGCGACACATGTGGACGCGCATCTATCTCTCGGCCGCGCAACTCGCGCAGGTGCGCATCGGTCAACAGGCGCGCATTTTCGTGGACGGAAAGGACACTCCT
>JAMIQH010000215.1:0-3618 GCA_035914695.1 Bacteroidota bacterium | reverse complement strand
CTGGGCAGACGAGGAAAGCTGTTTCATCCCCGATATTTCAGTTGCCGAGGCGTTGGCGCTGGGTGAGAAATACGGGCAGAACGCGATCATCTGCGGTGGCGATGACGGCGTGCCCGAACTGGTCTGGATCGGCGACCAAGCAATCCCGTAGCGGGTTGCCTGGTGCAATTACCAAGGATTTACCAGAGATGCCACCACTTCTTCTTGTCTGCTAGACCCGTCGCATAAAACTTGCTGTCGGGGAAGTTCTTGCGCATCACCCGGTCGGCGTCGTCGCGTAGATCGGTCATGCCCAGCTTGTCGTAGGCGGCGATCAGGATATACATCGCTTCCTCGATGGCGGGTGCCGAGGGGTAGGTCTTGATGGCGTTCTGGGCGCGGTTGGCGGCCGCGACATAGGCGCCGCGATTGTAGTAATAGCGGGCGACATGAACCTCGTGCGAAGCCATGGAATTGACCAGATAGTTCATGCGCTGGATGGCATCCGGCGTGTATTTGCTGTTGGGGAAGCGCGTTGCCAGTTCGCGGAAAGCGTCGAATGATTCGCGGAGGGCCTTGGGGTCGCGCTCGGTCGGGTCCTGCGTACTGATGTAGCCGGCCCAGCCGAGATCCTCGTTGAAGTTGATCAGGCCTTTCAGGTAATAGGCATAGTCGACCGCCGGATGGGTCGGGTGCAGCTTGATGAAGCGGTCTGTAGCGGCGAGTGCCGAACCGGCTTCGCCAGCCTTCCAGTATACGTAGCCGAGTTCAAGCTGGGCTTGCTGGGCAAAGCGTCCGTAGGGGTAACGCGCTTCGAGTTTTTCGTAATATTTGGCGGCCTTGTCCCAGGCGCCATCGGATTGCGCTTCCTTGGCTTCGGCATACAGCTTGTTGGCCGACCAGCCGACGGTCTCGTCCTTCGATTCCGGGAAAAGACCGCAGCCGGCGACGACGGCCGCGATCAATAGCGCCGTCAGCAGGCGAAAGCAGGGGGTGAATGCGGGTACACTTCGCATCATGAAAAATCCTTTGGTAGACCCCGTTGATTATAGCCGAACAAACGCGCTTCCCACCTGCGTTCCCGATCATTGCGCCGGCCGGCGCCTGGATCAGGTGCTTGCCGACCTGTGGCCGCAGCATTCACGCAATCGCCTGCAGGGCTGGGTTCGCGCTGTGACGGGTGGCGGCCGATCGGCGCCTCGATCGTCTTACCTCTGTTCGGGATTGATTCGTGGCATCCGGGAAAGTCTCGCCACAAAAATCGTGAAGCACTTCGGCGCCGATACCATGCATGTGATGAACGAGCGGATCGACCGGCTGCTGGAGATCGACGGCATCGGTCCGGCCAAACTGGCGATGATACGCGAATCCTGGGAAAAGCAACGCGGCGTGCAGAATGTCATGCTGTTTCTCAAGGAGCACGGTGTGTCCACCGCATTCGCCGTCAGAATTTTCCACGCATATGGCGCGCGCGCCGTGGAGATACTGAGCGATGATCCGTACCGCATGGTGGAGGACATCGAGGGCATCGGTTTCGTCACGGCCGATGGCATCGCCCGCGGACTGGGTATTGCGGCCGACGATGAGCGGCGACTCACTGCCGGAGTCGCCTTCGTCTTGCGCGAGGCCTCGATGCGCGACGGACACAGTTGCGTACCCGAGCAGGAGTTTGTGCGGCACGCAGCCACGCTGCTCGGCGGCGATGAGGGACAGGTGCACGGCGCTCTCCGCAGCGCGTGCGAGCGCGGGCTGGTGCGGCTCGATGGCGGACACGCGTATCTCCCCGTGCTGCACGATGCCGAGCAAGGCATCGCCGACGCGTTGGCACAGTCCTATGGCGAGTATTGGAACGGTGTGGATCACGGAGCGGTGGACGCCATGCTGCGGCGCATCGAGAGCGCGCGCCGTTTGGAGTTCAACGCGCAACAGGTGGAGGCCATCCATCTCGCGCTCACAGGACCGCTGTGCATACTCACCGGCGGTCCAGGCACAGGAAAAACCACGACGTTGATCGGAGTGCTCGACTGCGCGCGACAACTTGGCCTGCGCCTCGCCGTGTGCGCGCCCACGGGACGCGCCGCGAAACGCATCACCGAGGTCACGGGAACCGAAGCCAAGACCATTCACCGCCTTCTCGAATACGATCCCCACACCATGGAATTCCAGCGCGATGCAGCGCGGCCCATCGAGGCGGATCTGCTGGTGGTGGATGAAATGTCGATGGTGGATGTGCTGCTTTTCGCCTCCTTGCTGCGGGCGCGTCCGAGCGGATGCCGCGTGTTGCTTGTGGGCGACGCCGATCAGTTGCCCTCGGTGGGACCGGGTACGGTGTTGCGCGACCTGATCGCCACAGAGGAAGTGCCGACGGTGATTCTGCGGCTGGTGTTTCGTCAGGCCGCCAACAGCACCATTATCACGAACGCGCATCGCGTGCGCGAGGGTTTCGCGCCGGTGTTTGACACGCGGTTGCACGGAGGAGGCGAGACCTTCCTGCGCGAAACGGGCCCGGACGAACACATCCCGGAGTTGGTCCGGGAGCTGGTGGCCGAGCGCATTCCACGCGAGTTCGGCTGCGATCCTCTGCGCGACATTCAGGTGCTTGCGCCCATGTACAACACCGCGGCGGGCGTCACGAATCTGAATCACGTTTTGCAGCGCGCGCTCAACGGAGGGAGCCGCGTGCTGCTCCAGCGAGGCGATCGCGCATTCCGACGGGGAGATAAAGTCATGCACATCCGTAATGATTACGAAAAGGATGTGTACAATGGCGACATCGGCTTCGTGGAGTCCTTCGACGAGGAGGAGCAAAAACTGTACGTGAGTTACGACACGAACCGCGTGGGGTACACGTCCGAAGAGACCGACGACCTCGTGCTGGCCTACGCGATCACCATACACAAAAGTCAGGGCAGCGAGTACGGCTACGTGGTGGTGCCGATGACGATGCAGCATCGCATCATGCTGCGCCGCACCTTGCTCTACACCGCGATGACGCGGGCCAAGCGTCTGCTGGTGCTGATCGGTGAACGCGCCGCCGTCTCCACCGCCGTCTCCACCGCAACCGAGAAACGACGGAACGGATTGCTGCGGGACCGTGTGGTGGCCGCTCTGCGTTGACACGCGTCCCCGCGCGTCATTGCAGCCAATGCGTGGCGGCATTACGGCGCCTGATGGATTTGTGGTGTTGATTTCGTACTTTTTAGCGTCACTTGCCGACGCATCACGGCTTCGTCTCTGGAGAGCGCACGCTCCCCGTCCCGACGCACAGCTCCCGAACATGATCCGGAAAAAACGCCCACTCACCCTCGATACACTCAAGCTCACCAATCCGCAGCGTGCTGCGGTGGCGAAGCTGCTCGGCCAGCAGAAGAACAAGTACAAAAAACTGCTGCACGAGGCGCATGAACGCATGCACATCATCGCGGACATGTCCTCAAGTCTCGAGTTCTGGTACAATGTGAACGGCTCGTACGAGTTTGTCAGTCCCTCCTGCGAGGCCGTGCTCGGCTATGCACGCACGGAATTCACGCGTGGAGAGTTGCGTCTCGAAGGCATTGTGCATCCCGAGGAAACGGAGCGATTCCGTCGTGACAAGGCGGACGCCCTCGAGGGCGGATCGGCCGCCGATGTGGAGTATCG
>JAMIQH010000214.1:0-12001 GCA_035914695.1 Bacteroidota bacterium | reverse complement strand
GGCGCCTGAAAAGGAATTTCTGCTCCTGTATCCTCAGCCGGCGCAGGATTATCTGCACGTGCATGTGGTCGCGCCGCTGCCCGGCCCGTTGCGCTACTGCGTTCGGGATATGCTGGGTCGTGTATGGCTGCGCGACCACATCATGGTGACGAACGGCGCTTCGCCGCTGTCTCTGGACATCCGTCCACTGCCGCAGGGTGTGTATACGCTTGAGGTGGAACGGTCGGGATGGAAGCGGGTTAAGGTATTTGTACGGAACTGAAGCGGCATTCGCGAGTGGAGTGCGGTTTTCGCCAAAAATGGCAGAACACACTCGACGGGTGAGCACTGTAACAAACACGTGGTTGTGGTGTTCATTTGTCATTGCCTGCCCACCACATTTGAATTTCACGCATCGATCAACGAGGAGGAATGTATGCGCATCGTGAGCACGTGGAAACAGCGTTGCATTGCCATGATTATCGTGATATTCGCGCTGGCGCTGCCACTGGCGGCGCAGCCCGATGTGCGCATTCAGCGCATTCGCGTGGACAATTGGCCTGTGGTGGAAGTGTATTACGCGCTGCGTTGCAATAACATGTTCGACATCTCCCATGGGCAGCACGTGCGTGTTTCGGAGGATGGTATCGACATACCGAATTTCGCGCTTGATTGCCCCGACACCACTGCCAGCGGCGTGGGCGGTGTGGTCATGGCGTTGGACGGCTCGGGGAGTACAGCGGGCCTTGCGAATCAATGGATACGCGCCGGTGCGTCCGCTTTCGTACGCAGCATGACAACCGAGGATCAAGCGGCGGTGGTGCATTTCGGGTCCACGCCCGCACTGGTCCAGCCAATGACCGCCGATTCCTCGCTTCTTCTTACCGCGGTGGCCCAGTTGCAAGCCGCGGGGCAGACCGCGATGTGGGATGCCCTCTTGCTTGCTGTTCAGCATCAGATTGCCGCGGGGCAACGTACACCACGCACCGTTATTCTCGTTGTGAACGGCTTCGACAATGCCAGCAGCAGTAACCCGGGTGCCACCGCCCAGCTTGCCGCCAGCCATGGAATTCGCATTATCACCATCAGTATCGGTGCTTCGATTCCTGTGGGACAATTGCAGGAACTCGCGGCAGAGACGGGAGGACGATACTATCAAACCACGACGGAGGCGGAGTTGCGGCAGGCGTTTCTCGATGCCTATCAATTCATGGCCGACGGCTTTCAGGAATGTGTTCTGCGCTATACCGCCGCTTGTGCCGACGGGGCACAGCACGGTGTGCGTCTGGCGGTGCAAGGTGTGTGCAATGGTGCCGATGAGGATATGCTGCACTACACGGCACCGATGCTCGTCGGTACCCGCGACACAGTGCTCTTCACTCTTGCATCCGTCACGGCGCTCGCAGGAAAGCCCTTCGAGGTGCTGCTGGCAATGGAGACCGCCATATCCGGAATTCTTCATCCATTCATCATGGATCTGGCATTTTTCAATGGCTGCATGCGCTTTGATTCGATCAGCATCCCTTCGGGATCCCCCTTGCTCGGAAGGCAGGTGGCGGCGTTTCAGAGCGGTCCGGGTGTGCAAATCCGACTCGACTCGGCGGTACGTTTTTCCGGACCCACTCCAATGTTGACACTGCACTTCACCGCGACGCCACGGCAGGATTCCACCAATTGTCCGTTGACGTTTATTGGTAGCAGCATTGCGGCCGGATGTCTTGTGTCGCGGCATCGAAGTGCGGGCGTCGCCGTCGCCATCCCGCCGGAACCGGTGATCACGCCTTCCGGCATCGCGTATCTGTGCGCCGACGACTCGCTGACACTGAGCACGAACAGCGGCTTCGATTCCTACGAATGGTCCACCGGTTCACGCGACACCTCCATCACGGTTCATGCGGCTGGAAATTACAGCGTCACCGTGATGGATCACGCCGGACGTTTTGGTACATCACCAGTCACCGTCGTGCAGGCGCGTCCGCGTCCTCAGCCGCGACTGAATCACTCCGGCACCATTACGCTCTGTCGAGGCGGAAGTGTGGTGCTGCGCACCACCGAGAGCTACGCACAGTATGCTTGGTCCAACGGTCTCGGAATCAGCGCTATCGACGTGTCACAACCCGGAAGCTACCATGTTCGCGTCACCGACGCGTATGGTTGCACCGCCTTTTCGGACACTGTTGTTATCGTGATAAGCGATCCAGTGGTGCGCCTGCATCTGTCTGCCGCGCCGGTGTTCTGCGAAGGCGACAGTGTGGAAATCGATGCAGGAGATGGATTCACGAACTACCGTTGGTCGACGGGCGAAGGCACGCGCCGTATCGTGGCGCGCGCATCGGGGCAATACCATGTCCGCGTTGGAAATGCCTTCGGTTGCGAAGCGCGATCGGACACCGTGGTGCTAACCGTGCGACCGCGTCCGTTGGCCAGGATTGCCGGACCTGTTCCTGCTCGGCTCTGTCCGGGCGACACCATCACCTTGGATGGTGGCGCGGGCTTCGCCTCATGGGAATGGTCCACCGGTAGCGGCGGCCGATTTCTGCGCGTAACCGGACCTGGAACGTATGGACTTCGCGTATTCGACGGAAACGGATGTGCTTCCATGTCGGACAGCTTCGTTGTGACGGGCATTCCCCGGCCGCAGCTCGGCCAGCCGGATACCGTGGCGTTGTGTGAAGGTGGCGTGCTGCGTCTGGATGCGGGCGAAGGATACGACAGCTACCAATGGAGCAACGGGGCCAGCACGCGGCAGGTTGCCATCAGCGACACCGGCCGCTATTTCGTACGCGTGTCTGCAGGGGGGTGCCACCTTTATTCCGATACTGTGTTGGTGTTTCGTCGGAGTTTTCTCCCCGTTATCACCGCGAGCGGTCCGCTCACCTTCTGCGAGGGCGACAGCGTGGTGCTTGACGGAGGAGATCACGTTTCGTGGACTTGGAGCACCGGAGCACGCACGCGCTTCCTGACCGTGCGTGCGGAGGGTTCGTACGCCGTCATCGTTGAGGATATGCATGGTTGTGTGGGTCATGCAGCGCCGGTGGACGTGCACGTGCGTACGAACCCCGCTCCGGTGGTCCAGAGAATCGGGAACACGACGATTTGCGAGGGCGACACCGTCTTGCTTTCCTTGCAGGGCGATTATGCGGATTGGGAATGGAGTAGCGGTGAACGTACGCGCGAGATACGCGTAACACGATCAGGATCGTATCACGTCACGGTCTGGGATGAACACGGATGTCAGGGGAGTTCCGTACCCGATATTATCACCGTTCATCCGCGGCCATCCGTTCCGAACATCACGCGCGCCGGAGACACACTGCGTTGCGATGGGGCGCATGCGTATCAGTGGTTGCGGAACGGTGTGGACATCTCGGGAGCGGTGCAGCAAACGTATATCGCGCGGGAGTCTGGCGCGTACTCCGTGCGCGTGTACTCGGAACATGGCTGCACAGCCACGTCGGATGTTTTACAGGTGACCGTCACATCGCTGTCGACCGACTCGCATGGGTTCGAGCTGCGCGTGTACCCCGATCCGACGCCAGGACTGCTGCACCTCGCGGTGGAGCAGCCCCTTCCAGAGGCCTGGGAACTGCGCGTGACGAATATTCTCGGTCAAGAGGTATCCCACCATCGCGCCGCACCGGCTTTACAGACCGTACTCACGGTGGATCTCACCACACAGCCACCCGGTCTGTATATTCTGAGCGTGCAGGGTGGCAGCTGGCACGAAGTCCGGCGCGTGGTGAAGCAATAGCGGGGGAGAAAGGCCGCAACATCGTGGTGGAAACGAAAGGAGGGCGCACGGACTGTGCGCCCTCCGCATATTTACTCCAATGCCGTCCGCTTTCAATGATGCGTGAAGACCCGGCGCTCCGGCAGAAAGAAGATGCTGCGCATGTCGCGCATTTTTCCGATCGTGGATGCGACGAAATCCATGGAGGATTGGCGCTGCAGCAGGTCCTGGATAATGGTGTGCTCGGCATGTACCAGAACATCCTCCTGCAGTTCCGCCACGCATTTGTTCAAACCATACCAATCCGAATTCAACTGTGCGCCGAAGGTCGCGTAAATCTGTTGTTTGAGCATGTTTTTTACACGTGAATCGAGAGCCAGCGCATCGCGTCCATGCCCATTGTCCGAGAGATCGATGCCTTTGATTTCAAAGGCGCGGTAATTGTGATTCGCATGCGTGTAGCGTGCCATTTCCTTGATGTACAGTTCGCTGTAGCACAACCATTTGGCATGCAGGGCGATATCGCCATCAAATTCTGTCGCATCGATGACGTCGTACACTTTTTCCAGGTAGGGATGAATATCGACGCGTTCGCGCTGGTACATGACGACGAGCGTGTGGATCAGGTTTTCCTTGGTGAGCGCCTTGTCTTCCGCGCGAATCATTTTTTGCGCTTCGAGGAGAATCAAATCGAAAAAATTGGTGATCAGGCGAAGGTGGTAATGCAGTTCCGGGGCCATGTAGCGATCGAGGAATTCCCGGTAGCGAAACACTCCATACACCTGGCCGTGCTCGTCGCGCACCACGTCGAGCAAATCCTCGAGTGCGTCGTGCATGAAGGCCACGGTGGCGTATTCGTGCTCGCCTTCGTTGTCCAAACGGAGTTGATGCGCCACCGCGCCAACGCGGTTGAGGTGTGCCACGGAAGATATGCCGCATTTCCGTTTCCTGCGGTGCACGATAAAGAGGCGGATGATTTCGCGTACCTGCGCCGCGAATTTGCCGTACAGGGGTTCGAGGCGCTCGATTTCCGGCACATCCCCGAAAAGCACATCCGCCTGCAAATTCAGATAATCGAGCGATTCTTCGATAAAGCTGCGCGCATTCGAGATATCCGTGCTTGCTTCAGGATAATGGGGACGGAGTGCGCCTTGTGGCAGCAGCTTTTTTTCGAGATGCCGTCCGAGGAAACTGTGCATGGTTTGCGCATGTCGAACTCCGTAGAGATTCACCAGATCCTGAATTTCCGGGGACTCAAAGCGAAGCAGCGCGTTCAACACGTTTTTTGCCGAAGGATAGCGAGGATCCTGCTGCAATTGCACGATGGTCTGCGTATATCTCACAACACCTCCGATTAGTGATCGCGCACGAGTGACGAGGCGCTTGACCCCGCGCATTGCAGCGATATGCATGGCGTCCGCATGTGGTATCTCCGCTGCGAGCCGTGTGCATGCCACACGCCTGCGACGTGTAGGAGTATGAACGAATGCGATGTGACTGGATCAAGCGGGGCCACTGCCAGTTCCGTCGGCTGGAATATACGCCATCCGCTTCTCAGAATACAGCGTCATCCTGCATAGCGGAATAGTAACTCTGGAAATCATCCGACCATCGGAAGAGCGTGTTGATAGCAGGGGAAGAAGAGAACCACAGGCGTATACATTCACGCCGATTCAGCGGTCAGGTGAACATGTCGTTGTGGAACGAATAATCGATGATTCCATTGCAGGGCCGTGAACATCCACTCGCCTGGCTGATACCAGATTGGAAACGACAGGGGGAGGTAGGGATTATGATCGCTGTAAATCAGGAAATGCCACCCTTCGGAATATCGCAGCACGAATCACCCGCATGTCGAAAATCAGTCTGTAATGCGGAATTTCACATTACTTGGACAGAAGCACCAGAGAGACAGCTCTCGCAATTAAGGGATTGTTAATGCCGGATTCATTTCCCCGAAAGGTAGGCACGCTAGATTGCCTGTTGAAACCGCATCGAAATACGGTGCGGACGCCGGTCAGCGGAAATGCGGCGCAACCCACGCCCTGCCAACATTACGCTGTCGCATTGATCCGGCGGAACGATATCAGTTGGAGGAAGAATCATGAAGCACCTGCCGCTCACATTGATCTTCATTGCATTTCTTTGGACAGCATCGCCAGTGGATCAGGCGAACGCTTTCCCGCACTTCATAACTGCATTGGATGAAAACCTGCACCTTGTGGCAGGGAGTACACACATGGATGCGTATCAGCAGGCCAACGGTGGCCGGGAGGCGCGCGAGAACGGGCCATTGCCTCCCAGCAGAACCGCGACGATGCAACTGACTTCAGTCGATGCAGTGCTGTCCCAGGATCAGCAACTGTTTGCGAGTACGGCTGCCGCGAGGAATGCCAACATGATGAGTGAAGGGGACGTTGATGAAGAGGGAATTCCTGGTAATTCATTGCGCCGAGGGGGGGATGAACGCGCGTCACGGATCCGGCGCGGTGCCGCCGACGCGAATCGGCAAGCAGGACCTCGTCAGGATGCGCTTGCACTGACGGTAGCTGAAAGGAAACTGCCGGATGTGACGAGTAACGCCCGTGTTCCGTCCGCCGCACTCTCCACGGTTTCGCCACTTCCAGGCACGATGCTCCACGATGCCTCGGCAGAGATTCTGAAGGGCCGACGATTTTACACGGCGATGTGGGAAACGGACAATACTGTCTCCAAGGAAGAAATGCATGCTGTAGAAGGGGACGTACGCCGATTGACAGGGAGCCTCGCATCGCGACCGGTGGAAGTGACTGTGTTCACCGTGAGCGAATGCAATGGCGCATTTCGACTCGATTGGAAGACCAATGCGCAATCCCGGACGCATCGCTTCGAAATTCTGCGGAAAATCAGGAAAGGATGGTCCGTTATCGGGACAGTGCCGGGTGTGATCCGCGACGCCGAAGCGAGTTGGTACTCATTCATCGATCCGATACAGCGCGGTTCGGAATCCGCCATCTATCAACTCCGTTGCCTCGATGAAACCGGATGGCGATCACAGTCCGAGATTCTCGAAATCACCGCCGGAGCGAGTAAACAAAACGTCGTTCAGAACTGGCCGAATCCCTTCAACCCGTCGACCAACATTTCCTTCACCCTTGCGGATTGCAAACATGTGCAGCTCAGTGTCAGCGACGTCAGCGGAGCTGTCGTGGCGGTGCTGGCCGACAAAGAATTCGACAAGGGCTCGCACACGGTGCGCTTTGATGCAAACGACCTGCCCGTGGGCGTGTACTTCTACACGTTGCGGACAAACGATTACACCTTCACCCGTCGGCTTGTGCTCACACGCTGACCTCCATCCTCTCGTGATCCTCAGACGCGATTCCGCCTGCCCGGGATCGCGTCTGCTTTTAATCCATGGCGACGATCATCGCGATCAGTGCTGCGCTATGATGCAATGGACTTATCGACCACGGGAGGGTACAATGTGTTTCGGAATCACTGGAGAATGGAAGGTCGAGCATCAGCGCAATCGCAGCCGCGCCTGCACGATGCGTTCGGCGGTGAGGATATATGCGGCCGCGGCCACGGTCGATGGCGTGGCTCCGTGCTGACTTCCTCCCAGCGGATCGATCAATTCCGGAAGAAGGCCATGGTAGCGCAATGCGATATCCGTGGCAGCGCCAAACAGGGCTTCAGCCCGGTCGAGGCGAGCACATGTGGCATACGCGGCAGCAAGTTGTAACGTGAGCAGCGGTCTGGCCTGGCGCTCGAACCAATCGCCGTCGGGTCGCGCATTGTAGAGCAACAAGGTGTCTTCAATGGCAAAGGAGCGCTCGACGATATCCAGGGCGAAGGCAGCTTCCGGGCTGTCGGGTATGAGCAACCCGAAGCTGACTGCGTCGGCGAGCAGGGGATGGAATACGCGGAGTTCCACAGGAGAGAGAGCGCGGGCACTGTCGGCCTCGGTCACCCGCAGCACCAGGCGACGCAGTTCCTCGCGGCCTTTGCCCACCGCCTTCCGGTAAAGGAAGGCGCGCAGTTCATCGCCCTGTCGCTCGGCATAGGTTGAAGCGATGTCGAGCGCATGCATTGCGAGTATGGCCTGATGTATATCCGCTGCGAAGGCATGTTCCCGCGGTCCCCAAGGGGTGGAAATTCCCTGCGAAAGCCCGGTGGAATCGATGCGGTACAGCAAAACGTCCGCAACGCCTTCGATGAGACCGCGGTAATAGGGAGCGATGAACGCGCTGTCGTTGAACTGTCCTCCTCCCGCCACAACCTGCCGCTCTGCCAGAGCGCGCAATTCCTCCACTACCATGATGTACCGGGCGAGTCCATCATGCCGGAAGCGCGCCTCATCCACGCGTGGCCAGCGCCATTCATTGCCCGAACCATCCCAGGGCACGGGAGACACCATGTAGGGAAAGCCCACGCCTTCTTCCTTGCCGTAGACATCGTGAAGCTGGTATTGGCGATGTTCGGCGGTAGGAATGTAGGCGAGCGCCCTGCGCGCGTCGTCCGACATACCGGCAGCCGCGAGTGCTTGCGCAGCCCAGAGGTGATCGCCCGCGACGCACAGCGCAGTGGATTGCGGTTCCAGACCGGAAAGTATTTGCCCACTCGCGCCACCACCTTCCTCCACACGCGCTTGCAGCAGGGTGACAATGGACTGCGCATACACCATCCGTTCTCTCTCGCTGAGAATGGAAGGCGGCCAGCTTTCGCTGCTCCGCATGGTTGTCCACCGCGATAACTCAGCTTCCAGGCCCCAATCCGCCTCGCCAAGCGCCAGCGCGCTGTCGAGGTCGCGTTCGGCCAATTCCACGCAGCAACTATTGTAAGCGAGCAGATGATACGTGGTTTTCTCGCCATCACGTTCCGATACATGTTCGGCATACAGCCAGGCGGGTCGTTCCATGGTGAATGCGAGGTCGGGCGAGGCGGCGCCCGATGCTCCACCACGCACCGCCACGACGAGCACATGCTGCGCTGCACCGCGCGGATGATACCAATAGCTGCGCATACCGTCGGCATAGGTGGCGAGGACAACGCCCGTGTTCGGTACGTAGGTAATCGCCTGCGGTCGGGAGGTGCCGAGTCGGAGATTGCGCATCGTAATTTGCGTCGGCAGGTCCATCGCGATCCGATCATACATGCGGGGACGGCTCCAGCGCAAAACCGCACTGTCGCCACTGATGGCTGAGGCCATGACGCCATTGGTGATGTAGAGCGACGGAGCAGGTGCGGGTGCATCGACGATTTCGTCCAGAACCATGGCGATATCGTCCGCACGGATGATGCGGAAAATGCCGCCCGTTATTCCACCCTGGTCACCGCGATCAAAAACGCGTAGAGCAAGAAGGTTGTACTCCTCGCGAATAAATCGGGGCAGGGGATAGACACGCAATGAATGCAACTCGGAACGCGGATTGGGAGGGAACGCTCCGCTTTTCCCCACCAACACGCCATTGAGGAATGTTTCATCCGCATCATCCACGCCACTCATGACGAGCAGCAGCGAATCGTCGCGCAGCGCCGCGGGTATTTGAAAGCGAATGCGGTACCAGGCGAAGCCATCGTGCAGCGGAAATCCATGGTCCTCCCACGCACCCGGCACCGTAATGAAATTCCACTCCGCTTCAAGCTCGTCGATGAACTTGCTGCGCCAAACATCATCATCTCCGATGCGGAACGCCGCACGCCCACGCAGATCGATGCTTGTTTCCGCGCGTTCCTGCGCCACTGTCACGACAGACAACCATAGGAAGAGCAGTGGAACGAGCGCGCGCGCGGTCATAGCCGCGGACCTTCCGTCGTCGCAGTCATTTGATCAGGAAGAAGTGCAATCACCGTATCGAGCAAGGTGGCGAAGCGCGCTGCAATCTTGGCCGCAACCGTGGTGACTTCATCGTGGGTGACGCGCTGCGGTACTGTCATCGCCTTGTTCGTGATGCAGGAAATTCCGACCACACGCATACCCGAGCGCAACGCAACGATGAGTTCGGGTACGGTGGACATGCCAACGGCATCGGCACCTATCAGGCGCAGCATTCCGATCTCGGCGCGAGTTTCGTAGGTGGGGCCCGAGCAAAATCCGTAGCTGCCTTCCTTCAACGGTATTCCACAGGTTGCAGCAGCATGTCGAACACTGGCGAGATCCTCTTCACGGAACGCGGCGATGCGCTTGGGAGAATGCTGCGTATCGTCGGGACCGTGAAGGAATAATCCCATCCGCAGTGCCAGTGGCAACACCACATAGTCGCTGATCAACATCAGGTCGCCTGCCTCGAAGGAGGGATGCAAGCCACCAGCCGCGTTGGTAACGATGAGCATGGGTATTCCCAATGCAGCGGCGATACGTGCGGGCAAGGCGGATATGGCAGCGCTTTGCCCTTCGTAGCCATGGAGGCGACCACGGAATACCAGTACACGGCGTCCGTGCGCGGTTCCGAGCACCAGTTCTCCACTATGACCCTCCACCATGCTTTGCGGATACTGTGGCAAGGTGGAGGTGGCAATGCGCGCTTCCACGAGCAGTCGATCTCCATACGCTCCCAGCCCCGATCCCAACACCACGGCCACGTCGGGTGGCACTGGGATATGCCGCCGCAAGGCGTCGAGCAGCACGGTGGGAAGTGGAGACAACATGCTTTCCTCGCGCATAATCAGAATCCCGAGAGAATTCCTGCGATTGTCGCTGTCATCAACGTCGCCAGCGTTCCGGCAAGTAACGCACGAAGACCGAGCCGCGAGATATCGGGGCGACGCCCGGGAGCCAGCGGACCGAGTCCACCCATGAGGATGGCGATGGAGGAGAAATTCGCAAAACCGCAAAGTGCGAACGCCGCCATGCTGATGGCTTTGTCAGAATAGAGTGCTCCGGAACTGATCATGTTGGACATATCGAGATAGGCCACAAATTCATTCAACACCAGCTTCGTTCCCATCAGCGTTCCCACCTGAAAGGATTCATTCCACGGAAAACCGATACCGAAGGCCACGTATTGGAAGACCAGACCGAAAATCAATTCCAAACTCAGCGGTTTCCCGAACACCGATGTGAGATAGCCATTGAAATCGCCGATACGACCTACTAGTCCCAGCAGGTAATTCGCCAAGGCGATGAGTGCGATGAAGGCGAGAAGCATGGCCGCGATATTCAGCGCGAGTTTTAAACCGTCGGACGCACCCGATGCCGCAGCATCGATGACATTGGTGGCGGATTTTTCCCGCGGGATGTGAACGCGTCCATACGTGAGAGGTGTGCCGGTTTCCGGGATAAGAATTTTGCTCAGCACCATGCTTGCAGGGGCCGCCATGATGCTGGCGCCGAGGAGTTGCGCAGCGAAGCGCACCTGGGCGGCGTTCACTGCCATACCGTGCTGTTCGGCATAGGAAATGCCGAGCATTTGCACATAGGCCGCCATGACCCCACCCGCGATGGTGGCCAGACCGCCTACCATGACTGTCAGCAATTCGGATTCCGTAAGATCCTTGAGAAACGGTTTGATCATCAGTGGCGCTTCGGTTTGTCCCACGAAGATGTTCGCGGCGTTCGAGAGCGACTCCGCTCCGCTGGTACCCAGCACCTTCATCATAATCCAGGCCATTACTTGGACGATGTATTGCATAATACCGAGATAGTAGAGAACGGACATCAGTGCGGCGAAGAAAATAATGGTTGGGAGCACCTGAAAGGCGAAGAAGAAACCGAGACTTTGATCCTGACCGGGACTGGAGGCCAGCGATCCAAAGATGAATGCCGCACCCTGTGTTGTGAAAGACAGCAATTTCACGAAGGCTTTTGAGATCGCTTCAAAGCCGACCTGTGGCCAGCCAAGTGGCGCCCAGAAACGAGCGAGGGCATCCCCTTTGATCACGAGAATGCCAAACACCAGTTGCATCCCCAGCCCCTTTATCACCAGTGTCCACCGAATATCGCGCTTGTGTCTGGAGAAGGCGAAGGCGATGCCGATGATCACTGCAATACCCAGGATACCCCGGAGGACACTTTCAAGCATGATGTTGCCTCGCTTCTTCAATGTTCGTGGTGAAGCACGCGCGACAGCGCGCCTCGTAGGCATCGGCGGCGCCGACCAGCACGCGCTCGTGGCTGGGCGTGACGCGTTGCGTACGGTTGGCAGGATTTCCGCACACCACGCAGATGGCCAGGGTTTTCGTAATGTACTCCGCAATAGCCAGTAGTTGCGGCATGGGCTCGAACGGACGTGCGAGGTAGTCTTGGTCAAGACCGGCCACGATCACGCGTTTCCCCAAATCCGCCAGTTGTTCACACACATCGACCAGATC
>JAMIQH010000213.1:0-15616 GCA_035914695.1 Bacteroidota bacterium | reverse complement strand
GATAATATACCGCGCAACCGATGCCCTTCGCGGCAAGATGCCCCATCAACGCATCGCGGTTGTTCACGCGGATGCAATACTGATTGTAAATGTGCGGGTAATACACATCCTTGATGGCGATAGCATCTTTTCCCTGTTCACTGTTAACCTCTTCATACACCGACTCCGGCAAGTGCACCTTACCCTCGCCCACCACACCGGCTTCGGTGAACAGGCGATTGTACAATGCGGCATTGCGGCGGCGGCCCTCATGCCAAGCGTTGAGATGCGGGAGCTTCACATTGAGCACGGCGGCCTGCAGGGCGTCGATGCGGAAATTGCCGCCGATCATTTCGTGATAATAGCGCTTTTCGGCGCCATGCATGCGCAGCAATTCGATGCGCTTTGCAAGGTCGCTGTCATTGGTGGTGATGACGCCACCATCGCCGAAGGCGCCGAGATTTTTACTCGGGAAAAAGCTGAAGCATCCCACAGTGCCGATACTGCCCACGCGGCGTCCATCCTTGTATTGCGTGCCAATGGCCTGCGCGGCATCCTCTATCACATAGAGATTGTGTGCGCTGGCGAAGTCCATGATGGGGTCCATGTCGGCGGATTGCCCGAAGAGATGGACGGGAATGATGGCCTTGATGGTGACGGTGGACTTGTACTTTTCGTAGGCCTCGGCAATGGCGGCCGGAGCGATGTTATAGGTTGCGGGATCAATGTCCACAAAAATCGGCGTGGCGCCGAGGCGGGACACGGCTCCCGCGGTGGCAAAGAAGGAAAAGGTGGGGACGATCACGCCGTCACCGGGTCCGATTTCCAGGGCCATCATGGCCAGCAGCAGCGCGTCGGTTCCGGAGGATACGCCGATGGCATGCTTCGCGCCCACATAGGCGGCGATGTTTTCTTCGAGAGCCGTGACGTCGGGACCGAGAATGAAATATTGTGAATCCGCCACGCGCAGGAGCACGGGTTCGATTTCGTGTTTGATTTTTTCGTACTGAGCTTTCAGGTCTAGAAGAGGTACGCTCATATTCGGGTCACATGGTCAAATGGTGAAATTGTCAAAGGGAATTGAGAGCTATCTGCCGGCGAGACGTTGGTGGTATTCACGGCAGGCCTCCACGAGAGAGGCAGGTGCATCGTCATCCTGGTATTTGTCCGTGCAACGCCGAAGCAGCACGCGAACCGACTCCGCACAATCCCTTGCTCTGGCGAGCTTTGGGTACTGTGTGTTTTCATTGAAATCGTTACCGCTCAGATAACGCATCCAGGTTTCAATGTTTCGCCGAGGGATGCAGAATGCGACTGCTTCGTGAGCGCTGCGAAACGGGACCTGCGCGTTGCGGCATTCCTGTTCGAACTGTTGCAATCTTTCGGTGACGGTGTACGAATCGGCATCGACCATGATCAGCAGTGCGGAGCGAACGAGGGGACTACGGAATACGCGCAACTCGGCGGGAAAACTCTGGCGCACCCATTGCTCGGCGGAGCCAGCGGCGGCGGGACACTTTTTCACGTACAAATCACGAGTTGTCCAGCCCATCCCCACAAGAAAGCGTCGGATAAACGCCTCATGCTGAGAATCCTCGCAGAGAATTATCAGTCGGGCTCGTCGCCAGCTCACTCCGTCCAGCCTCGCGCAAATTGATCAGACAGCTTCAGAGCGTCATCCAGACGTGTGGGCATAGGGCGTACTCGCGAGTGCCCCGCGGGATCGCGATCTATGAGGCGGCCGTGTTCCGTGCCGAGATAATCGATCATTTCCGGGTGATGGCTTATCAGGAGCACTTGATGAAAACCT
Source organism: Bacteroidota bacterium (assembly GCA_035914695.1). GTDB lineage: Bacteria > Bacteroidota > Ignavibacteria > SZUA-365 > SZUA-365 > JAOSJT01. The sequence continues at coordinate 13,827 of JAMIQH010000213.1, read as the reverse complement.
TCACCGCAAGAGTCCGCCAATTCCATCAACCAAGGCTGAATTTCTTCTATGGAAAGATAGTTTTCTGGTTCGTCGAGAAATATCGTATACCCCAAGTCCCGCAGCCCGAAAAGCAGAGTGTACAGGACGACCAATACTCGTTGTCCATCGGACAGCCGATCGAACTCCAAATAGAATGGTGACGATGTATTTTCGTTGCTAAACCCTACTTTCAACACCCTCGACTTCCCGGCTTGCTCCAGTTTGAAGGCATGGAAACCGGGGAGCACATTGTGCAGCTGGGTTGTCAGCTCGAAAATTTTATCCTGATGTTCTTGCGAGATATATCGATACCATGACGCAAAATTTGTTCCCTCCCGATTAAGCCAGGAAGATTCCTCATGGCTTTCGGAGGTCATGGAAAGCGGCTGAAGATGGACAATGAGTAACTGCTGCAGCCAGGTCTTGAATGCTGTGAGGTACGTATTGTCTTCGCGCGGAGTGATCGTTGCCAGACCGGAGAGAGTCCAGTCATAGGAATATGGCGGTCCCAGGGAAGAATCGTCTCGATAGAGTTGAACTTGACCGCCTTTGAACGCGAAGAGCGGTTTTCCGTTCAGACATAACTCCTCCCAATCAATGCGCTCCTTCTTGCTAGGGAGGTCATGGTGGATCACCAGCGTGTATGCGAATAGACCGTGTTCCGATTCCACATCGAGTTCGATTCGTTGCTCCTTGCTTTCCACCCATATCGTCCGATCCTCGGGAGGAAACACCTCGCTGATTCGGGCATTGTCGATCACAAGCCGACGAACTCGAAACAGCAGTTCCAGGAGAGTCGATTTACCACCTCCGTTCGGACCGAGCAGTAATGTCAATTCATCAAGCTGGATCTCGAAGTTCAGGAAACAACGGAAGTTGTGAGCATGGAACCGTTTCAGCCTCATGCGATCACCTACCTTCTCCCATATCCGCATCCACCATCATTTGTACGAGCGCCTCGAAGGTCACCTGCGATTCCCAACCGAGATCGTTTTTTGCGCGCGTGGGATCGCCGAGGAGGATTTCCACTTCGGCGGGGCGATAGAAAAGCGGGTCGATGACGACGTACTCTTCGTAATTCAGTCCGACGTGTTCGAAGGCGAGTTGCACGAAATCGCGCACGGAGTGGGTTTCGCCGGTGGCTATAACATAGTCGCGTGGCTGCTCCTGCTGCAGGATGAGCCACATGGCTTCGGCGTATTCCTTGGCATAGCCCCAGTCGCGTTTCGCATCGAGATTACCGAGGCGCAACTCGCGTGCCTGGCCTTTTTTGATGCGCGCCACGGTGCTGGTGATTTTGCGCGTCACGAATTCGAAGCCGCGGCGCGGGGATTCGTGATTATACAGTATACCACTGGCGGCGCGAATGCCATAGGCCTCGCGGTAATTGCGCGTGAGGTCGAAGCCCGCGACTTTTGTGATACCGTAGGCCGAGCGGGGATGAAAGGGTGTATCCTCGTTCTGCGGTACTTCGCGCACCTTGCCGAACATTTCACTGGAGCCGGCAAAATAAAAGCGGCAGTGCGGCGCGTTTTCCTTGATGGACGACAGCAGATAATGCGTGCCGTTGATATTCGTGTTGAAGGTGGAAAATTCATCCTCGAAACTATAGCTCACGAAACTTTGCGCGGCCAGGTGATAGCATTCATCGGGCATGATATCGCGCACCACCTTGAACAACGACGGATAGCTCTCCAGCGAGGCGGGATGCAACTGTATATCATTGATCAGATGCTTGACGCGTCCCAATCGCTGCTCGGGCGCTTCCATGGCCACGCGCCGCACAATGCCGTGCACTTCGTAGCCCTTTTCGAGCAGCAGTTCGGCGAGGTAGGAGCCGTCCTGGCCGGTGATTCCGGTGATCAGAGCTTTTTTCAAGGGATTACTTATATGCTCGTGTTAAAACTGCTTCGAATCGATTGACAATAGAAGTGAAGAGTAATGACCGCCGATTCGCGTCGCGACTGTCTGCGGGGGTTGGATTTCTCCGCCGGCGTCGATGTGCTCGCATTTTTGCGGATTTCCACGATCCATCTGTGAGAATCTGCGTGAAATCTGTGCAATCTGTGGTTTTCCCCCTTTGTCACTTCCGCTCAGACAAAAGGACTGTCGCAGAGAAGACCGTCACTTCATTCCTCAGTCTTCGTCGGTAAAACCACGATCTCCGACACATCCACCTCCACCACGACGCTTTGGCGGATGCCTTCGACGAAGACGGCGACTTTGCTGGCGCCGCGGTATTGGGAGAGTTCGCCTTTGAAGCCGGCGAGGGGTCCGTTGACCACTTTGATGGGCGTGCCAGCGGGCAGGCGATCGGGATGCACATCGAGTTTGCGGGGTCCGCTGATGGCGATGCGAATGCTTTCGATGACATCGGGGCGAACAGCGGCGAGTTTGCCGGAGAAGTGCACGTATTTCAGCACGCCGAAGATGTCGAAGGCCTGCAGGCGTTCGCGCTCATTGACATGCACGAAAACATACCCGGGGAACAGCGGTACGATGACTTTCTTTTTTCTGTCGCTCCATTGCCGCAGCACTTCATGCAGCGGGAGAAAGGTCACGATACCGGCATCCTCGAGTTGCGGCGCGATTTTCTTCTCGAAACGCGGCCGCACGTAGAGGATGCGCCATGTGCGGGTTGCTTGCACGTTTATTGTCGCTAATCACTTTTCAGGCTGCGCGCGCCGAATACATTTGAAGAGAGCGCGGAGAGCGCAGAGAGCGCAGAGGAAGGGTTGAGGTTGCATCCCGCTCGATCCGTGCGCTGCGCGCTATTCGAGTCAACGCAAGGGCGCAAAGACGCTTAGCCGCGATTTCTCCGGGCCCTCCGTGTTGGCGAAGCCCTCTGGGTACTCTGTGCCAGCGAAGCTTCCCCTCATTACCCTCATCACCTCCTTACTCTTTCTTCATTCACCGAGAAGTACCGAACGCGCGAAGATGTAGCGCGAGCGAAGTGAGACGGGCCAGAGCCGTTGCAGCACGTCGTCGCGAAGCGCCTCGGGTAAGCGGGTGGTATGAATGAGTCGGAGGACGGTGTACCAGGAAAATCCTTTCAACACGCGCGCATAGAGTCGATCCCGCTCGTCCTTTACCGCTTCGCTTTCGTCTTCCAATATCGACAATGCGCGTTCCGGTGTCATGCTGGCATCCCAGAGTATGCTCCGGATCAAGCGGAGTTTTTCCTCCGTGCTGAACGGTTGCAGCGCGGGTACGACTGGTGGCGAGCTCATGCTGGGAGAGACGGATTGCTGTTCATTCTTCACAGTTCAGCTTTTGAACTGTGTGGACTCTGGTAACGAGTGAAGAGTAAAGTGGGAACTGGGTTCTACTGTGTTTACCACAGCCGTGATCCGCGCTCTGTATTGCGCACTTTGAACGGGCTTGCGCTGGGGTAAAGAGTAAAGCGGGAGCGATGTTCTACTGCGTTGACCGGAATCGTTGTCCGAGGAGAAGGACATCTCTTCACTCACTACTCTCCCCCGCCTGGTATATTATCGGCTCCGGCGAACAATGATCTGGCTGTTCGCTTGATGCTATCAAGCATAAGGAGGGAATCGACTGGCGTGATCCAGCGAATTTCCTGGAGACGACTTTCGGGAAAGCCCAAGAGATATTCGGAAATCGCAAGCTCATTCACCCACGCATCCTTGCGCTTGGCGTCGGCGACGATGTCGGGCCAGGAATAACTCCACCGCTGTGCGATGCAGGCAATATCGACCACGTCCTTTGCCTCACCTCTGGAAATCGCACACAGTTTATTGGAGAGAATGTTGAGCGGATTGTCCACGCGAGAAAACACCGCTCCTGCAATGATATCACCGCTATGCCAAGGGACATCATTCACGCAATCCAATTTCAGTTCGAGCGCTCCGTGACGAATCACCATGCGCGCGAAATCCGGCGTGGTAGTAACAACGTCCACCTCTCCGAACTTCGTTCGCAATACGTTGAGCATATCTGAAACGTCGGCGCGGAAGCGTGGGCTGTCATTCCAGAAAAAATCCAGATCATCGGAATATCTGTGCTGCAGATACTCCCGCGCCAGAGCCGTGCCACCGGTGAGATAACACTCCGCTTCCACGGTTGCCACACAGGCGAGAACGCTGTCCTGCAGGGGATACAACTCCTCCTGATAGTATCTCGTGTATGCGGCGGATTGCATGTACGCTAAATCCTCACACTGGCCTGGAGCGTGAATCGAGAAGTTCACTCATCACGCTGAGTGCGGAATACATTTGAAGAGAGCGCGGAGAGCGCAGAGGAAGGGTGGAGGGCGCAATCCGCTCGAAGCGTGCTGTCCGCAGAGTTCGAATCAACGCAAGGGCGCAGAGACGCAGAGCCTTGATTCCTCCGGGTACTCCGTGTTGGCGAAGCCCTCTGGGTACTCTGTGCCAGCGAAGCGCTCGGTGTTGGCGAAGCCCTCTGGGTGCTCCGTGCAAGCGAAGCTCCCCCTCCTTACTCTCTATTCCTCACTACTCTGCTTTAAGTACGGCTTCGCCAATTCAGTCCCATTGACGGGACCTACGGCGGGGAGATGTATTGAATGTACGCCGCCGGGAGGTCATTTGGAAACGACCTGTCGGGCGGAGGCGGTTGATTTGAGAAAAAGCTCGAAGCGACCGCAAAAATGCTATGTCAATAAACGACTTGCGGCGCCTCTGCCCGGCTCCGCCTTCGGATCAATTTTTTCCTACGGCAACGATACAAGGCGTGAACGACATTGGCAACACTCCATCAATCGCCACTTTGCAGGCGCAGGATCTCATCGCGTAGTTGCGCTGCTTTTTCGTAATCCTCCATGCCGATGGCTTCATCCAACTGCTGTTGCAAGGTGGCGAGGCGCTGTTCGCGAGGAGCGATCACCGCATCGGCGGCCACGGCATGGTCGGGAGTTTCCTCGCCTTCGGGCACAAAACCCGCTTCATCCAGCACCTCGTCGGCCACGAAAATGGGTACAGCAAAACGCACGGCCAGGGCGATGGCGTCGCTCGGCCGCGCATCCACTTCGTCGAGCGCGGCATTGTCCAGGGCCAGTCGGGCGTAGAAGGTACCCTCGCGTAGCTCGGTAATGGTGACTTCGGTGATGGTAAAGCCCAGCGTGTCGATCACAATCTTGAACAAATCATGCGTCATGGGGCGCGGGGGCTTGATACCCTCGATTTCCAAGGCGATGGCCTGCGCCTCGAAGGCCCCGATAATGATGGGCAAGCGCCGCGGTCCCTCGCTTTCGCGAAGAATCAGCGCATACGCCCCTCCGCTGGAGGAGGAGGTGGAGAGACCGAGTATTTCGACGCGTTGTTTGGACATCAACGTTCACCTTGCACGTACTGTGTTTAATGTTCTCGGCTCGTAGCGTACTGCGCCGTGGGTACGAGTGAAGAGTGAAGGGTAAAGAGTAAAGCGGGAACGGGGTTCGACTGCGTTTACCGGAATCGTGGTCCGGGCTGTTTACTCTTCACTTTTTCGCTTTCTCGCCTTTTCACCCATGCACCTTTTTACCTGCATCGACTGTGGTAAAGAGTGAATGGTATGAGGAGGCCATCTCTTCACTCTTCACTCTTCACTGCCACTACATCTTCCCGAGTTCCTCGGTGAGCGCCGGAATCACCTCGAACACATCACCCACGATGCCGTAGTCGGCGACCTGGAAGATGGGGGCGTCCTTGTCCTTGTTGATGGCGACGATGCATTTGGACGAGGACATGCCGGCGAGGTGCTGAATGGCACCGGAGATACCACAGGCGATATAGAGGTTGGGCGACACGGTTTTGCCGGTTTGACCCACCTGCTCGGCATGGGGACGCCAGCCGGCATCCACCACGGCGCGCGAAGCGCCGGTAGCCACGCCGCCGGTGAGTTTACCGAGCGCGTTGGCGAGGTTTTCCAGCAGTGGCCAATGCTCGGGGCCTTGCAGGCCACGTCCACCGGAAACGATGACGGTGGCTTCGGCCACATCCAGCTTGCCCGAGGCGATGCTGGTGGAAGTGGCGCGTGTGAGCAGGTCGTTGTCGCTCAACGCAGGGGCGAAGGGCTCCACCGCGGCGGTATTACCGTCGGGTTGTCCGGCGGTAAAGACGTTCGGCCGCAGGGTGAACACCTTGCGTGCTGTGGTGACTCGGATGCTCTCCACGGCCTTGCCCGCGTAAATGGGGCGCTGGGCGATAACATCGCCGCCTTCGACGGTGAGGGCGGTGACGTCGGGCGCCACGGCGGCATCAAGGCGCACGGCCAGGCGCGGCGCGAGATCCTTGCCCATGGAGGTGGCGGGAAGCAGCACGATATCGGCGCTTTCCTTCGCGGCGGCTTCAGCGGCCACAGCGGTAAAGGCGCTGTTGGCGTAGAGAGCGAGGCGTTCGTCGGTGACGTGCAGCACCTTGCTCGCTCCATAGCCGCCTAGAGATGCGGCGGCATCGGCTGTGCCGCCGATGAGCAGCGCGGTGACGGAAACATCGAGCTGAGCGGCGAGGGATGCGGCCGCCCGCGTCGCCTCGAATGAGGCCTTTTTCAGAATGCCGTCACGTTGTTCGGCGAGTACGAGAATGGTCATTGTGCGTATTGGCTATGTGTTGAAAAATACTCTCGAATACGGGATGTGTTGAACATCGTGTGAAGAGTGAAGGGTAAAGAGGAAAGCGGGAACGGGGTTCGACTGCGCTTAACGGTATCGCGGTCCGTGGAGCAGGACATCTCTTCACTCTTCACCCGCCACTAAATTACCTTGGCTTCCTCATGCAGCAGACGCACGAGTTCCTTGGCGGCGGCGGGGCCTTCGCCCACGATGCGGCCGGCGCTTTTGATGGGCGGCTTGGCGAGGGTAACAGTTTCCACGCGATTGCTGTACGCGGCGGGTGTCACCTCGTCGATGGGCTTGCGCTTTGCGGCCATGATACCCTGCAGCTTGGGATAGCGCGGTTCGTTGAGGCCCTTTTGCGTGGAAATCACCGCCGGAAGCTTGGAGGTGACGGTTTCCTGCCCTCCTTCAATATCGCGCACGGCGGTGAAGCTGCCGTCTTCGGCGATATCCAGCTTGGCGACCACGGACACGGACGGCAAGGCGAGCATTTCGCCGAGCAGGCCGGCCATTTGCCAACCATCGTAATCGATGGACTGACGGCCGAGAAAGAGCACGTCGGGATTTTTGTCGGCAAGGGCGTCGGCGATGGCGCGCGCCACGCCGAAAGAGTCGCGCTTGTCGTCGGAGACGATGTGCAGGCCCTTGTCGGCGCCCATGGCGAGGGCTTTGCGGATGGTTTCCTTCACCGCTTCGGGTCCAACACACACGGCCACGACTTCGCCGCCGCGGGCTTCCTTGAGCTGCAAGGCCGCTTCGACGGCGTACTCGTCGTAGGGATTGAGGATGAAGGTGACGCCGTTGGGATCGATATGCTTGCCGTCGCCGCCGACCTGCACTTTCGTGGTGGTATCGGGGACATGGCTGACACAAACGTAGATGTTCATTGCGTTGCTTGCTCGTTGAGAATAAGGGTGTTCACATGTCTTTCAATATACGGGGGTGGGGGGAATTGAGCAATGGCGGGGGGGAGGAGGTTTGTGAGAGGTTTTGGGAGATCGCAGAGGAATACATGTGAAGAGAGCGCGAGAGAGCGCGGAGAGCGCAGAGGAGTTTTTTTAAGGCGCTTCCTGCACTGTCTGTGCTGGGTGGGCTTGGTGCAATCGGCCCCCGCTCCGACTGGGGAGTGGGGGTTGGTTGAGGGGGCGCAGAGGAGTTTTTATACGGGGGTGGAGGGAATTGAGCAACGTTTGAGGTGGATGAGGTTTTTGGGAGATCGCAGAGGAATACATGTGAAGAGAGCGCGAGAGAGCGCGGAGAGCGCAGAGGAGTTTTTTTTTAAGGCGCTTCCTGCACTGTCTGTGCTGGGTGGGCTTGGTGCAATCGGACTCCGCTCCGGCTGGGGAGTGGGGGTTGGTTGAGAGGGCGCAGAGGAGTTTTTATACGGGGGTGGGGGGAATTGAGCAACGTTGGAGGTGGATGAGGTTTTTGGGAGATCGCAGAGGAATACATGTGAAGAGAGCGCGAGAGAGCGCGGAGAGCGCAGAGGATTTTTTTATAGGCGCTTCCTGCACTGTCTGTGCTGGGTGGGCTTGGTGCAATCGGCCCCCGCTCCGACTGGGGAGTGGGGGTTGGTTGAGAGGGCGCAGAGGAGTTTTATTGCGACGCTTCCTGCAATGTCTGCGCTGGGTGGGTTTGTTGCAGTCGGCCCCCGCTCCGGCTGGGGAGTGGGGGCCGTTTGCGTAGGGAATGCGGGGGCGTTTAGCGAAGGAGGACGGCGGTGCCACTGGCGGTGACCATGAGCATGCCGCCGCTGGCGCCGAGGTTTTCGTAGTCGAGGTCGACGCCCACGATGGCGTTGGCGCCCACGGCTTCGGCGCGTTCCTGCATTTCGCGCAGGGCGATGTCCTTGGCGTTGCGCAGTTCGTTTTCGTACGTGGCGGAGCGTCCGCCCACGATGTCGCGGATGCCGGCGAAGATGTCTTTGAAGATATTGGCGCCCAGAATGGCTTCGCCGGTGACGATGCCTTTGTACTCGACGATGGTTTTGCCTTCGACGCCGTGCGTGGTGGTAACAATCATGATCTTCTCCTTATAGGTGAATGGTCAGCCGGTTTCGATTTCGGTGTTGTGACGGCCGTTATGGTGAACGATACCGCCGTGTTGAAGTTGCACCGTCCCACGACTCACCCGAGGACGCGTACCCGCGGAATCATGGGAGAAGGAGCAGGGCAACGAGCCAGACGAGCACGGAGAGCAGCACTGTACCCACGGCGGTGCCGGTCATGATCATCGCCACGCGCTTTTCGCGCGTATGCCACGAAAACGTGTGGAAAAAGGACAGCGCGGCGATGGCCGCCAGGCCGTACAGGCGTCCGCCTTCGAAAAGCGTGTGCCCCTGCTCCGTGACGAGCGACAGTACATAGATGGTGCCGCCCGCGCAAAGAAGTATCAGCAGGGTTTGCCCAAGGAGCATTGCTTGTGGGAAATCCCCACGTGCCTGCGCGGCCGGGCGTCTGAACTCCTGTCCCTTTCGCCAGTCTCCATCGTCGTGGTTTTTCATCTGGTAAAAATAGTACGGGGGAGTGTATGGTGAAAGGGGGGTACACGTGCTGCCGCTGTGCTTGCATCGAGTGCGCGCGCTTTGATTCAGCGTGGTGTCTTTTTTCGGCGGAAAGGCGGGTGTGAAGGAAAAAGGTGAAACGACCCTCGCCCCCACTTCACTCTTCACTCCGAACTCCCCGTGTATTCCGTGTGGCAAATCCGTAAGTTACCGGACGATTCCCGTATTCCCACTCGATTGTCGGAGGATGGTTCATGCGAGCAATCTTGGTGCTGTTCATGTTGATGTGTGGTATCGGCGTCAACGCGCAATCGGTGACGTTTCAGAAAAAGCCCAGGCCGGCGGGTCTGGAAGTGGCGCAGGTGGATTCGTTGCGCATGACGATGAATATCTCCGCGCAGGGTCAGGAGGACTTTGCGATGACGGTGGTGAATCGCGATCTGCGACGCTTCACCGTGCAGATGCTGACCGCCAATGATGCTTCTCCCCGGCGGTTGACGGTGGATGTGCAGGAAGCGGTGGAATCGTCCACGGCTCCGGGTCAGGGTCGCAAGGTGTCGCCTATCAACGGACAGAAGTATGTCGTGGAAATCACCGGAGACGCGGTGTCGGCGCTGCGCGAAAGCGGCGACTCGCTGGCACCCGCCGAACGCACGGCACTGCTGCGATTGATCAATGTGAAAAGCGACCACTCCATGCAGGATGTGTTGAATGGCCGCACGATGAACGTGGGCGACTCGATCGTGCTGGACGGCGAAGCGCTGGCGGGCTTCGCTGGTTTGATGGGCAATTCCGATCTCACTGTTTCCGCGGCCTCGGTCATGTTGCGCGATGTGACCACGGTGGATGGCATGCGCTGCGCGGTGCTGCACATGCGCATACGGCTCGGCGGCGCTCGCGCGCAGGTGGACATGGACATGACGTTGGAAGGCGACGCGGTGGTGACCGAGGATGGCATGTGGCCGCTGTCCTTCGTCTTCGGTGGCGATGTGGACGGCGTGACCACGCAGATGGGCATGGAACTGCTGATCGACGGGACAATGCAGGCCGCGCGCACGGCACGCTATTCGAGACCGTGATGAATACCTCCGCGCATCCCGCACGTTATTGGCACACGCTGAGCGACGGCCGTGTGCAATGCGATCTCTGTCCGAGAGAGTGCCAGTTGTCCGACGGGCAACGTGGCCTCTGCTACGTGCGCATGCATCAGCGCGGCTCCCTCGTGCTGACCTGCCACGGCCACACCACCGGCTTGCATATCGATCCGATGGAAAAAAAGCCGCTGTATCATTTTTTTCCCGGTACGGACATTCTCTCGCTCGGCACCATCGGCTGCAATCTCACCTGCAAGTTTTGCCAGAATTGGAATCTCAGTCGCTCGCGCGATCCGCGGCACACCTGCGTCGAAGTATCATCCACGCACGTTGCACTGGCGGCCCGCACGGCGGAGTGCGACGCCGTGGCGTTGACGTACAACGAACCGGTGGTGTATCTGGAATACGCGCTGGATATCGCGCGGGCCTGTCACGAGCGCGGCATTCGCACCGTGGCGGTTACCGCCGGCTATATCGCCGCTGATGCGCGTGAAGAATTTTTCGCCCACATGGATGCGGCGAATGTGGATCTGAAGGCGTTTTCGCCGGAGTTCTACCGGCGTCTGTGCTCGGCCGACATCGCTGTGGTGAAGGACACCTTGCGGCACATCCGTTTGCACAGCGACACCTGGCTGGAAATCACCACACTGCTCATTCCCGGCGAGAATGACAGCGATGAAGAAATCACCGCCCTTGCGCGCTGGGTGCGCGACGAACTGGGCCCGGATGTTCCCCTGCATCTCAGCGCGTTCCATCCCGCCTGGCGCATGCTGGACCATCGGCGCACCTCGGTGCAGAGTTTGCGCCACGCGCGCGACCTCGCCATGCTGGAGGGACTGCGTTTCGTGTACATCGGCAATGTGCGCGACAAGGTTGGCACGTCCACACACTGCCCGCACTGCGGCGCCCTGCTGATGGCACGCGATGGCTACCATATCGACCGTGTCGGTATGGATTCCCGCGGATACTGCACGGAATGCGGCGCCGGCATCGCCGGACGCTTCGACAACAGCCCTGTACGCCGGGAATGCGCCATTCGCGCGGAGGAACGATGACGCTGCGCTCCATTCCACTGCACGTGCGCATACTGCTTGGTTTGATCCTCGGCGTGGGTTTCGGGCTGCTGTTCAACGTGGACGAAAACGCGCTGCGCATCGGCGTGATGCAGGGGGCGGAGCGTCGCGACGTCGATGTGCGCGGCTGGGATACCTTGTGGCTCGCGGCTGGCGACGAGGTGCTGGCCTTCGGTGCCGATCAGCAGCTCGAGAGTCTGCACGCATTCGCGCGCATGAGAACAACGCACGCCACGGTGGACGTGCGCGGTGTGACGGACGGTCGCGCGTTTTCCCACAACGCCGTGGAACTGCGCAAGGTGCCGACCATTGCCACGGCCATCAAGCCGATAGGCGACATTTTCATCCGATTGCTGATCATGATCGCCATACCGCTGGTGTTTGCTTCGCTCGTGGTTGGGGTGGCGAGTTTGCAGGACGTGCGCCGCATGGCGCGCATCGGCGGCAAGACAATCACATTTTATCTGATCACCACGGCGCTGGCCATCACCATCGGCCTGGGTTTCGGCAATGTGCTGCAGCCGGGTCATCGCATGGACACGCAGGCACGCGACCGGCTGATGGCGACGTATCAGGAAGATGTGGCCGCCCGCATTGACGAGCAGCTCGGTATCGACATGGTGGATTATCTGGTGAATCTTGTGCCGAAGAATCCCCTGCGCGCCATGGCCGATGCGGAAATGCTGCAGATCATCGTGTTCGCCGTGCTGTTTGGCGTTGCGCTGCTGTTCATACAAAAGGACAAAGCGAAAGCGGTGACGCGCGTGCTGGACGGCGTGAGCGATGCGATGATCGCGCTGGTGGAGATGGTGATGTGGATAGCGCCGTTCGGTGTGTTCGCGTTGATCGCCGCCACCATCGCAGAGTTCGGCTTCGGCATTGTGCAGACGCTGCTGTGGTATGTGCTGGCGGTATTGGGTGGTTTGGCGGTGCAAACCTTCGTGGTGTACCCGCTGCTGATATCCCTGTTCGCGCGGCGGACAGGCGTGCGGCGCTTTCTGCGCGGCATACGTCCCGCACAGCTTGTGGCATTTACCACCAGCAGTTCGGCGGCGACATTGCCGGTAAATATGGAATGTTGTGAGGAAATGGGTGCGCCTAAATCCATCACGAGTTTCGTGTTGCCGCTGGGCGCTACGGTGAACATGGACGGCACCGCGCTGTATCAGGGCGTGGCGGCGGTATTCATCGCACAAGTGTACGGCATGGACCTTTCGCTTTCGCAGCAACTCACCGTGGTGCTCACCGCCACGCTGGCCTCGATCGGTACCGCCCCCGTGCCGGGAGTGGGCATTGTAATGCTGATGATCGTGTTGCGCTCGGTGGGTGTGCCGGAATCCGGCGTGGCGCTGATACTCGGCGTGGATCGATTGCTGGACATGTGCCGCACCATCACCAACATCACCGGCGATGCAACGACCGCGATGGTGATTTCCCAGGGCGAGGCGCAAAAGGCGTAGCAGCCCCGTTCAGGCTCGTCGGATAAGCTGCGGGCGACCCTTCGACCCGCCACGGCGAATGTTCCACTCCAGGCCTGAGCCACGTACTCGGAAGCACGCACTAATTTTCTCGCAGGCCCGTCGCTGCACATGACATGGTGTCCTGCGCATCGCACAGTTATCGTCACCCCGCCGCGGCGGGTCTTCGAGTTGAGCGACGCACCGTGGGATGACCGTTCACAGCGCCGCGATTATTGGTCGGTGCGGAGTCGAAACCTCATTGTACGATCTGTGTCGATGGGATCGGAAACGTGCGCGACCCTTCGACTCCGCGCCGTATCATTATCGTACCATTACGGACATCTGTGCTCGGCGCTACGCTCAGGGTGACGATACACGGAGGCGATTGCTATGCGTGCGATGCGACGCGCTGCTCCGCCTCGGTGGATCTTCGAGCTGAGAGACGAGCCCGCGTGACCAATCCAGCAAGCGGCACGGAATACGCTCGGAGTCGAAGCGTCATGTACAGGAACACGGGACCGGGCTGCATGAAATCGCGGAACTGTGTACATTAGGGAATGCTGTCTCATGACACACGGATACCATGGATTTTCTGCTCAACGCTCTCTTGATATTCTGCCTGCGCATTGGTGACGTCTCTATCGGCACCTTGCGCACCTTGTTCACCGTGCAGGGAAAGAAGAAGCTCGCTCCCCTGCTCGGGCTGTTTGAATCGCTGATTTGGGTGATCGCCATTCGGCAGATTTTTTCCCAGCTCGACAATCCCTGGAATATTGCCGGCTATGCCACGGGCTTCGCCACCGGCACGCTGATCGGCATTATGATCGAGGAAAAGCTGGCCATCGGCTTTCACCAGATCTACGTCATCTCGCGCCATCACGCCGATGAAATCGCCGACACGCTGCGCGCGAATCTTTTCGGCGTCACCCTCATTCCCGGCGAAGGTGGCAGTGGCGGCATGTCCATCATCACCTCCATGATTCGCCGCAGTCGCATGAAGGAATTCAAGGACATCGTCGACCGCATCGATCCCAGCGCATTCATTTCCATACAAAACGCCATGCTGTACCGCGGTTTCACGCACGGAGCCCGCAAGTAGAGCGTA
>JAMIQH010000212.1:0-4626 GCA_035914695.1 Bacteroidota bacterium | reverse complement strand
GGCGTATTCGCTGGTGAACCGACTCAGGTCTGGGACTCGCCGTGGCGAGGTGACGACGGATTGGAAGCCGACCAAAAAACCATGTCATCTGTAGCGTTGCCGTCCCACGCCACCCTGCGCGCGAGGCGCGGGCCCGACGATGATGACATATTCGCGCTTGCCGCCAAGAGCGGCGAAGCGCTCGACAGCGCCGAGCAAGGTGTCGTGGACGATGCGTTGCGTGGGGAGGGTGAGATCGCAGGCCACGCATACCTCGCGGTTGGAGCCAAGCACGGCGCGCAAATCCTCGAGCACGGCCTGAAGTCGGTACGGCGCATCGAGAAACACCACGGGCATGGGCAAGTTGCGCAAGGCGGAGAGTTCGGTACGGCGCTCAGGTTTTTTCGGAGATAAAAATCCATGAAAAAGGAAGCGGTTCGCGTCGAAGCCCGACACCGCCAGCGCCGCCGTCAGCGAATCGGGCCCGGGCACGACATCCACCGCGCCGCCGGCCTCGATCACGGCGCGCACCACGCGCGCTCCCGGATCGGCGAACACCGGCATGCCGCAGTCCGACACCAGCGCCACTATGCGGCCCGCCAGCACATCCTCCACGATCAGCTCCGCATTGCTTCGCTCCGTATGCTCGTTGATTTCGAGCAATTCGCGCTGCAAGCCGAGACGCGCGAGCAGGCGGCGTCCCACCCCGCGTTCCTCACAGGCAATGACGTCGGCACTGCCGAGCACCTGCGCCGCGCGCGGTGAAAGGTCGTCGGGGTGCCCGATGGGTGTTCCGACGAGAATGAGCTTTCCTGGCAATATCATGCGTTCCTCCCCTGCGCGCGCAGCAGCGCTTCGGCCAGCACGAGGTCCAGCGCTTCGGTGATTTTCAGATTGCCCGCCGAACCGCGCACCACATGCACACGCACGCCGATGCGCTCCAGCAGTTCCACATCATCCGTCGCCTCGATGCCATGCGCGCGCGCATGAGCGAAGGCCTCGCGAAGACGCGCGGCGGTGGCACCCTGCGGCGTTTGCGCCAGCCACAGCGCGGAGCGCGGCACGGTATGACAGACGACATCATCCTGAACATGCTTGATGGTGTCGCGCGCGGGGATGGCCAGCAGCGCCGCACCGTGGCGTCGCACGGCCTCGACCACAGCACGTACATGATCCGCTTCCACACAGGGACGAGCCGCGTCGTGAATGAGCACGATACCATCGTCGTCGGGCAGCGCGGCGAGGGCGTTGGCCACGGAGTCCTGCCGCCGCTTCCCACCGGGCACCACCTGCATGGACACGCGCCAGCCGCGCGTTGCCAGCAGGGCATGCACGGTTGAGGGATCATCGGAGGCGATAACCACGGACGCGCAGTCCTCGATGGCATCGAACACCGCCAGGGTATGCAGCAGCACGGGCATGCCGAGCAGTGGCAGGTATTGCTTGGGGCGGTCGGCGCCGAGGCGCGTGCCGCTGCCCGCGGCGGGAATGAGAACGGAAAATGTGCTCATGGGCGTGGCTGATGGAATCGTGTCATCCGGATTTCACAGCGCGGGTTGCGCTATGCGCGGGGATGTGGGAGGAAGTTGCGCAGCACAGCGGCGCAGTCCGAAAACGGCGCAGGCGAAGCACACACTTCGCCCGCGAATATCGAGAAACACGTACCGATATCAGAGAATCAGCATCGCATCGCCGTAACTGAAGAGGCGATATTTTTCCTTGATGGCCTTTTTGTAGGCCTTCATCATCAAATCGTAGTCCGTGAACGCCGCCACCATCATCAGCAAGGTGGACTTCGGCATGTGGAAATTCGTGATCAGCTTGTCGGTGATCTTGAAATCGTACGGCGGATAGATAAACTTGTCGGTCCAGCCCCGTGCCGGCGTGAGTTGCCGCATGGTGGTGACGCTGGACTCGAGCGCGCGCACGGTGCTGGTGCCCACGACGAACACGCTTTTCTTGGCTTCCTTGGTTTTATTCACCGCGATGCAGGCCTCGGGCGGGATTTCGTAGTACTCCGAGAACATCTTGTGCTTGGTCAGATCCTCGACTTCCACCGGTTGGAACGTGCCATGACCAATGTGCAGCAGCACCGAACTGGAGTTGACGCCTTTCTTCTTCAGCTTGGCGAGCAGGCGCTTGGTGAAATGCAGTCCCGCGGTGGGAGCGGCCACGGCGCCCACATGCTGGGCGTACACGGTCTGATAGTGCTCCTTGTCGGCTTCCTCGGGTTCGCGCTTGATATACGGCGGTAGCGGCGTCTGCCCCACGATGTCGATGAGCTTGAAGAAATCGCCCTGATAGTTGAAGCGCACTGTGCGTCCACGCGAGGTGGTGTTGTCGATGACCTCGCACATGAGCTTATCGGAAAAGTAGATTTTGTTGCCGATGCGCACCTTGCGGGCGGGGTCGACGATCACATCCCAGAGACGCTCTTCCTTGCTGAGTTCGCGCAGCAGGAACACTTCGATTTTCGCGTTGGTCTTTTCCTTGCGTCCGATCAACCGCGCGGGAAAAACCTTGGTGTCGTTGGTGACGAGACAATCACCTTTTTTGAAGTATTCGTGAATATCGGAAAACATGCGGTGTTCGATTTCGCCCGTGCTGCGATGCACCACCATGAGCCGCGACTGGTCGCGTTCCTCGACGGGGTACTTCGCAATGAGATTCTTCGGGAAGGCATAATCGAAATCGGAGAGTTTCATTAGTGCTGACCTATGAAGTGAAATGTATCAGGGCGGCTTTTCCCCGCATCGCGTCCAGGGAAGGTGGACGGTACGTACGTTTCTCTGCCGTATTACGCAAAATACGAAAAATGCGAGGGGAAATCAATCCGGGGTTGACCTTGTGCATGGAAATGCCCTATCTTAATCGGATTGGGCCAAGTCCGGGCATTTCTTTTTCCACCGTTTCATCGCCGGCGGGCAGTGTTATGTTCGGGCTGCGGAGCGATGTTTCAGGGATTCCGCACCCCGCGGCGCCTTCCCGATGCCGGGTGGCGCTGCGGGCGAACAAGTCCACAACGGAGCCAGGCACGGGAGTTGGCATCCGGGCGGACGATTGCCTTCGCAAGCGGGCATTCCGTATCTTTCAGGATGTACGTGTCGGCAACTCGCGCGGCCGACAGCGGCGTATGGACCATCATCACGAGAACACAGGAGTGCCCCCGCATGATCACCCCGCAATTGCTGCAACCGAAGAGCATTGTCGTCGTCGGCGCGTCGAATGACGTGCACAAGCCCGGCGGAAAAGTGCTGAAAAATATCATCGACGGCGCCTTCACGGGCGACCTGTACGTGGTCAATCCCAAAGAGGAGGCGGTGCAGGGCATCCGGAGTTTCGCGCAGGCGGCGGAACTCCCGCAGGTGGATCTCGCGGTGATCGCCATCGCAGCGAAATACACGCTCGCCACCATCGAAACGCTGGCGCGTGAAAAAGGCACAAAGGCCTTCATCATTCTCTCGGCGGGCTTCAGCGAAGAGGGTCCGGAGGGACGCGCGCTGGAGCATGCCGTGGTGGAAGTGATCGAGAGCACGGGCGGCTCGCTGATCGGTCCGAATTGCGTGGGCATGCTCACGCCGTGGCATCACAGCATTTTCACCGAACCCATTCCCACGCTGGATCCGAAAGGCGTGGACTTCATTTCCGGTTCCGGTGCCACAGCGTGCTTCATCCTCGAAGCGGGCATTCCCAAAGGCCTCACCTTTGCCAGCGTGTTTTCCGTGGGCAACAGCGCGCAGCTCGGTGTGGAGGAAATTCTCGAACATCTCGACGAGAGCTTCGATCCCGAACGCAGCTCCCGTGTGAAGCTGCTATACATCGAGACCGTGGCCAAGCCGGCGAAGCTGCTCAAACACGCGCGTTCGCTGATACGCAAGGGCTGCCGCATCGCGGCCATCAAGGCGGGAGCTTCGGAAGCCGGCAGCCGTGCGGCCTCGTCGCACACCGGTGCGCTGGCAAGCTCGGATGTGGCTGTAGACGCGCTGTTTCGCAAAGCCGGCATCGTGCGCTGCTACGGCCGCGAGGAACTGATTACCGTTGCCTCCATTTTCATGCATCCGGAACTGAAAGGAAAGAACATCGCGGTAATCACCCACGCCGGTGGTCCCGCCGTGATGCTCACCGACGCCCTGTCCAATGGCGGACTGAACGTGCCGCATATCGAAGGGCCGGCCGCCGAGGCACTGCTCGCAAAGCTGTACCCCGGGTCGTCTGTCGCCAATCCAATTGATTTCCTCGCCACAGGCACGGCCGAACAATTGGGCTTCATCATCGATGCGGTGGACAAGGATTTCGACAACATCGACGCCATGGTGGTGATTTTCGGCACACCGGGCCTGACGCGGATTTTCGACGTTTACAACGTGCTGCACGAGAACATGCTGCAATGCCGCAAACCCATCTTCCCCGTGCTGCCGTCCACGCTCACGGCGCGCGACGAGGTGGCGGATTTTCTCGCGAAAGGCCATATCAATTTCCCCGACGAAGTGCAGCTCGGCACAGCGCTCGCGCGCGTGTATGCCACCGAGCGCCCCTGCGACGATGAGCTGCCACCGGCAGTGGATACCGCGGCCGTGCGCCGTATCGTCGACTCCTGCGACAACGGCTATATCGCTCCCGCTGCGATTCAAGGTCTGCTGGATGCCT
>JAMIQH010000211.1:0-16288 GCA_035914695.1 Bacteroidota bacterium | reverse complement strand
ACGGCAACGGTGTGGCGAACAGTACTCCCACCGCGGCGATTATGACGGTCATCCACAGCGGCAGCCAGGCGTGGATATTCACACCCCACAGCCGCGCCTCGGGGAAGAACGAGGCGATCAGACGCAACGCCAGCAAGGCGAGGAAGAACAGCGCAATGCGCCAGCTGTCCGCCGGGACGTCATTTCCCTTTTCCGTCATGCGCGGACGCGACTCCGGCCGCGACGCTCCCGATGATTTCGCTACGCGATTACCCTTTTTCATTCCACCATCCTCACCATGATTGTCTCTATAACTGCTGCCGCCGTGGCGTTCCGTGGTTGCATCGCTTCGCCGCGAAGAATGTACAGACCGGGAGGCAGCGTCGGCGCGGTGAAGCGCAGCACACCGTCGGCGCCGCCGCGCAATTCCACACAGGCGACGACACGTCCCAGCACATCATGAATCCGCGCCACACCTTCAGATACCGCGGAGCCGCGCCATTGCACTGTGGCACCGGGACGCACCGGCTGTGGCCAAACAGCAACGTCAATATCGCGCGGCAACGCATCGTTGACCGTGGGCAAGGTGAAAGCGCGTTCTATCTCCAGCCACAATTCACCGTAGCCATCATCGTAGCCCAGAGCCCACATGCCCATGCCAGCGAGCTTGCGATCGAGAACCAACGCGCATTTATGGCTCAAGCTGCGCTCGTCGTCATACCAGATTTGCCGCCATCCGGAGGATTGATACGTCATCCACGGCACAAGATATTGCTCGCTCCACTCTGCGCTGTTCGTGGCGAGCAGGCCGCGCATGGCGCTGTATGTGCGTGCGGTGGCCTGTCCCGTGGTGGCACTTCCGGCGGCATTGTCCACCACCGGCCAGTCATAGCCGTAGTAAGGCACACCGAGCAACAACGTCGAAGCAGGCGCGCCCTGCCCCAGATACCAGTCCACCGAACGCGTCACATTGTAGGCAAAGGAGCGCAACGGCGCCACGGGCCCGGCATTGGCGCTGGCCGACCAGGAGTAATCATAGCCCATGATGAAGAAGTAGTCGATGTGCCGTGCGATGGCGGCCACATCCCAGCTCCCGGACCAGTCCACCGCGGGTGCCGCCACGGAAATCACGGCGTCGGCTTTCCACGCGTTCAATGCCGCACGCAGTTGCGCGAGAAAGGCGGTGAAGTTGTCCCGCTGATTACCCGGAATGCTCTCGAAGTCGATGTTCACGCCATCCGCATCGCGGCGCTGTAGCAAATCGATAATGGTGGCGCATAGCGTGTCGCGTGCCTTGGCATTCCCCAACAACGCGCTATTGGCGTTGCCGCCGAAATTGGTGATGGTGAGCAGCACCTTGCAGCCAGCGGCTTGGGCCATGTCAGGCACAGTGGAAGTAAGCCAACCGCGCGTGTTGGTAGCGCGACCGGTGGCGGGATCGATTTCGCAGGAAAAATATGCAAGATGCGTCAGCAGCTCGAAGCGATAGCGCGAGGCGGCATCGTCGCTGATCCAGTAGGGATGGTAACCGTGCACCACATGCGTGGTGCTGCGCTCGGTGGCACGCGCTTTCGCATGCCCCGCGGCTTCGGAAGCGGTGGCGCCCACACGCAAACGCGCATGGTCGTCATGCACCGAGCGCGCCGTCCCGTTCATGCTCTGCTGCGCGAATGCGGTCATGCAGGTGAAAAGAAACAGAATCGCGGCGGTGGCGATGCGGGGTGTATACTCCCGGCTCATACGAACCTCGTGGCAATGGTTGGCGAAACTTCGATCACAACAGCGGAGACGGACCCTCCGTCGCCTCGTCTCCCGCGAGCGCGCTGAGT
This sequence comes from Bacteroidota bacterium, assembly GCA_035914695.1. Taxonomy (GTDB): domain Bacteria; phylum Bacteroidota; class Ignavibacteria; order SZUA-365; family SZUA-365; genus JAOSJT01. Next base: position 14,480 of record JAMIQH010000211.1, on the reverse strand, counting down.
TGATCGGGCGAGAAGGAGCCGCGTTCGGTGATGAATTCCTTGACGTACTCCACTGGTGTCCATTCGAAATACTTGTTCCACACGGCGAAGCCGTCCTTCTCCGAACGAACGAGTACTTCTTCCACAGGCCGCGCTTCCACCTCGATATGCTCGCGCAGTTGAGGCGAGAATTTCAGCGAATCGCACAGCACATACAGCGGAATGCCGAACTCCTTGCAGCACAGCGCCAGCGGCAACGTGCCGGTTTTGTTGAGCAGATAGCCGTCGGCGCTGATGCTGTCGGCGCCCACCACGGCGGCGTCGGCGCGCGAAACGGCCACGGCCATGGCGGCGTCGGTGAACAATGTGCAGGGCACGCGCAGCGCATCGAGATCGCGGATGGAGCGATGCCCTTCGAGCATGGGCCGCGCTTCGAGAATATGCGCGTGGGCCAGGTGCCCCTTCTCGTGCAGCGCGCGCAGGGCCAGCAATACGGTCGAGCTGCGGCTGAGTGTCACGAGGCGCACGCTTTCGCTGAAGGTATCGGCAAAACGCGCGGCGATGGCGCTGCTGCTTTCGTTGAGTATTTTTTCCAACGACGACAGGTAGGAAATCGCATCGGCGGTTTCGTCGTCCTCGCGCAACTTGGGGAGAAAATCGGTCTTCAGGATGTGGAGGACGGCGTGCAGCGATGGCATGCTCTTTTGCGATTCTTCCAACAGCGCGAAGCCCTCGCGCAAATCGTCGAAGCAGTACCCGATGGCACAGTTCTCGCACAGCGCCAGAAGCTTGCGTATCAGCTCCGTGGCACCCGAAGTATTGTCCGCGGCGAGGTCCTGGAATTCTTGCAGCACAATGGCCTGAGGGCTGTGAAATGCCACAAAAGATAGGCCCTCGCCGCCGAACAAACAACACCTCCGCGTCCCGTGATCCATTCACCCGTTTTCTTCCGAAACGCAGTGTGGGGAGATGGCCGCGGCCTTCTCCCCACGTTGAAATCGGCTCCCGCCGCGCGGCACCCGCATCGGGTTTCGCGTCGGAACTACTGCCAGAAAAACCGCTCCTCGCCGAAGGCGGGACGCAGATGGTCGAGCCAGGTGGCCTCGGCGTCGTAACGCGCGAAGAACGGCCGTCCCACCCATTCCGCATTACGGGCCTGCAGAAAACGCAGGGCGAACGCCTTTTCTCCCGCGATGTCGGTCACGCCCATCACTTCCACCTTGCCGGGCGTGGCCGACATGGACGGACCGCGCACAGTACGCGCTAGGCCGTTCACATGCCGGTAGGCATCACGGAAAATCTTGTATGCCCGGGCCAGCGGTATGCGGAAGTACTGCTCGGCGCCGGTGTCGCGTTCCACAAACATGTAGTACGGGATGATGCCCAGGCGCACCTGTTCGCGCCACATCAATTCCCAACTCACGGCATCGTCGTTCACATGCGCCAGCACGGGTGATTGACTGCGTATCACCGCGCCGGTGCGGCGTATGCGACGGATGGCCTCGCGGGCAATGGCGGGCTCCATTTCACGGTAATGGCTGTAATGCGCCATCAAGGCCACCGATCGCCCCGAGGCCACGATGCGCTCGAACAAGCGCAACAGATCGTCCGCGTCCGAATCGGTCACGAAGCGCTGCGGCCAGTAGGCCAGCGCCTTGGTGCCAATGCGTATGCTCTGCAAATGCTCCAGCGAAGGATCGAGCAGCGGCTCGACATAGCGCTCGAGCTTGGCGGTGCTCATCACCATCGGATCACCACCGGTAATCAGCACATTGGTCACCTCCGGGTGCCTGCGCACATAGTCAACGAGCGTGGAGCTTTCCTTGGCGGCGAAGCGCAGTTCGTTCATGCCCACGAATTGCGCCCAGCGAAAACAAAAGGTGCAGTAGGCGTGACAGGTTTGTCCGGCGGCGGGGAAAAAGAGCACCGTTTCCCGATACTTGTGCTGCATGTCGGGCAAGGCCTCGCCATCGAGTTTCGGCACATTCAATGTACCCTGCCCCGCTGGATGAGGATTCAACTCGAGACGAATGCGGTCGGCCTGTTCCCGTATCACCTCGCGCGGCGCGGCGGCGCGGTGCAGATCGGCCATCGTGCCGAAATGCTCTTCGGTGAGCATGCCGCGCTGCGGGAAGGTGAGCTGGAACATCGGGTCGTCGGGAATGTCGCTCCAGTCGATGAGGCGATTCAACACGTAGGCGTTGACTTTGAAGGGCAGCACGCTCGACACGACGCGCATGTCGAAGCGCAGGGACTCGGGAAGCGATTGAAGCTGGGGAATGTTGTCGAGGGTTTTCTCGGTGAAGTACTGAAAGGGCTCGGCGTCACGCTCGCGGTACACGAGCGGACGTGCCCTGCCAGGCGGGGCGTCATGACGGATCATGCGGACCTCCTGTGATTTCGGTGATACAAACTGCGATACCACTCCCGCTGCGTCGGCGTTCAGGCGCGAAGGCACACGACTATCGAGGAGGTGGTCTTTGAGAATCGGCAATTTCCATGGAAGAGTCAAGGAAAATCGTACGCCATCGCTCGCATCGCAGCGCCATCACACGAAACGAAGCGGCCGCTCCGGACATCTCCATGTTATCTGGGATTGTAAATGTGTGTCATTGTTTTCACTGACTTACGGGGATTCCGTTTGTGATTTGGGTGCTGCACTGGCGAAAGCAGGCCGGAGGTGTCCATTGCACGAAACGACAGGGCTCGTGAGAATAGCCATATTTGCGTCATTGCACCTTGGCGTCTTTGCGTTGAACTCCCTTCCGACTTCAGGAGAATGGAACGCAAGGTCGCAGAGAAGCAGAGTCGCAACGAGACGGAAGGGTATTGTCTCGTTTCGCGAATCAACGAGCCTTCCGTAGCGGGAAGGGAATGGTGCTTCCTTCCCGTGACTCGGGTGCCGCAATGGCGAAATCAGGTCCGGCCAGATAAATTCAGTGAATAGCCAAGTCCGAATCCAGGATCAGGCGCGAGCATCCTCATCCGACATATTCACTGAATAGCCAAGCCCGAGACCTCGGCCCTCGCCAGCGGCATCAGCTGGCATATTCACTGAATAGCCAAGTCCGGGACCTCGGCCCTCGCCAGCGGCATCAGCTGGCATATTCACTGAATAGCCAAGCCCGGCCTGACCGCTCCGCCTTCCGCTCGGGGTATGGGTTGTTCACTGAATAGCCAAGTCCGAAGCCTCGACCCTCACCAGCGGCATCAGCTGGTATATTCACTGAATAGCCAAATCCCCGCCGCCCGCTCCGCCTTCCGCGCCGAGTGTGATATTCAGTGAATAGCCAAGCCCGAGACCTCGGCCCTCGCCAGCGGCATCAGCTGGCGTAGTCACTGAATAGCCAAATCCCCGCCGCCCGCTCCGCCGTCCGCTCAGGGTGTGGGTTGTTCACTGAATAGCCAAGTCCGAGACCTCGGCCCTCGCCAGCGGCATCAGCTGGCGTATTCACTGAATAGCCAAATCCCCGCCGCCCGCTCCGCCTTCCGCTCAGGGCGTGATATTCAGTGAATAGCCAAGCCCAAATCCAGGACAGGAAGCGAGCATCCCGCGCCGTTATTCCCGACTTCGTTATGCTTCAAACTGAGTCATGGTTTTTAATGACTTACAGGGATTCCGCTTGTGATTTGGGTGCTGCAATGGCGAATTCGGGAACATCGTACGCCATCGCTCGCATCGCACGGTCATCACACGAAACGAAGCGGCCGCTCCGGTTAACACCGGAACGGCCGCATGCGCTTTCGCAAACATACCCGGCGCTACGTGCTGAGCGACGCCTTGAGGTAATCGCGATTCATCAGGGCGATGGCAGCAACCTTGATACCCTTCGGACACACGGCTTCGCACTCGTACTGATTCGTGCAGCCGCCGAAGCCCTCCTTGTCCATCTGCGCCACCATGTTCAGCACGCGGGCCTTGCGCTCGGGCTGACCCTGCGGCAGATACGCGAACTGCGCCACCTTGGCCGCCACGAACAGCATGGCCGAGGCGTTTTTGCACGAGGCCACGCAGGCGCCGCAACCAATGCAGGCTGCGTAGTCCATGGCCATGTCCGCATCCACCTTGCTGATGGGAATGGCGTTTGCATCGGGTACGCCGCCGGTGTGCGCCGATACGAAACCGCCCGCCGCCATGATGCGGTCGAAGGCGCTGCGATCCACCACGAGATCGCGGATCACGGGAAATGCCCGCGCCCGGAAGGGCTCGATGTATATCGCATCGCCGTCCTTGAAATGCCGCATGTGGAGCTGGCAAATGGTGGTTTCCTTTTCGGGTCCGTGCGGCACGCCGTTCACCGTCAACGAACAGGCACCGCAAATGCCCTCGCGACAGTCGTGGTCGAAGGCCACGGGTTCTTCGCCGTTGACGATGAGCTGCTCGTTGAGCACGTCGAGCATTTCCAGAAAGGACATGTCCTCGATGATGTGATCCACCTGATAGGTCACCATGCGGCCCTTATCGTGGGCGTTGTTCTGACGCCAAATGTGCAACGTGAGTTTCATCACTTGTAACTCCTTGTCTGAAGCTTCACATTCTCGAACTGCAAGCTTTCCTTGTGCAACACCGGCGCATTTCCCACGCCAGTGAATTCCCAGGCGGCCACATAGGCGTAATCATCGTCGTTGCGCAACGCCTCGCCGTCCTCGGTCTGATACTCCTCGCGGAAATGCCCGCCGCAGGACTCGTTGCGATGCAGCGCGTCGTGACACATCAACTCGGCGAATTCGAGGAAGTCGGCCACGCGGCCGGCGCGCTCGAGTGCGCTGTTGAGATTGTCGCCCGTGCCCACCACCTTGCCGTTGCTCCAGAACTCGTCGCGCAGCACGGGAATCTCCTCCAACGCCTTTTTCAGTCCGGCCTCGTTGCGGCCCATGCCGCAATAATCCCACATCACTCGTCCGAGATCGCGGTGAATGGCCGCCACCGTCCGCGTGCCGTTGAGTGCGAGCAGCGCGTCGATACGGGCTTTCACCTCTTCCTCGGCTTTGCGGAATTCCGGATGGCTGTTGTCCACTTTCTGCGTTTTCGCCGTGGCGAAATAGTGGCCGAGCGTGTAGGGAATGACGAAGTAGCCGTCGGCCAGGCCTTGCATCAGCGCGCTGGCGCCGAGGCGATTCGCGCCGTGATCCGAGAAATTGGCTTCGCCCAGCACGTGCAGACCGGGAATGGTGCTCATCAGATTGTAATCCACCCACAGGCCGCCCATGGTGTAATGCGCGGCGGGATAAATGCGCATCGGCACTTTGTAGGGGTCCTCGCCCGTGATGCGCTCGTACATCTGGAAAAGATTGCCGTAGCGCTCTTCGATCACATGCTTGCCGAGACGCTGAATCGAGTCCGCGAAATCCAGATACACGCCGTAGCCGGTCGTACCCACGCCGCGACCGTCATCGCAGGCCTCCTTGGCGCTGCGCGAGCTGATGTCGCGCGGCGATAAGTTGCCGAAGCTCGGGTATTTGCGCTCGAGATAGTAATCGCGCTCGTTTTCCGGAATATCACCCGGCGCGCGCTTGTCGCCCTGCGCCTTGGGCACCCAGATGCGGCCGTCGTTGCGCAGGGATTCGGACATGAGCGTGAGCTTGGACTGATGATCGCCCGACAGCGGGATGCAGGTCGGGTGGATTTGTGTGTAGCAGGGATTGGCAAAACCCGCGCCCTTTTTGTAGGCGCGGTACACGGCGGTGACGTTGCAGGCGATGGCGTTGGTCGAGAGGTAGAACACATTGCTGTATCCACCGGTGGCCAGAATCACCGCGTCCGCCGCATGCGACGAAATCGCGCCGGTTACCAGGTCACGCACCACGATGCCGCGCGCATGCCCGTCCACCAGCACGACATCCATCATCTCATGCCGCGTGTGCAATTCCACCGTGCCCAACCCCACCTGGCGCATCAACGCCGAATAGGCGCCGAGCAGCAGCTGCTGCCCCGTTTGCCCGCGGGCGTAGAACGTGCGCGACACCTGCGCGCCGCCGAAGGAGCGGTTGTCGAGATAGCCGCCGTACTCACGCGCGAAGGGCACACCCTGCGCCACGCATTGATCGATGATGTTGTTGCTCACCTGCGCCAGGCGGTACACATTGGCCTCGCGCGCACGGAAGTCTCCACCCTTGACCGTGTCGTAAAACAGCCGGTACACGCTGTCGCCGTCGTTGGGATAGTTTTTCGCGGCGTTGATGCCGCCCTGCGCGGCGATGCTGTGCGCGCGGCGTGCGCTGTCGTTGTAGCAAAACGCCGTCACTTTGTAGCCGAGTTCGGCCAGTGAGGCAGCGGCGGAGGCGCCGGCCAAACCGGTTCCCACCACAATGACGCTGAATTTACGTTTGTTGGCGGGATTGATCAGCTTCATCTCGAAGCGATGCTTGTCCCATTTTTCCGCAAGCGGACCGGAAGGAATGTTCGAATCGAGTGTCATAGGGCAATCACTCCTGCCGGCAGGGAAATCCAGCCAAATAGTACACCGAGGGGAATGGAAATGAAGCCCACGCACACAACGAGCGCCACGGCGACGCCGAGCAGATGAATCATGCCGTTGTATTTCGGATGATTCACTCCGAGCGTCTGAAACATGCTCTCGATAGCGTGGATGAGATGGAAGCCCAACAGTATCATCGCCGCGATGTACACCACGGAGATCAACACGTTCTGATATCCGAGCACCACCATGGAGTACACGTCATGCCGCCCGGCCGCATCCACGAGATCGCCGTACATCGGATTGGTGGCCTTGATGGTGAAATGCAGCAAATGGTAGGTCACGAACAGCCCGATCATCACACCCGACCACAGCATGGTGCGCGAAGCCAACGACGCGCGCACCCAGGTCTTCATGGCGTAGGGCTCGGGACGCGCCGCCCGGTTGTCGAGCTTGAGTTTTATGGAAGTGATGATGTGGAGGACGAGGAACACGAACAACGCCCCGCGGATCAACCACAGCAGTCCTCCGAGACCCTGCAGCGTTTCCGCGTAGATGTTCATCTTCTCCTGTCCAATGTGCATCTGGAGATTGCCGATCATGTGACCGATCAGGAACAGTACAAGCACCAGTCCCGTCGAGGCCATCACGACCTTGCTCAAGATTGTGGATTGGAGGAAGCGTACCAGTGCGGACATAGTACCCTGAATTATGTGTGAAAAGGATTGAATGTACGCGATGTGACAACCGATGCCCGCGAGCAACCGGTTCCCGTAGCGAAGTGTAGAAAAAATACCACCTTGGAAAACATCCAGTCGAGTGGAAAATAACCACTGGCATGTCCCTGATCAACCCTTGCCGTGGAGAATGCACCGCGAAGATACAGCCGGGCAAACGACCCATCTCTCACGCGTCCGCTCCCTTCCTCGCCCAACGATCAATCCCCGCGGGACTCGCACAGCTCCGAGGCGGCGCTGGTGATGTCCTCGGGCGTGCCGAGCAGGATGAGCAGTTCACCGGCGCGCAGGGGCTGATCGGGATCGGGGGCACCGTGCACGCTGTCTTCTCGCCGCACGCCGAGAACGTTGACGCCGTAACGCGGGCGCAGCTCCAGCTCGCGCAGCGTGCGTCCCACCGCGGAGCTGTGTTCTTCCACCGCCACGACGGTGATATCGTATGCGGGAATGGCCAGCACCGGCACAGGCAGGAGGGCGTGTTCACGAAGGGCTTCATAGCCACCGCTGCGCAATTCCTCCACCATGCGGTCGATGTCCCGCCTCGGCAGCAGGAAGCGCCGCAGGGCTCGGGTAAAAATCTCCAGCGCGGTTTCGAATTCCTCCGGAATAACCTCATCGGCGCCGGCGGTGCGCAGACGCTCGACTTCCGAGACGAAGCGCGTGCGCACGATGATGGATGCGGCGGCGTTCAAGGCGCGCGCGCGCGCGGTGATGCGCTCGGTTGCGGCGGCATCAGAAATGGCGATCACCACCACGCGTGCGCTTCCGATACCGGCACTGTGCAACACCGCGTCCTGCGTGGCGTCGCCAAACATGATGTTCACGCCGGCCTTGGCTTCGCGCCGCACGGTGGAGGGATTCATTTCCACCACCTGATAGGGTATGCCCGCGCGCCTCGCAGCCCGGGCGAGATTCGATCCGTTCAAGCCGTACCCGATGATCAGCATGCCATGCTCATCCGCTATCGGCGATGGCGTGTTCGACTCCGTCCGGCGATTCGCCGCCTTCCCGAGTCGATCGGCGAAGCGCGGAGCCAACGCAATGAGCACCGGCGTGGCCGCCATGCTGAATATGGAAGCGGCAAGAAACACCTGGTACTCTCCCCTGCCCAGCAATCCCGCCTGCAAACCGGCGAGCGACAGGATGAAGGAAAACTCACCAATGGGTATCAATGCCACACCGGCCAGCACCGCCGTCCGGAGCGGATAGCGCAACAGTCGCACGGCCACACCAGCCAGCACGCTTTTCCCCACAATGATGGCCAGCGCGATGGACAGCACCAGCAACGGTTGCGAGGTGAACACGGCGATGTCGAGCAACATGCCGATGGATACGAAGAAGATGCTGGAAAATAGGTCCTTGAAGGGCAGAATATTTCCGAGGGCCTGATGGCTGAATTCGGATTCCGATACAATGAGTCCCGCCAGAAACGCCCCCAGCGCCAGCGACAGTCCCACCTCCGACACGAGCCAGGCCACGGCGAAGCACAGTATCACGATGACGAAGAGAAACAACTCGCGGTCGCGCGTGCGCGCCACTTGCATGAGTATGGCCGGAGCAATGTAGCGCGCGGCAACAACGGTGCCGGCAATGGTCAGCACCGCCGTGAGCAGCAACATGCCCATCCCGCCCAGCACATCCCCTTCGGCCGAACCCGCGAGCAGCGGCGTGAGCAACACCATCATGATCATCACCATGTCCTGCGACACCGAGATGCTGACGGACAAGCGCCCATGCGGCGCCTCCATTTGCGCGGCCTCCTGCAAGCTCTTCAGTATGATGGCCGTACTGCTCGCACCGATGAGAAAGCCGAAAAAGATTCCCGTGCCCGGAGCCACACCGAATGCAGCCAACACCCCGGCCACCGCGAGTATGGTGAAGCCCATCTGCAGTATCATGCCCAGCACCACGCGCATTCCCATGCGGGCCAATTCGCCCAGCGAAAACTCCAGTCCCACGCTGAACATCAGCAGTATCACGCCGATGTTCGCCAGCGTGTCCACCATCGCGCCCTGCGTGATCAGGGCCAAGGCCGACGGGCCCAACAGCAGACCGGTGACAAGATATCCGATGATGGGAGGAATGCGGAGCTTGTGGCACAGGAACAGCGCCACAGCCGAGAACAGCAGCACGAGAAGCAGTTCGGACAGTATGGGCATGGGTGTGTTCCTCCATGGTAAAGGAAGAGGCGCGGCAACCGTGGTGTACGGCCGCCGCGCCTCGACTGTCAGTGTGTATCAGCGCACGATGTGCATCAAACGCGCCGAGGATGCGCGCGGCGTCGCGACACGCAGAATGTACGTGCCCGCGGGCAAATCGTGCATACCCACGGTGAGCTGATGCCTGCCGGCATCGCGGCGTCCGCTGTACAGCGTGCGCATGCCCTGTCCGAGCAGCGACCATGCGGTGATCGTCACTTCATCGGGCGTGGGCAGGTCGAAGAGTACCGTCATCGGCGCACCCGACAGCAGCGGCTGCGGATACTGGCCGACAATGGCGAGCGCCGCGTTGCGCTGCGGTGTGATCGTGGACGTGGCGATGAAACCCTCGCCCATCACATCCACGGTGGTGGGACTGCCTGCCGCATCGTGGTCGATGCGCAGCGTGGCGTTCATCGGCGTGGGTGCTGTCGGTGTGTACTCGAGGTTCAGGTCGTAGCTGCCACCGGCGGCCACACTGAAACTTCCGCCGTTTTTCACCACGACTTCATTTGAACCATTCAACGTTGTTCCGCTTACCTGCAGCGCTGCGCGTCCCGTGTTGCGAATCACGAGGGGCTTCAGCGATGGTTCACCCACAGCCACCCAGCCGAAGCCCACATTGGGCGAACCGAAAGCGATCAACGGCAGATTGCGGATCTTGAACAATTTGGACTGCCCGCTCACCGCCGGATTGTCGGCATCGGTCAAGCGCAGGAAGCACTCCTCGGCTTCGACCTCGGGAACATTCCACACGTACTCGCCCGCATTCGCATCGAAGCTGCCGGTGATGGGCAACCAGCTCGAACCGTTGTTGATGGAGTAGTCGTTTTTCACCGAATTGACGCAGAAATGCGTCCACCCGATACGATACTGGCTGCCCGCCGCAATGGCCATGCCCCAGGTGCCCGGATCGAGCACGGTGATGGCCTTGTTCGGCACGATGAGGAAGCGGGTTTTCGATGTGCTCTTGCCGCAACTGCTCGACACCTCGCACCAGTACGAGCCGAAGTCGGAGGACTGCACATTCTGAATGGTGAACACGGGAGCGTTCACTTCGAAGGTTTTATTCTCGCCCGAGAGACTGCGATAGAACCACTTGTAGGTCAGATTCGAACCCTCGGCCTCGATTTCGAATCGCCCCGCACTGCCGATGCAGGTGGTGTCGTTGACGAGATCCTTGGTGATCACCGCGCCGGTGAACACTTTCAGCAGCGCCGGTTCCGATTCCACGCTGCCGCAGTCGCCCGTCACCACACAGGTGAAGGAGCTGAGATTGTCGCTCACCTGCATGTTCTGCAGTTGCAGCTCGTCGCGGTTTTCATTCGGAATATCCTGTCCGTTTTTCTTCCACTGGTAACGCAGCGTGCCCGAGCCCGTGGCGCGCACGTAGAACCACGCGCCCTCGCCCACGCACACGTTGCGCCAGGTCACCTGATCCGTGATAAAAGTGCCGAGCAATACTTCGAAGCTGCTCTCCATCGCATCGTCGAGTTCCGCGAGCTTGTTGTCCACAATGCGGAGGCGGTAGCCGGTTCCCACCGGGAAGTTGTTCGGAATCTTCCAGATCCAGCTGCGCTGATTGCGCGGAATGTCGTTCACGAGCACGGTATCGTAACTCACGCCATTGTTGCGCGAGAGCAGGATGGAAAAGTCGTTGTTGCCCTGCGCATCCCAGGTCACAGTGATTTCACTGCCGGCGCAGTACTGGCCGCCGCCGTCGGGACCGGTGAGCGCGAGCGAGCGGATGGTGCTCGTCACGTTCATGCACAGCGCCGCTTCGGCGCGGCCGCGCACCAGCGTTCCCACGCGGTCACGGAACACACTGTGCTTGCCGGCACCGCCGAAGCGCATGTGGCAATAGCTCATCAACTCGCCACCACCCTGGATGAGGTGGATGTCGCGATCCGTGAAGCACGGCGCCTGTCCGCGCGCGGGCTCGGCGGTGTAACAGGAATCGACAGGCGGATTCCACACGCAGGAATGCGTATGCGGCGAACCGAAGTTGTGGCCGATTTCATGCGCCAGCACGCCCACATGGCCGTCGAGCCAGGAGTTGTTCTTCGACAGCTTGGTGAAACTGTAGCCGTGCGTTTTGCTGCAGAGTTGATTCACCCAGGCCAGTCCCTGCGACACGCCATCGGCGGAGATGCGCTTGCGCGAAATCAACGCGGCCAGGGTGCGATCCACATGGCCCATGTTGTCGCGCCAGTATTCGGTGAAGGTGTTGAGCGCCGCATCGTCGCTGGCGTCGCTGTAGGGATCGTCGCTTTCCCACACGCGCAGATACGATACGTTGAAGGTGATGGCGAGATCGCGCTCGTAAATGGCGGTCACACCACCCACCAACGTGCTGATGTAGGTCTCGGTGGCCTGCACGCTGCCGAAATGCTGGAAGGCCTCGAAGTCCGCCTCCACGGCGAGTTTGGTCAGCAAGGTGTCCATACCCGGAGCGAGCGCCTTCACGCTGAGGGTGGACATGTCGCGCAGATAGTCGTCGATGAACAGATCGTCGTCCACGCCACATTCGAAATGCTTCATCGCCTCCGTGCTTTGATACACGCTCATGAGGCGCTCGGCATCGTTGCGCTGTGCCGTATGCATGGTGGTGAAGGCATACTCGGTGCCGTTGCGCGTGATGTTGCCGGAGATATCGCCGTCCGCCACCGCGAGATACACGAAGCTGGCGTCGTCGCCCAGCACGCGTCCACGATAGAACGACATGGCGGGCACGGGTCGCCGTACATCGCCGGCGGTGGTACGGGAGTATACCTGTGTTTCCGGAGAGAAAATGGTGAATTCCGACAAAACGAGATCGGCCGCCTGTCCATCGGGCATGGGAAAGGCGCGCAGCGTGAAGCTGCCGGCGTTTCGCAGCGTGGCGCAGGCCTGCGGCAGCAGCGCCACGGTGAGTACCGAGGGCGACTCGATGGCCGGGAGTTTGGCGAACGACTGCTGCGTCGGTGCGGTGAACAGCATGGTCGACTCGATGGATCGCGGCGCCTGCGCCGTGCTCATCGGTGAATGTGCGAGTAATAGCATAAGTGCCAGCGAGGCGACAGTTGCGCACTGCCACACACGCCGCATACGTGTCTCAAAAACCATCGACGTACCTCGTTGCTGATGAGGGGTGGGAACGAACCGCGATGTGCACTGATGGCAAATCAGCACTGTAAAATAGCGAAACTTCCGGTAAGCGAAACACCTTCGGGGCGAATAGCGATGATCGGGCCGAAAGGCTGAATCGGCCGACAATCGCAAATGGATGCGCGCGGGAGAATTCGCTCACGCGAAGACGCGGGAGAATTCGCTCACGCGAAGGCGCGAAGACGCGAGGGAATTCGCTCACGCGAAGGCGCGAAGACGCGAGGGAGTGTTTTAGGCGGGGGCGATGTCGCTGCGGGTCGGCCGGGCTCTCGATCCGGAATCCATGCGTTGCTCTTTTCTTCACTCTTCACGATCACGATGAATGCGATGGACTGTGCCATTCAGCGAGTTTCGAGTAAAGAGTGAAGAGTCCGTAATCACGGAGGTCGATACCGATCGAAGCGCTCGGACCAGGTCCCCGATTCACGATTAACGATTCACGCTTGACGTTTCACCCGCCATCGACGGATCGCACCGCTTCGTTGGTCGGTTACTTCCTTCGCTTGCCTATTGCCACGAAGGCATGCGTGCTTCCGCTGATACCGCATACGTAAACATAATCTTTACGTACGTCAACGCCGTAAATATTACCATCGCCTACACTGTTGTAGATGTCCGGATAATAGTGCAAGCTTTTTCCGTTGTAATGCACCACCGAGGCAAAGCTTCCTACCATGAACACATCATTGTCGGCCGTGCCATCAATGCGCCATTTCACCGCATTGCTGGGATCTATTCCAACCGGACTGATGAATCGAAAGTGCGAGCTGTCATACAGCGCTTGAATATACAGAGCCGACCCGAATGCTCCGTAGAGACTATCCTTGCTAATCCAAAGCGCACTTAGACCTTCAAATCTGTACATTCCTTCATATTTGAAGTCCTTTCGTAAATCGATCACTTCATGCTCTCTGGTAATCCGCATGAAGCTGGCATGACCCTGATAGTCGAAACCGCAGGCCCACACATTGCCGCGTCCATCGCTGGCAACCTTGTTGATAGGCAATACGTCGATATGCGCTATACGTGTATAGTGTGGCGGTTGCCCGAGCGTTACCTCGCCTTTACCGAGATTATTTCCGACAACGTACCATTCCCTATCGCTTACATAGAACATGTCTTCCGATGCCGCCCCCCACGTGACTGCCGAGTCAACCTTCATACACAGCGGAACAAAGTCCTTGCCGTTGAACAGCGCGGCAGCGCCCGATGAGCTGCAGACCAGAAAATTATCCCTCTCGCCCGCGATCGACCAGAGGTGGCTGACACCAAGCAGTCCTCGATTGCAGCCACCTCCGATGATCCTCAACTTCTCCCATACCGAACCGTTCCAGTGTAGCGCATTGTAGGGTTTACCCCAGCGGCCTGTGGAGTCCGGTGCGTTATCATAGAAATAACCGACGGCCCAGACATCGTTCGGGGCGAAGGCGATGATATCATTCAGGGTGCTGGAGGGAAGGCCGGGACCGAACCTGTACACGGTCCACTCGACTTCGTGACTCGTCGTGTCCTGCTGCACATGTGGTTGTGGTGGCGTGATGATCGGGGCTTGTGGATCGCTGCATGCACCCGCCACGAACGCTGTCAGCATCAAGAACAGCACACAGCGGGTGATCGCGACTTCGTCCCACCTGCCTCTCCTACTCATGCTTCCACCTGTGCTCGTACGTTTCGGATATTGTTGGGGGTAATCTCGCGTCTTCTGCCGACAATCGCAAATGGATGCGCGCGGGACAATTCGCTCACGCGAAGGCGCGAGGGAGTTCGCTCACGCGAAGGCGCGAAGACGCGAGGGAGTGTTTTAGCCCAACTTCGACACCTAAAAAATATTTTCGGGTGTTTTCGGGATGAAAGAGGCCCATATGGCTTTGAATCAATGTTGACAGGGGTAAAGTCGATGTAGTGGAAAAATCCCCCCTTGATTCCGGCGTTCGGGAGGGGGTAGATTGCACCATGTATCTTCGAAAACTTCGACGAAAAAGCAGTACCGGCGACGCCCG
>JAMIQH010000210.1:0-2481 GCA_035914695.1 Bacteroidota bacterium | reverse complement strand
GATGTCGCGCTCGAAGGCCTGTACATTGGGGTATTTGCGGGAAAGCAGTTTGTCGAGTTCCTGCTCGCTCACCGGCGGACGCGATTTGAAGCCGGTGTACCAAATATCGAAGGGCTCGAGTTCGCGGCCGAGACGCGTACGGATGAGTTGTGCGACACGCTTGATCTGCGGCGCGGTCAAGATGGAGGTGAGCAACTGCTCGACGGTTTCCTCGGGAATTTCGCGGTCGCTGTTGAAGCGGCGGGCGATGTGCGTCGGATTGTCCTTCACATGGGGATCGATGGCTTGCTCACCCTTGAAGGTCTTGAGCCACATGGCGTAACGTGTGTCGGCTTCGCGCTCCGCCGCGCGAAAGTCCTTGGCAACGGCGCCGGACGGAGCAACAGTGTTGTCTTCCACCCGCCAGTCCACCGCGGGATTGTCTATGACTTGCGCGGGGATTTCCTGCTTCACAATGCGATCCATCACGCGCACAATCATCCGTTGCCGTTCCAGTCCGCCCTCGTTGTCGTACTGCGCCTTGAGTTCATCGCGCAATCCCCAATGCGAAATCAGCACCAAATCAGCGGGAAAGAGACGCTCGCCTTTCGCATTCAGCAGGTGTCCCATGTGAATGTTGTAGCTGCTGATGTAGTTGTCGGCGGTGGTGTAGGCCGTGGTGGCCTGCTGCTGCGCGTCGGCGGGGACGCGGGACGAAAAGCGCTGCACCAGGCGCGCCTCGGCCCATTGCCGGCGGGTCCACTGCGCCCCATTGTCCAGGCGCTGCTGCAAGGTGCTGAGAGGGAAATTGAGCAAGGCCACGAAGGCGATTTTCGTGCCGAAGAAGTCATCCGTCGCATGCACCTCCGGTGCGAATTCACCGAAGCGGTAATCGATGGCGAGCATGGGCCCGGCATCAAGTTGCAGCGGAATGCTCAGATCGCGGCGGAGTTCGGTGAGATAGCCGTTGATGAGCATGAGATTGTGCTCGAAACGTGCAAAGGTGGCATCGAGTTCGCTTTGATCGGCGATGAAATGTTCGCGGCAGAACAAGGAGAATTCCTCGTTCGTGCCATCGCTTTCGCGCCAGCGCTCGGCCACCTGGCGCACGCCGCGTTCGATGCGTGCGCGTAGCGCCTCGCCGTGCTGTGCAAGCAGGGAATCGATGGTCTGGGTGATGAAGGATTCAGACACGGAAGATGCGCCCTCCGTTGCTGTGTTGCCCTGCTGCTTGCCGCAGGCGAGGAAAAGCATGCAGCCGCAGAACAGGGCAAGGATACTGCGTGAGTGCAAGGACATCATGAAGGTCATGCTCCTGTGTATTCGAAGGATACGGGAAGGTCACGCTTCGTCCTCGAAGTGAAAATGCTTGATGCGTCCGCCCGAATCGCGCACCTGGCGCAGGGTTTCCACGCCCAATTCCACATGCAATTCGGTGTAGCGCTGATTCACTTCGCGGTCGGATTCCTCGGTTTTTACACCGTCGGGCGTCATGGGCACATCGGACACCAGCAGCAACGCTCCGCGCGGGATACGGTTGGCGTGGCCGACGAGGAAAATGGTGGCGGTTTCCATGTCGATTCCCACGGCGCGCACATCACGCAGATAGCTGCGGAATTTCTCGTCCCATTCCCACACCCGTCGATTGGTTGTGTAAATGGGTCCGGTGCGGTATTCAAGTCCGCGGTCGGTGATCACATTGGCGGCGTACTGATGCAATTTGAAGGAGGGAAGCGCCGGCACCTCGGGCGGCATCCACGCATTGCCCGTACCTTCGCCGCGTATAGCGGCGGTGGGTAGAATGAAATGCCCGACGCTGGTGGATTTTTTCAATCCACCACATTTCCCCAGAAACAGCACTCCTTGTGGTTCGATGGCGAGCAGTAAATCCATGATGGTGGCCGCGTTCGGGCTGCCCATGCCGTAGTTGACGATGGAAAGGCCGTCGCCGCTGCTCGCCGAGGTCATGGGTCCGCCCACACCGCGCAGCGGCATGTCATGCATCGCGGCGAAGGCGTTCACATGGCTTTGAAAATTCGTGAGTAGCACCCAGGGTCCGAAATCCTCGAGCCGCATGCCGGTATAGCGCGGCAGCCAGTCACGAACGATTTCGCGTTTGTCAGGAAAGGAACTCATGCAACACCCTCCAAGGCGGTTGCCGCAAGATAGCATGTTCATGGGAGAAAACGTGCTTCGTGATCTCTGGATAGCGATTTCAACGAAGCAGAACATGCTCCACGCCGCTGCCCGCAGCGCTGTGCGCGGATAGCAAATAGAGGCCCACCGGGAGCGCAGGCAAACGCAGCATCACGGTGTGCCCACCATCTCCGTACACCTGCCGCTCCCACTCCGCCACCATTGCTCCGGCAAGAGTCCAGAGACGCAATCGCACATCCATGGCCCCGTTGCCGCCGATAGCCCCGCTGCAGCCGATGCCGATGTTCAATACTGCCCCCAATACCGATACTTCGTTGGGCTGTACGCGAACGGTGAAATCATCAC
>JAMIQH010000209.1:0-29877 GCA_035914695.1 Bacteroidota bacterium | reverse complement strand
ACGCCTGGCGCCCACCTGCGGTGTACCACTACATGCTGACGCAGGACTTCGAGCCCACATTCATCATCGACATTTCGGAGGTGTTCGACCGAAAACTTGAAGCCATCCGCGCCTATGGCACACAGTTTCACACTGGCACCGCTGCGGACGGACCCGGAACCTACATCAGCTCTCCCGAATTTCTCGACGCGTTGATCGGGCGCTCACGGCGCCTCGGCTTTCTCGCGGGCGGCACGCATGGCGAGGGCTTCGCCATCGTTCAGCCATTGCGTCTCGAAGCGGAGTGGCTGCTTGGCGACAACACGAAAGGAGAGCAATGAGCGAACGCTGAGTAAGGAGGAGTTGGAAACACCGTATTCCCGACGCTGATTTGCGTTGCCGGCGCGTGAGTGCGTCCTCCGGAATCGAGAGACCGCGTTCCTCCTCCCCCTGAACCTCCCCTTCACCTTTCACCCTTCACTGATCACTGTGCAGTGATCACCCGTTATCCACCGAATACCATCGATGCTCCAGGTCGTCGGCCACGGCGGCCAGCTCCTGCAGTATCGGCGCGCATTCGTTGATGGAGGTGCGGACCAGGTCGAACAGGGCGAGCAGGAAAATGTCCTCACCGTGCAGCAGAGCGACGCGCGCATGGCGCAGCGCGGCGTTCAATTCGAGAAGGGCGCGCGTGTCGATAGCGTCGTTGATGCGGCCGACAAAGGTGTAGAGCACGCCGACATCCTCGTCGGCCATCCGCTGCACGCGACCGTACAGCACCTGGGTACGGTCTCCGGGCGTGCGGATTTCGATGCGGCTCACATCGCCATCGCGCTTGTAGG
Source organism: Bacteroidota bacterium (assembly GCA_035914695.1). Taxonomy (GTDB): domain Bacteria; phylum Bacteroidota; class Ignavibacteria; order SZUA-365; family SZUA-365; genus JAOSJT01. The sequence continues at coordinate 29,056 of JAMIQH010000209.1, read as the reverse complement.
TGCCATAGGAGAGCAGCGCGACCTGCTGCATCATATCGTGAATGGTCATGTCAATGCACGACGGTGAGATCGATGGCGGTGTTGGGAGCGACCACCGTCCCCGCGGCGGGAGATTGCGCGATCACAGTGTTCGGCATCAGCGTGTTGCTTTGCCGGTAATTCACCGCCCCGGGGCGCAGGCCGCTTTGAATCAGCAATTGCTGTGCCTGATCGAGGCTCAGATTCACCACATCCGGCACTTCCATTTCCGTGCTCGCGCCACCACTGACGGTGATGCCGATGCTGCTGTTCTTGCGCACGGTTTTACCGGGAGGAATGCTCTGACCCGTCACGGTTTCGGGCGGGAGTTCGCTGCTTTCGTAGGCGATGTTGCCCACTTTCAGATTCGCCAATTCCAACGTGATGCGGGCATCGCGCAGCGAGCGTCCGCGCAGATTGGGCATGACGATGCGTTCCTCGCCCCCGCTCACCGTGAGGTACACGTTGCGTCCTTCTCGCACGATGGTTTTTCCTGGAGGATTCTGGAACACGACATGGTCGACGCGAATGCGCTCATGCGCCACGGTGTCGGTGACGACGGGTGTGAGATCGGCGTTGCTGAGGATGCGCAAGGCATCGGCGATGTTTTTCCCGCGCACATCGGGTATGGCGATTTCCGCGCGTGAGTGAACAATAGCGGGCATCACCCAGGCATCGAGTATGAAAAGCAGGATGAACGCGCTGGATGCGGCGATGTAGATTTTCACCGCGAGCTGGGATCGAAGTTTTTCCTTCAGGGACATGCCTGGACCTGCTGAGCGCTGTTGCTATAAGTCTATCGTTGCACGCATTCGTGAGCGGTGGATGCGGCAATGTTACCGTGGAGCGATGCTTCCAGCGAATTCCACTTGCCGTGTTTCATCCAACGCATAAAATACCACAGCACCCATGAGCTTGCCAGCGATGCGTGGGGTGAAGCGCACCCGTACCTCGCGGCGCTCGCCCGCGGCCAGCACGAATTTCTTGGGATCGAATTCCACATCGTCGAGAGGACGCACCTCGGGAGGCGCACTGCCGTCGAGTCCACGATACTCCACCGCCAGAGCGCTCTGTGTGTAGTCGATGGTCTGCTCTTCCGCGCTGCGATTTTCGAGAACGACCGTGGTTTCCACGGGCTTGTTCACACGCAACGCTCCGACATCGAGGGGTTCGGATGGAGTACTGAATGCCGAACGCACATCCGCTTCCACGCGCAGCACGGCCACCGGCCCCGGCATGCCCTGGATATACACCGACACGCTTTTACTCTGCTTGCCGTTGCTTGTGCGGGGAGCAACGAAATTCACCGACACCAAAGCGGTGCCGTCGGGCGCCAGCGTGCTGCCCGACACCATGACCGCCGTGCAGCCGCAGGCCGGCTTAACGCTGGAGATGCGCACGGTGTCGCTGCTGATATTGCGCAGAACGAAGGTGTGCTCACGCTTTTCCTTGTGCGTCACATCGCCGAAATTCCAAGTGGGTCCGCCTTCCACAACCAAGGGAATCGCGGGCTTCGGCTGGGCTTCGCAGGATGGAACGACGGCGAAAAGTATGATCAGCGAAGCGATGATAATGCGGTGTTGCATGTCCATGCACCTGTGTGAGAATGTCCGATCAGAGATACACCATGAAGCCCGCGCTCAGTACAATGCCATCGCTGTTCTTCGTGTCGATATCGGCCGAGAGTACGTCGCGCACGCTGTTGATTTCGGTGTCGAGAAACAGGTAGCGAAAATCGCCATGCAGGGCGAAATGGCTGCCGAAGGTAATTTCAAGGCCGAGACCGAAGTGGTAACCGGGAACAAAGGAATTGTCGTCCTCGAAACGATCCCGCAAATCCGGAATGGTCGAGGCCAGAATATCGTAGTCCACCAGTGTGTAATACCAACCCAGACCCGCCACACCATACGGCGTGAAGTTGGAGCCGACCGGGATGAAAATCATCAACGAAGCAGTCAATGGCAGATAGGCCACATCGGCATTGTAGTTGCGCGTGTCGATGCGTCCGGCCGAGAAGCGCTCGCTGGCACGATAATCCAACGTGGCTTCGAGACCGACATTCTTGCCCACGCGCAGACGTGCCATGGCGCCGAAATGCCAGGCGCCCTCTTCCGCATCGTTGCTGGAGTACCAACCCACGCGGGGTCCGAAACCAATGGTGTTTTCGATGTATTCCCGCTGCGCAAACGCGGGAGCGGCGGACAGAATCAGCACGAGCAGGATAAGATGAGTGCGAATATTCACGGCAACCTCCGGATTGTGGAAAGAGGGGCAAATATCCGCCCACGCCACAACCTGTAATATTGTTCCCCAGCCATGCAGAAGCAACAGCCGAATGTATCCCCTCGGCACGACCTGGCGCCGTTGAGCACCCACACCCTGACGGCAACACGTGTGCTTCCATTCTCCCCTGATCTTCGTACATTTATCGGGATGGATCAATTTCAACGCCAGACATCGGAGATCGCCATGTATCGTTTTCTTTCCATGTTGTTGTTCCTGGCCTTGACGACGAGCGCTTCGGCACAGTTGCTCGAGCAAATCACCGTAAAGGAAGTGCTACCCTCCGTACAAACGCGCGCCCAAGCGGACTTCGCCCAGGATGCCGTGGTGACGCACGCGATGTTTTACGCACTGGAGTATCAGGGCATCCGCCTCGACATGGATCTTTCCAACGGCAAGGCCACGGGGTGGGTGTACCGCTTTCACTCGCCCGGTCTTGGCAGCGCCGCATGGTATGTGGGAGTGAAGCTCCCGCTCGTGGGCTATCAGTCCGTCAAACTCGCCCTGGACACCTTGACCAGCAACATTCCCGTGGCGCTTGGAAGCACGGCGCTGGACGAGCCCTGGGTGGACTCGCCGCAGGCCTTGCAGGGTTCCAAGGATGGCGGGGCCGGCACCTTTCTCCAGCAGCATGGCGACGCCAAGGTTCTGATGGCGCTGGCGATGAACAATCCCGTGCAGAACTCCTACATCCCCGCCGGCAAGTACTGGCTGATGCGCTACGGCGCCTCGACGGATACGCTGAACTGTCTGGTGGATGCGACCACCGGTACCGCATTCCTCTGTCTCGGCGGCAATGCACCTCAAATCACCTCCCTCCCGCGTACCACGGCACGGGTGAACGAACTGTATACGTATCGTGTGGTGGCCTGGGGAACGCCCGCCCCGACCTACACGCTCACGCAAGCCCCGAGTGATATGTCCATCGATGCCGGCAGTGGTGAAATCGCCTGGACACCCGCCGTTGGTCAGGAAGGCAATCAGAACGTGGAGGTTCTCGCGGTCAATACTTCGGGCAGCGACACGCAGACCTTCACCATCGTCGTGCAGGGCGCCGCCACCGAGCCGAAGATCACGTCCACGCCCGTCACCACTGCCACAGCTACCAAACCCTACTCGTATCAGCTGCGTTCGAGCGGCACACCGCCGCCCAGCTACAGCTTGCTCGAAGGTCCCACCGGCATGTTGCTCGAACCCGGACGCGGCACCATCGCGTGGACGCCGACGCGCGCACAGGCGGGCCCCAACGCTGTGCGCATCCGTGCGAGCAACGCCGCCGGCAACGACGAGCAGGCATTCACCATCGACGTGTCGACCATCCCCATCATCGCGGCCATACCGCGGCAGCGCATCGCACCCAACAAGCCCTTCACACTCGACGTGCAAGCGGAAGCCCGTCCCTCGCCCACCTTCGCGCTCGATGCCGCTCCGACCGGTCTGACCATCGACGCCTCCAGCGGACGCATTTCCTGGACGCCGACCGACGCCAACATCGGCATGCATGTGGTACTGTTGCGGGCAACGAATACCGTGGGCATGCATCAGCAGAGTTTCGAGATTGATGTGGATGCCACTGTTGCCGTGACGCCGCTGCCCGAACCCACGAGCTGGCGCATTCGCGGCCTGCATCCGACGCCCGCGCGCGAGCAATTGCGCGTGGATATCGAGAGCCAGGCGAGCGGCATTGCGGAGCTTCGCATCCTTGATCTGCTCGGACGCGTGGAGTATCACAGCACGCATCGCATCAGTGCCGGCGGCAACGCTCTGCGTCTGCAGCTCTCTTCCCTGTCCGAAGGCATGCATTTTTTGCAGGTCAGTTTCAACACCGAGAGCACGCTGCGACGCTTCGTCATTGTGCGCTGAGTCCATCCCCGACATGGGCGGAAAATCGCGGGCGTTCCCGCGATTTTCCGTTTTTCTCCGTTTTCGCCAAACACCGTACCACCATTCTTCATCCATCGCGAGGGTATCATGTTCCACAGCCTTGAAGAATTTTTCCAAACCTGGGCCTACGAAAACCAATCCACACAGCGCATATTTGCCACGCTGACGGATCATTCGCTCGCACAGCGCGTCACTCCCGAGGGACGGGACATCCGCACCCTCGCATGGCATATCGTGACCTCCATACCCGAAATGATGACGCGCACCGGCCTCGCCCTCACCGGTCCCATTGCCGAAGCTCCCGCACCCGAGGCGGCGGCGGACATTCTGGCCGGTTATGCCACCTCGGCCGATTCGCTCGAAGCGGCGATGCGCGAGCACTGGACCGACGCCTCCCTGGCGGAGACCTGCGACATGTATGGGCAGCAATGGAGCAACGCGAAGACGCTTTCCGTTCTCATCATTCACCAGGTACACCATCGCGCGCAGCTCACCGTGCTCATGCGCCAGGCGGGCTTGCCCGTGCCCGGTATTTACGGACCCTCGCGCGAGGAGTGGGCGGCCATGGGTATGCCCGCGATGCCGTGATCCGAAACTGGTTGTTTCACTGAATTTCTGATCTCATGATCGAACGCAGCATGCATCTCTCATTGCACGGTCACTCCGTGTATGTGAAAATCCTGAGCCATGCCTCCGCCGATCCCATGGAGAGCGCTCCCACTCTGGTTTTTCTCCACGAAGCGCTGGGCAGTGTCGCGCAATGGAAGCACTTTCCGCGCGCCGTGTGCGAAGCCACCGGCTGCGACGGCGTGGTGTACGACCGCGTGGGACACGGCCAATCGTCGGTGATGAAGCACGCACGCAGCATGGAGTTTTACAAGGAAGAAGCCGAGGTCATGCTGCCCGCGTTGCTCGAGGAACTCGGCATTCATCGTCCCATCCTGCTCGGACACAGCGATGGCGCGACCATCGCGCTATGGCACGCGGCGGCTTTTCCGACGAATCCCGTCGCCGTGATTTCCATGGCCGCACACGTGCTCATAGAGGAACGCACCGTGCAGGGCATTCGGGATGCACGCATCCTGTATGACACCACGGATCTCCGCACTCGTCTTGCGCGCTATCACGGCGATAAAACTGACAGCGTATTCTCGGCCTGGGCCGATACCTGGCTTGCTCCGAACAGCGAGGAATGGCATATGCTCGACCTGCTGCCTCGCATCACCACCCCCGTGCTGGTTGTGCAAGGCGACGAGGACAACTACGGCAGCCGCGCCCAGGTGGACGCCATCGCCGGACGCGTCGCGGGTGCGCAGGAGGTGTTCTGGATCGAGGGCTGCGGTCACGTACCCCATCTGGAAGCACGCGACGTGCTGATAGAGCGCATCGTAAGTTTTTTGCGCGGGCTCGACCTGCTGCCACGGTAGTGCTCCAGCGCGTGGACTCCCGCCTCGCGCAAGGATACACCTCCCATTCCATCAGCGTTGTGGCGAATGCGCCAACGCGATACCTCCGGGTAATAACCACGACGGCGCGACATTACTGCCGCGCCGTCATGGTTGTGTGTGTTCGCCGGGAGACTGTAGCTTTTACGGAATGGAGGCCACCCGCCCGATGAAGAGCAACGAGCCGGTGTTCACCTCGTGGATGACAAAGAGAAATGGCCTGTCGGCGCGCAGTGTGGGAGGCACGGAGGTGACGCCGACCTCGACCGATGTGGCGGCCGCCGCTTCGGCACCGTCCTCGTCCACCGCGAGAAAGGTTTTATGCTTGACAGTGCTGATGAACAAGCCGCCGTCGGGATTGATGCGCGTGAATTCGGCCTGCATGGGGAGAAAGGCGCGCGGCATGCCCAGCGCCTTCAGCGCATCATTGAGGGAGAATTCGCATTCGAGCGTGAATCGAGGGACTTCAATCACCGCCTCGGTCGGTATGGCTTTCGCGAGATACTCTGTGCGGAAACGCTCGGCATTCAGCGTGGCTTCCAGCGTGCGCAATTCCTCATTGTTGCGCGGCACGATGATGGCCATGCGGTAGCGATCCCAGCCGAAGGGCAAATCGGCCATCACCACGCGGTCGGTATACAGGAAGGGCACCGTGGCACGGGTGGACATCATCGGGACGCTGCGGATCGCACTGTTGATATCCGTGAACGCCGCGTCGCGCGTCTGGGCTTTGTCGAAGCGGTGCGTCCAACGGCCTTTGAAATACACCGCGTTGATCAGATACATGACCACATCATCCGGAATGGGCGAGGTCACGATGCCGGGTATGCGGCCAGCGGTCTTATCCTTCACCCAGGCATTGATGATATCGGCGGCATCATCTTGCGAAAAATCCAGCGTACGCGCTTCCGCATCGAAAAACATGCGCACCGTATCAAGAAAGGTGGGAAGCACCGGAAAGCCCTGACGCGCCCACACGGAATTCGCGATGTTGGTGGTCACACGCGGATCCATACCGCCCAGCACGTCGATCAATCCGCGATAGCCCGCATTCACCGCCGCCTGATCGGCACCGGCGAGGGCGAGCGTGCGATGCATCTGCGTCCAGGTTTCGCCCTCGGCGCCATTCAGCGCCATGCCAAGCGCCATGCTGACGCTGAGCGGCGAGAGCACCACGTTGTTCGTGGGCTGGGAAGCGGCGATGGTGGAAAAGAGCTTCCAGCCGAATTCCGCCGTGGACTGCACCACACGCGTTTCCTCCGCTGTGAGCGGGCGCACGGGCGTGGGCTCATCCGGCGAGGTTGCCGCATCCGAGCAGGCCTGCAGCAACAGCATCACGACAGCGATCGACAGTGCTTTCATCGTTGTCTCCTTAGAAACCGACAGCGACACCGAAGGTGAGGTTCACCTTGGATGTGTAGTACGCGGCGTTCTCCACCGAGTAGCGTAGCATGCCACCCTCGATACCAACGTTGAGCATCGAATTGTTCGAGGGAAACATTTCCAGACCGACACGCACCTTACCCAGCGGACCAACCTTGGTGGCGCCCACGAAGGTGCGCATGAAGGGATACACCATGCCGAACATGCCGTACTCCGGCAACGACAGCTTCCACACCGCGCCCACGACATCAAGCATTCTGTTGTCCCGGGTCAGCGCCACCGTCATCTCGCGAGGTACAGGCGTGACGTCCATGATGGAGAGATCCGCCAGTCGTATGGAGGGCGTCTGCCGTGTACGCAGATACTCCTGTCCGAAATTCTCTCGTCCGTATTCCACACCTACCGCGTGATGTTCGGTCACCTTGTACACCGTGCTGATGGCCATGTTCTCGAACACCTTGTGCGAATTGTGCTGCATGTTCACGTCGGGGAAGGACTGTCCGTACAGCTTGCGCAATTCCACCACGAGATTCGTGAGCAGCGAGGTGCGGGGCGCGGGGATAAAGAAGGAGTGGATGCCGCTGAGGGGTGCCGCCTCGGCTGGAGGGGCCTCCGCAACGGTGACGGGACGTGCGAGGACGTTGGCGGCCGTGCGTTCCATCGAGATCGGCTGCGACTCCCCCACCCCCAAACTGGCCGGTCGCACCGTCGACGGATCAAGATGCGGCATGGACGCGATCGAAGGTGGCGTCGGCTGCGACGCTTCGGCATCGATCGTCCACGCGGCAACGCCGGAGTGCGCCGGTGGCACGATGGTGGCGACGGAGGTCGTTGCGCGCGCGTCTCCCGAAGCAGCCCGCATCGAAGATGTTTGCGCGCGGACGGATGTCTTTTCAACCTCCCGGTTCCGCATGTTGGTGGATGCTTTGTCGACTGCCGCTGCCGCGACGCTTTCCTGCTGTATGTTCGTCGGCGACGCCTCGTTGCCAGGTGCGTTGTCATTGCGCGCCTCTCGTTCGCCCGTGGCCACAAGGAGCAATGCCGTTACCGCGGCCGATACTACCGCCGTTGCGATATAGGTGCGATAGCGTTGCAGCAGGAGCAACCCGGCGGCGGCGGTGTTGCGGACGCGGGTCGACCACTGCCCGGAGGTCTCGGCCACAGCAGTCGGCTCCGGTGTGAGACCCAGATTGCGGAACAATTCCTCGGAAACATGAGCCGGCGTGGTGATGCTCCCCACATCCTCCTGGATCATGGAGTGCAGCTTGAGGTGCTCGGCGAATTGTCGTCGCAGTTCCGGGTCCGTTGCCATGCGGGCGAAGAGCGCATGCTCCAGCGGTTCGCTGAGCCCTTCGTCAAACAAGCGGTGAAGTAATTCCGACTGCGTCATGGGTGATACTATATGAATGCAACAGTGTTATCGGATCAGGTCGTCGATGTACGGCGACAAAATGGTTCGGATTTGGTCCTTGGCGCGCATCACGCGCACCTTGAGCGCAGAAACGGAATCGCCGGTGATGTCGGCGATGTCTTTGTACGACAGGCCTTCGTAAAATCGCAGCACGAAGGCCTCACGGTAAGCGGGTTCGAGCAATTCCAGCGCGGAACTTATCATGTTCAGCATTTCGGTGCGTTCGTACAGTGGCACCTGCGATGCGATGACCTCTTCATCGAAGGGCGACCAGTGCACAGCGCCACGACGCGTGTTGAGAAAAATGTTCCGCGCGCTGGTGAGGAGATAGGCCAGAACATTGCTTACCGCCTCCTCCTTCTGCGTTTGACGATAAAAACGCGTAAACGTTTCCTGAAAAATGTCGGCGGCATCGTCGGGATTGCCGGTCATGCGCAGCGCGAAGACGTAGACCTTTCGTTCGTACCGCGAGAACAACTCGCGAAACGCGGCGTCCCTCTCCTTGCCGTTCAGCTTGAACGCCTCGAAGAGCTGCTGGTCGGTATGACGGCTGTAGTCCGCGGACATGGATCGCGTTGCTGTTGCGTAGCGCTTGTTGTTTTCGCACCGCGCGATTCCAAACCTATAGACACCAAGCGGTACGGTCGGTTACAGAAATTCACGCCGCCATGCGGCGGTTGCGTGAAGAGGTGTCGGCGCGGGCAGGGCGTACCCGGCAAGATGTGGCATCAGCCGAAAAGTTCGTGCAGGAAAATCTCCAGGGATCGCGGGTCGAGCAGGACGGTGAGCAGCAAGCCGGCCAGCGCCCCGTAAAGGTGAATGTCATGGCCGATATTTCCCCAATTCCTCCTGCTTCCCACGATACTCACCGCGATGAATAGCACCGCGAACAAGGGCCAGGGCAGCGGGATGGGGAGAAAGAGCAGCCCCACCTTGGCGGTGGGGAAATACAACATGCCCGAAAGAAACAATGCCGAAACCGCTCCCGACGCCCCGAGAGCGCTATATCGTTCGTTCGCGCGATGCCGCCAGGCGGGAATCAGCGCCGACAGCACCATGCTGCCGCAGTACAGTGCCGCGTAGCGGGCCGTGCCCATCACCTGCTCGAGCACGAAGGTTATCGAGTACAGCGCGATCATGTTGAAAAGCAAATGCAGCACGTCGGCGTGAACCAAGCCATAGGTGAAGAGCCGATACCACTGCCCGCGCCGCGCAATGTCCCTGGGATACAGCAGCAGCGCATCTTCCAGCGAACGCGAGCGCAGGGCGAGCGCGCTCGTCACCACGGTAATCGCGAGTATCGCCCAGGAAAACGGTGCGACAGAGAAAGCGACCTCGTTCATTCCATCACACTCCTTTCCGCAGGCGTGCTCGGCCGTGCCGACGCCTCAGCGCTCGATGGGGGCGAATTCCGTTTCGCCAATGAGCGAAAAAAACAGCCGACCCAGCTCATCGTTGCGATGAATGCCGCCGAAACGAGCACTGCCCGGCCCGAAAGCCAGAATGGGCACCATGGAGCCGGTATGCTCCTTGTGCACCCACGCCGGCGTGATGTTTGTACCATCGGCGTTGCCACCCATAAGCGCAAGTCCGCCTGTTTCATGGTCGGCGGTGACCACCACGGTGGTCTGACCATCGGCTTCGGCAAACTCCAGGGCCGTGCGTACCGCGTCGTTGAAATCGAACATTTCCGCACGCAAGCGCTCGAAATCATTGTCATGTCCCGCCCAATCGATCTGGGAACCCTCCACCATCAGCACAAATCCGTTGGGATGTTGCTTGAGATGTTCCGTGGCCACGCGCAGCGTCATCGAAGCGGGGAGATGCCGCTGCGTGGCGGGAGGCAACGCATCATCGGCCGCGAGCCAGATAAAACGCGATGCGCCATGCCGCTCAGGACGCAACTGCGTGAGTACGGCGTAACCACGGCCGCGCATTTCTTCGAGCAAATTACGTTTGTCTGCACGCGCGCCCCCGGCACCCTCGGGCAAAAACCATTTCTTCCCTCCTCCGATGATCACATCCGCTCCGGATTCCGCGATCTGGGTGGCGATGTCGAATTCCAGCTTCCGCGACGTGGAATGCGCGAGAAAGGACGCGGGAGTGGCGTGTGTGACCGAGCTGGTGGCGATCACTCCGATGGCCTTGCCCTGCGCCCGGGCGAATTCCAGCAGTGTGCGCAGTGTGTCGCCGTCGGGGCTCAGCGCTATCACGTCGTTGCGCGTGCGGTACCCGGTGGCGAGGGCTGTGCCTCCGGCCGCCGATTCCGTCACAAAATGCGAGGCCGACTGCGTCATGGAAAACCCGGCCACGGGAAATCGCCCGAACACGGAGTTCTCATCCGACAGATGATGAGCCGACAACTGCGACACTCCCATCCCGTCGCCGATCATGACAATGACATTGCGAGGGAGCTGCTGTGCAAGAAGCGGAGTTGTCAGGCACAGTAGCACTATCACCTGGGTGAGATGGCGTAGTCGAAGTGGAAATGCTGTATTCATGGCGTTTTTTCGAATCAATGAAGAATAACACACAATCTACGATCCCCCGCGCTTCCGCGCCATGGAAATCCCCCGGCCAGCGATGGCGTCAACCTCGCGAAGGCCACACCCGCCGGTACGGCCTCATTGCGCGCGCACGATGGCGCAACCCAGGGCGGAATGCTCCCGCACCCGCAGCGACCCACCGGCGAGCAGCGTGTCGAGGGCGTTCGCCAGCGAGCGATGCGTCACGTGGGTACCGCCTTTATCGTCATCGATGCGCCCGTGATAGTGCAGGCGCCATTGCGCATCGAAAAGAAACACCTCCGGAGTGACCAACGCGCCGAGGGCATCGGCCACCGCCCCCAGTTCGTCCCGGTACACGGGCAAAGGATAGCGCTTGCGCTCGATGTAACGGCGCATACCTTCGATATCCTCGTCGGCGCTGGAATGAATGGCCGCGAATTCCACCCCGCGCGACTCATAGGCGCCCCGCAACGCGCGCAATCGATCCACATAGCCATCGGAGCAGGGGCAGGAGTATGCGCAGAACACCAACACGGTGAAGCGCTCGCCCGCCAGATCGTGCAGCATGACCGGCGATCGATCCAGCCGCTGCAACGCGGCGTCCTCGGCCACGCGTTCGAACATGGAGGTGATACCGGACACCGAGTCATCAGCGCACACCATGGGTCCGTCTGTGCTGCTTGTAACCGTTGGCGTGTCCAACCACGCGAGCGCGGCGGTGATGGCCGCCACAAGCACGACCAACGCGATGATGATCGCCATACTTCGAGGCATGATCGCTCTCCTATTTCCCACTGTCCAGGGGCAGTCGTGGCCTCATTGCGCACTCCTCCGCCATTCGATGGTATCACCCACGAGCAGACCATGCCTGTCGGAGAAGCCAGCGTTTACTTCCACCACATATTGTGCCGGCGCGGTCGAAGGAACGGATTCCTGCGAATACGGCACGGTATTGCGCTGAATGGTCACGATGGCGCGTTTCGCGTTCACGAAAATAATATCGAGCGGCAGCGGCGTGTTGGCCATCCAGAAGGATCGGTACTCCTCGTTATCGAAAATGAACAGCATGCCCTGCGTCTCGTCCATGCGCGTACGCCCCATGAGACCCTGCGTGCGGCTGTCCTCGGTTTCCGCAATTTCCACGCGTATCGTGGCCTTGGGATTGCCGTCCGCGCCCAGAATGTCCAGCGCCGCGTCGTCGCGGAAGCGCACGGTTGTCGAGGGCGTCGCTTCTTCGGCACGCTCGGACAGCGCGCGTGTGGCATCGTCGTCGCGGTGATCGATCAGATAGCGCGAAACAATGAGAAAGACGATGATGAGAAAGAGCAAGATTCCCGCGATGGTGATCAGCGGAGCCCAGCGGCGCAAGGTGGTTGGGGTTTCGGCTTGTTTCGACATGGATGCGTGCGTGAGTGGTGGTGAAATTTCGATGAAATAATTTGCCGTTTCCACGGCACTTCACCAAAACGCCCCTCCCCCGTCGATAATTCCGGCGGCGGCCGCGGTGGGCGGTGGCGGGCAGTCCTAAGTCTTGGTCAAATCTGCATTTAGACGATCTGTCCTCTGGCGGAACATGCGCTTTCCTGCGTACATTGTTGTAACCTTCGCAATACGGCCGATGTCTCTCTGCCACGGTGCTTCCGATTGTTGCCTCGGTCGCTCAAACACATGGCTCAACGGCAACCCCATTCACTGATTGATGACAGAACGCGAACGGCGAACGCGCTTTGACGAACTCTACGCCCAGTTTGATCGGCGGGTTCTGGCATATTGCCTGTACGTTCTCAATGATCGTGATTCGGCGCAGGATGTGTTTCAGGAGGTGTTTGTGAAGGCGTTCATGCAATTGCACACAGTCCGTGAGCAGGAAAAGCTGCCAAACTGGCTGTTTCGCATTGCGCGCAACGAATGCCTGAACTCACTCAAATCGCGGCAGCGCAGTGACCGCCGCTCCGTGCGTATCGAGGATGACTTCGAACCGGGCAGGCAGGAATTCTCGATGGATCACCTGGACCTGTCCGAACATCTGCAACGGGGGCTCAAGCAACTGTCGCAGGAACATCGCGAGGCCTTGCTGCTGGCGGAATTTGAAGGATTCTCTTTGAAGGAAATCGCGGAAATGACCGGTGCCACGGTCTCCAACGTGAAAGTGCGCATCCATCGCGCAAAACAAAAATTGCATTCGCTCCTCCAACCGATATTGAACGACAATGAATGAGCGCATCCACGAATTGATCAGCGGGTATCTCCACGGCGGCAACACGCCGGCCGAGGAAAAAGAGCTGTTTGATGCCTGCGGCAGTAATCCCGAAATCGCCGAACTGCTGCGCCAGCATCTGATGCTGTCGCTGCGTCTGCGTTCCCTGCGCGAACAGACCACCGTCCCGCACGACCTGGGCAACGCGGTACTTCGCCGCATCAACGAGCTGCAGGCGGAACGCGAGGCGGCCGATCCCGCGCCCGTGCCCATGCGCGAGGCGGACGAGACGCCTGTCCGCCGCTTCGGTTGGGCGCATCTGTTCGGCGCGTCGCTTGCCACCGCCACGCTGGCGGCGTTGCTTGTGTTCCTCGTCCCAAGCAAGGATGCCCCCATCGCCATGGTGGAGGCCGGTCGCGACACCGTCACTGTTGTTCGGGCCGATACGGTGATGCAAGTCCGTGAAATCAGCACACCGGTGTACATTGTGCGCAATGTCCCCGCGCCGTCGGGAACGCAGCGCGCAAGCGATCCCACACCAATGCAGTCCGAGGAGGTGGCGGAAGCCATCACGCCGCTGGAGGATCAGCAGGTGCGGGAATTTCCCATTCAAAGCGCTTTGGCCGATGTGATCACCTCCGGACAGCGCGAAGCGCGTGTACTGCATTTTCTCGAGCAATACAACAGCATGCTGGCGACAGTGGAAAGCGTGCAGCTTTCCTCCAAGGACCGTGTCACTCAATAATTTCAGTTCATGATGCGTCACCGCCTTCCGATTCTCCTCTCCGCCTTCTGCATCGCGTTGTGGATGTGGCCCTGCTATGCTGACGCACAGGATATTTCCCGCTACAGTATCATTGGAGGGGGAGAATTGTTCGACCGCGAGGTGCAGTCCGCAATGCGGAAAGCTCCGGCGGATTTGGGCATGCCCCGTCTCGACTGCGCTGTGGAATATCTTCGTCGTCTGAGTGGCGAAGAGATCGTGTATCGACGGGGCCCCATTGATTTGCATCAATCGCAACCCGCTTTCAAGCTGGTGGATACCGAACAGGGTGGCTACCCCACAGGCAGTGGCAACACGACGGTGCCCTTCCACGGTGGCATGGTGTTGGACCTCCCGCGTGCCGGTGAAACCGAGGAACAACTCGCGGTCAATCCGTCGGGATTCCACTACATGGTGCGCGTGGCGGTGATTCCCGAGCTGTACGCCGACGCTTCGCTGCGCGCGCGTGTTGTGCTCGAGCGGGCTGTGGTGGAAGTGCAGGGCGAGCAGGTACGCGTGTTGAGCAGCGAGGTGTTTTCGCGTCCGGTGGATCTTGAAGGAAATCTTCCCCTGAAATTCGATCTCCCCAGCTGGGATGCGACCGCGGACGACGGCACCCCGCTCATTCCCTCCTCTCTGCACGAGGCCGTGCTCATCACGCTGGAAACACCGCGGCATTTCGCGATACCGCCGTCCTCACCCGATCCATTCAGTGGACAGACGCAGATCAGCTATTCGGTACCCCGCAGCAGTGCGGTCAAGTTGTCCATTCGCGTCCTGGGCGAGGAGCGCGTTCTCGATGAGGGGCGGCGAGAAGCCGGTACCTACGATGTGGTGTGGAACGCCGCCGACGTGCCCGATGGCACCTACGACGTGCGACTCGAAGCGAGCACACCCGATGGCGCGGCGCTGTACAGCGAGGAACGCAGCGTCACCAAGGACGCGAACGCGGCCGCATTCAACGCGCGGGAAGCGTTTACCCCATCAGTGAAAATGCTGGACACGCGACGCTTCGCCGTGAGCATGGAAAGCGGCCTCGCGTATCAAACGCCGGTGGACAAAGCGAAGGCCTTGCGCAACATGTTCACCCATGTGGCGCTGCGTGTTGGGTACCGCGTGTTCTCCTGGCTGGAAGCGGGAGTCGTGGCGGGACAGGATGCATTCCACGAAAAGCCCGCCGCGAATGTGGACATCGACAGAATCAGTGACTTCGGCGGCGTGGTGGGTATGACGTACGGATACGCGGCTCCATATTTGCGCTATCTTCCGGGGAACACCCCGATGAGCTTCTTCGCACAAGGTTCGGCGGTGTTCAGCGATGCCGCCACCGCAGTGGAAGTGGCGGCGGGTCTGCGCATCGCATTGTGGCGTCAGGTGGATGGCTACATCGGCCCGGCCATGATGACGCATTTGAAACATCAACGAAGCACGAAATTCGGTCTTCACTACGGCATGACGGTGAGGTTCTGATGCCGCGAACTGGATTCCCACTTTTTCTCCTGTTCACCACGGTTGCATTGCTATCGTGCGATTTCCCGGCCGATCCGCCACTGAAAAACGACTCGATGGAGGTGACGCCTCTTCCGGACGAGGTGGACTCGACCAAAACCCTGCTCCCGCTCAAGGGCAATGAATCCTGGACGTTTTTCTCCGCGCAGCAAGGGCGTCCATCACCACCCCGCTCGGTAAGTTTGCGCTTCCTGGAAAAGGATGGAGAGAAGTTCGCTTTCGTTCCCTACCTGCATTTCCCTCCCATGGGGCCGCCGGAGGTGGCTTTCCCATCGTTGCTCCGCAACGACACGCTCGGATTGAGTTTTTATCAACCGTTGCAGAGCGAGGACACGGTTCGCTTGCAGCGCTTTCCCAAGCACATCTTCACCCTGCCCTTCCCCGCCCGTCGAGGCACGCAGTGGAAGCACGCGGATTACCGCGTGTTCTGCACGCACACCGACACCTTGCTGAATGTTTGGGGTACGGGCGTGCAGCTTCCCGCCTATCGCTACGAAGTGTGGCGCGGTCCGATATGGCTGTCGACACTGTACGTGGTCAGGAATGTGGCAATTCTGCGTGTGGAAACGTTCGATGTGAATTTCCACACGTTCAGCTGGCGCCTCTGACATTTTCCTCCGCTCGGCTTTTTTCTCCATATTTCCGCATGGCGGTTTCATACGGGATAGCTTTACTCTGCACCACGCGATCTCTCGGTGGTATTGAACTCAACGTGCTGCGGCTCGCGACCTGGATGTCCGAACGCGGTCACCGCTGCGTGGTGTTCGGCGTCGATGGCGCGCCCATGCTGGAGCGCGCCGCTGCCGCCGGTCTGACGACCATATCGCTGGGTCATCCGCGCCGCTACGGCGCGTTTCGCGAAGCCGCGTTGCTGGCGGAGCGGATGCACGTGCAGAAATTGGATGCGTTGTGTGTGAATTCTCCCATGGACCTGAATCTGGGTGTGTTGGCCCGCCGCAAGGCGCGAAAGGCGTGGAAATTGCTGCAAATTCAGCACATGCAATTCGGCGGCATGAAACGGGATTTCTTCCACTCCTGGGAATATTCCCATCTCGATGCCTGGATCGCACCGCTGCCCTGGCTGGCCGAACAGACCAAAGGCCATACGCGCATTCCGCCGGAACGCGTTCACGTAATTCCTTTCGGCGTGGAAATGGAGCAATTCGCCCGCGTCCCCGCCAAGGATGTAGCGCGTCAACGCCTCGGCCTGCCTGTGGATTGTGTACTCGCGGGAACCGTGGGCCGCTTCGATCGCGGCAAGGGACAGGAATTCCTGCTGCGCGCCCTGGGGCTGTCGAGCGACAAGCGCTTGCACGCATTGCTGCTCGGCGAAGATACACGCGGCGAAGGCCAGGGCTACGGTGATGAATTGCGGGCGCTTGTGAAGGAATTGAAGCTGGACGGACGGGTGCACATGTTGCCATTCCGGCAGGATGTCTCCACCGCCTACGCCGCCATGGATGTGTTCGTCTTGACCTCCATTTCCGAGACGTACGGCATGGTGACCATCGAGGCAATGAGCGCTGGTTTGCCCGTGGTGGCGACCAACAGTGCTGGCACGCCCGACATCATCACGCATGAGGAAAGCGGCCTGCTCGTGCCTGTGCGCGACGCCGATGCAATTGCGCGTGCGCTCGAGCGCCTGCGGAACGATTCCGCGCTCGCGCAACGAATCGGGAGCAAGGCACGAAGCATCGCACAAGCGTGTTATTCCCACACCCAGCAATGCGAACGCATGGAGGCATTGCTCGATATGCTGCACCACGCATCCTGATCACTTTTTCGAACCATTGAGGATAGTCCCATGAAATACATCGCCACTCTCGCCCTGCTCGCCGTGACCCTGCTGGGCGCCTGCAACACCAAGAACGAAGCAGCCGACGGCGCGCAACCGCAAGCGGGCGCTCCCGCCGCCGCGAAGGAAGGCAAGCGCGACGTGAGTACCGCCACGCTCGTTGCCATCGACCCGGAAATCAAAAGCTTCGACGAGGCGGTTGCCACGGCGAAATCGGTCTACGACAAGCAGGCGAACGACGCGAATAAAGGCGCGCTCATCGACGCCTACATGCGTTTCGCCGACTACATGCAGTACGAAAGCCCCGTATCGCCGCGTCAGGGCAAGTACCACCGCGCGTTGATCGAATACCGCCATGTGCTCGAACTCGATCCGACAAACGAAAAGGCCGTGGCCGAAATCAAGCAAATCGAGGACATTTACCGCAGTATGGGCAGGGAGATTCCCGGCGAAGAGTCGATGTAACGCCCGACTCATTCATCCTTTTTAGCGCCCGCGCTGTCGGCACGCCTCCTGCTCGGAGGACGTGACGTCGCCGCGGGCGCTTCCATTTCTCCACGTTTTCACATCACGCGGGAAGTCCCGCGCTCACGTATCGCATCGGCGTACAACGCGAGGGTGCGATCCACGACCTCGCCGAGTTCGTGACGGACACGCACATCCTCCCGGGCGCGAAGCGCGAGGCTTCGCGCTTCCTCCGCATTGTCCAACACGCGACGCATGGCGGCGGCGAGCGCGCCGGCGTCGCCCGGGCGAAACAGCACTCCATTGCGTCCATGCTCGATCAGCTCGCGGATTTGTGGTAAATCCGCCGCTATGACGGGGGTCCCAAGCGCCATGGCTTCAAGTATCACGTACGGCATGGCTTCGAGCGAATCGGATGTCAGGAGCAGGGCACGGGCGGAGCGTATCCAGTCGTCGGGCTGCGCGCTGTACCCGCGCAGATGGCAGCAGGTCGCCAGTCCGAGCGCGTCGCACCGCGCGCGCAGCGCCCCCTCCAGAACACCGCTTCCCACGACATTCAGGCTTGCCTCCTCCCTGCCTTCCGCCCGTAACACCGCCATCGCTTCGAGTGCGAGTTCGGGTCGCTTGTTGGCCTCCAGGCGGCCGAGAAAAAGGAAGGGAGCATCCGCTGATCGTGGAAGCACCGGCATGACATCGTGAAGGATACCATACGGAAGCACCGTGACGACGCTCCGCTCCGCATGGCGTGCATTGCGTGTAAAACTCCTTCGCAAGGTCTCCGAAGGAGCGATGACATGCCGGGGATACCAGCGCAACCATGAGGCGTCGGCGAACACATTGTGCACAGTGTACAACACTGTTGCGTGGCGATGCGCGCCAGCCAGCGCCGAGATGAGCGTGGTGTAACGGCTGTGCAGATGCACGACGTCGATGCGCTCCCGCAACACCAACGTGCGTAGACGCAGTGCGGCGCGCGCCGCTCCGTGCATAGATTTTCGTCCGGAGACGGAATAGAGCGGCAGGTGAACGAAGAATGCGTCCGCATGTAGTGCGTGACCGGGAGGAGCGTAGCCAGCGAGCCATACCTCGTGCCCCCGGCGACGCGCTTGCTCCGCATGCTCGCCGATATGCCGGAGCACACCGCCGATGTGCAGAATATTGTTCACGTGGAGAATTCTCATTGCTCGACATGCCGCGGTAGCAACAGGCGAATGGAGCGCGGGGGCAATGCGATGCGCAGCGCTCCCGCTTCCACTTCGACGGCACGACCGTCGGGCCACTGCCGCAAGCCGCTGACACCGGGCAGGGTAACATCGCGTGCGACCGTGCTTTGATTGATGACGGCATAGGCCACGTCGTCGCCGAGTGTACGGCGCACGGCCAGCACATTGGCCATGGTATCGATCATCGCGATGTCCGTGACGCCCCGCCGCAGCACAGCGTGGCTCGCGCGGAGGGCATGCAACTCCCGCAGCAGACGGAAGGTACCGCCTGTGGTATCGAAGCTGTCGCCCGCGGGCACGCCACCCTTCCATCCGCCCGCGAACATGCTCTCGCGATTTTCGTGATCGGGGACGCCGCCCGGGAAGTCCTGCTCTGTGCCATAGTACAGCAGCGGAATGCCTTCGCTGAAGTACAGATAGGTGAGTGCGCGGTGCAGCGCATCGCGATTGCCATCGGCAATGTGCAGGAAACGCGGGATGTCATGATTATCGATGAAGGCGAGCTGGAATGGCCTGCTACTCTCGTGGTACATGTCCACGGCGCGAAGACTGCGCGCAAGCCGCTCGACGCCGTGGTCCCGCGCAAACATGTCGCGCAGCGCCTCGGCCAAACTGAAGTGAAACACCGCATCGAAGCCCGCGCGGCCGCTGCTGTCGGGCATGGTGTACGGTGCGCAGATGGCGTCCTCGCCCGAGAACACCTCTCCGAAGATAAAAAACTCCTTTTTCCCCAACGCGCGCGCATGCCTGCGCATCGCATCCAGAAAAGCGTACCAGAACGGCATGTCCACGTGCTTTACCGTATCCACGCGGAAGCCATCGCAACCCGTCTGCTCCAACCACCAGATCCAGATGCGAATCATTATTTCCAGGACACGTGGATCCTCGGTGCGCAAATCATCGAGTCCGCCGGGCAGTTCGCCCAGCACCTGATACGGATCCGTCCACTGCTTGACTTCACCGAAGTTGTGATACAGTGCGAGGTCCTGCAATTCCGGCGGCAACGGCAGCAGTGTGGAATCGCGCCAGGCCAGTGTATAACCGGCATCGTTCCATGCGTAGGCGCCGCCCACGGGTTCGGACAGCGGTCCCGTATGATTGCACACCACATCGAGGTACACGCGCATGCCCATGGACTGCGCGTCGCGTATCAGCGCACGAAGATCGTCCATCGTTCCCAGCCGTGGATCGACGCTGAGGAAATCCTGTATCCAGTAGCCGTGAAACGCGCCCGGCACGTTCTTCTGCACGGGCGTGAGCCAGAGCGCGTTCACACCGAGGGAACGCAGATAGGGCAGGCGCCGATGCACGCCGCGCAGGTCACCACCCTGTACGGCCAGCGCGTCGAGTGGATTTTGCTTGCCATTGGCGTTATTATTGCCGGGGTCGCCATCGTCGAAACGATCAGGCATGATGAGGTACATCATGAGATCGTTGCGTTCGGGCAACGACGCCGCGCCGCCGCATCCTCCGGCCCACAGTGGCGCGCACAATGCCAGCGCAGCGACGGTGCGCATCCAGTAAGCTCGTTGCATCATCACATCCGCTCTCCGCGATTGATCCGCTTCAATGGTACGCAATCCGGAGGAATATTCCAGCGCGGCGTGCGCGACGCATCGCGCGGTGCATGTGGGAGTGGACGCGCTGCGGGTTAACCCGGCAAGGACAACGCTCCCTGAGTCATTCGCTCCAAAGGATTCATCCATGATTCGACTGCTCCGACAACTCCCGCTTCTTTCACGGCTGCTGCTCGCCGGGGCGGTGCTTATTGCGACCGTGCTTGTCCTGTTTGTGTGGATCGAGGTTTCGCAAAACCGCGAGGATTTGCTGCGCTATGTGACGGATGAAGCGGCCACGTTGATCGAAACGATGAACCGCGGCGGCGAGATCACCTTGCTCGCCAATGCCGAGCTGGAAGAGGCGCTGATCGACCGCCTCATCGTTGCCGCGCGGCTGGTGGACCATCTCGGCAGCCACACGCCGCTGAGCGATGCGATCGTCGAGGAAGAACGCCGTCGCAGCGATCTCGGAGCCGTGTTGGTGTTCGACGCCGACGGTCGCATCACGGCGGCTTCGCCGCGAATGGAACGCGACGCGGCGGTCGCTCCCGCGTTCGGGGAACTGATCGAAGCCCTTCGCGGCAATACGTACACGTGGCGAATCGATCCCGCATTGATTCTGCCCGGCACGGACGACACGCTGTTCCTGCTCGCGCATCGGCGCATGCGGGGCGGATTGGTGGCGGTGGGCATCGAATCCGCCGCGCTCCGCGCACTGCGCATGCGCCTGGGCATAGGCCGACTGTTGCGCGATATCGGAAAAAACCCCGACATCGCATTTGTCGTGCTTCAGGATGAGGATGGCATTCTCACTGCCAGTGGGGGTGTACGCAGCATGAGCGCCATCGCTGATGACACGCTGCTGCTGAGCGCTCTGCGCAGCAACAAAGCGCACACCCGAATTGTGGACTACGACGGACGCAAGGTGTTCGAGGTGGTGAAAGCCATGCACCAGGAAAACGGCGCTGTGCTGCTTTCGCGTATCGGGCTGTCGCTCGAACGCATCCGCGAGGTGCAACAGCGGTCGATGCGCCGCGTCATCATACTTGCTGGCGGTCTTCTGGTGGCGGTGGTGTTGCTGTTCGGTTTCCTCATCACGCGTCGGCAGTTCTCCGCCTTGGAGCGGCGGCATCGGCGCATGAGCAGTTCCACCGATTCCATTCTGGAAAATATCGCGGACGCGGTGGTCGCCATTGACGAGCACGGGCGCATCACCGCATGCAACAGTGCGGCGCGGAGCATGCTCGCGCTGGGCGATGCAGTGCGCGAGGGCGACGACTATGCCACGTTGTTCCCCGGCGACGCGTTGCTGCTCGAACACACCCGCCGGCACGGCGCGATCGAGTATCGGGAAATCCACTATGGAGCATCCGATACTCCACGCATTCTGGCGGTCAGCACGTCGGTGGTGCGCACTCCCGAGGGCGCCGTCGATTTGCTTATCGCCATCGCGCGCGACCTGACGGAATACCGGCAGGCGCTGGAGCAGCTTCAGCGCAAGGATAAACTCACGGCCATGGGAGAATTGGCCGGCGGCATCGCGCATGAAATCCGCAATCCGCTCAATGCCATCGGCATCATCGCCCAGCGCTTCCAGCATGAATTCACGCCAACCGAGGACGCCGAGGAATTCGTGGCGCTCGCGCACACCATCCGCAGCGAGGTGCAGCGCGTCAATGGCATTGTGACGCAATTTCTGGAATTCGCGCGTCCGCCGCGGCTCCACACCGAGCGCGTGGATGTTGCCGCGTTGCTGCACGACAGCATTCGCGTGATGGAAAGTCAGGCGCGTGCGCAAGGCACGGCGATCAGCGTGATCGCCGAAGCGGATGTGCATGCACAGCTCGATCGCAACCGTATGCAGCAGGCATTGCTCAATCTTGTCCGCAACGCCTTGGATGCGCTGGGCGAAGGCGGCGAGGTAAAATGCGTGCTCTGCCGCATGCAAGGGCGCATAGCACTTACTGTCGCGGATACCGGACCAGGCATTCCGGAAGAACAGCGCTCCCGTATTTTCAACCTGTACTTCACAACCAAAGCCAATGGCACCGGCCTGGGCTTGAGTCTTGTGCATCAAATCGTGAGCGAGCATGATGGCGAAATCACTGTTACCAGCAGTCCCGGTGCCGGCGCGACCTTTCGCATGCTGCTGCCCGACACCTCCGCGTAGTGGCATCATTCTTGCTTCATGAACCGCGTTTCCCGTCACAGCATCAGACCGACATGAACGCATTCACCATACTGATCATCGACGACGAGAGCGCGCAGCGCGAGTCGATCGCCGGATTTCTGCGCAAGCATTCCTACACCGTGCTCACTGCCGCCTCAGGCGTGGCGGGAGTCGACACCGCCAGAAACCAGCACGTGGATCTTGTACTGACGGATTTCCGCATGCCCGATATCGACGGCGCGGAAGTCTTGCGGCGGCTGCGCGAGCTTTCGCCCGACATACCCGTGGTGGTGATCACCGCCTTCGGTAGTGTGGAGCGCGCGGTGGACATCATGAAGGCCGGGGCCTTCGATTACATACAGAAGCCCGTCGATCTCGAGGAGTTGCTGCTGACCATCGAGCGCGCGCGCGAGCGTTCGCTGTTGATTTCGGAGAATCGCATTCTTCGCGAACAACTCGAAGGCCGCGCATCTTTCAACGCCATGATTTCCCAGAGCGGCGAAATGGAGGAGGTGCTCAACACCGCGGCGCGGGTGGCCGAGAGCAAGGCCTCGGTGCTGCTGCGCGGCGAGAGCGGCACGGGTAAAGAGGTGATCGCCCGCGCCATTCACGAGGCCAGCGACAGGCGCGACAAACCCTTCGTGGTGGTGAATTGCGCGGCGCTGCCGGAAACGCTGTTCGAGAGCGAACTCTTCGGCCATGAAAAAGGCGCCTTCACCGGAGCCGAACGCCAACGCATCGGTAAATTCGAGCAAGCCGATGGCGGCACGCTTTTTATCGATGAGGTGGGCGATATTCCGCTGCTCATCCAGGTGAAATTGCTGCGCGCTCTGCAGTTCGGGCAAATCGAGCGTCTGGGTGGCGATCGTACGCTGTCGCTCGACGTGCGCATCGTTGCGGCAACCAACCGCGACCTCGAAGCGATGATTCGCGACGGGCAGTTCCGCGAGGATCTCTACTACCGCTTGAATGTGGTCACCATCACCATCCCTCCCCTGCGCAAACGCAAGGCCGACATCGGCCCTCTGGTACAGGATTTCATCCGCCGTTTCGCGGAATTGAACGGCAAGGCCGTACAGAGCATTTCGCGCGAGGCCATGGACGCGCTGACGCGCTACGATTTTCCGGGCAACGTCCGCGAGTTGGAAAACATCATACAGCGCGCTGTGGTATTGAGCCGTGGCGATGCCTTGACCACACACGATTTGCCACCGAATGTGCAGCACGCGCATCCCGCACAATCGCGGCTCGCGCTCGGAGAAATCGGCGTCGGCGATTTGAACGACGCCGTGGCCACTCTGGAGCAGGCGATGATTGAAAAGGCGCTCGAGGAAAGCGGTGGCAATCAGGTGAAAGCCGCCGCGCTGTTGAATATCTCCGAGCGTACGCTGCGCTACAAACTCACCCGCTCGCGCGAGCAGCAATAACACATTCGCGCGCCCCCGTCTTCGACATTTCTTGCCACGCCCTCGACATTTTTGTCGAATGCGAATGCTTGTTCTGGAAAAAAAGCACGCCGCAGTCGCCCATAGCACGCATTGATGGAATGGCACGATACTTGAGTTCGAGTTATGTGACCATTCAACTCACTCGAGGATCGACATGAAAAGCATTCTCCACATCACCACTCTCGCGGTTGTTCTGTTCAGCTTCCTGTTGACCAGCAACGTTGTGGCCCAGGACAAGACGCAAGCGCAGAAGGGAAAAGCCAACGCGACGCAGCAGCAGGCCAAAACCGGTCCGAATTTTGTCGACAATGACGGCGACGGCATCTGCGACAATCAGGGCACGGGCGTCGGTCGTCAGCAGCGTCAGGGCAAGGGTCAGGGCACCGGCACCGGCGAGTGCACGGGCGACCATCAGCGCAAGCGCCTTCGCGATGGTTCCTGCGGACAGACGCCAGCGACGGGGACAAATCCCAACGCCAAGGGTCGCCGCGGTCAGAGCGCGAAGTAAGTATTTTTGAATCACCTGCTGGGGGTGCGCCGCACCCCCGCGGCTTGTACGGAGTCCATCATGCGCACGCGAATCATTCTCCTTTCCCTCCTCACCATGCTTCTGGCGCCCGCGCTGTTTGCGCAGGAGCAGCCCGTGAAACAGCGAGGCACGACGGAGACGACGAAAGAGCAGAACACGAAAGCTCGCGAAACGAAGCAGGGGGCGTTCGTGGACGAAGATGGAGATGGTATCGACGACGCGCAGCGCCAGGATCAGACGCGAAAGCAGAAGCGCGAGCGCAAGCGTCAACGGACGCAGGACACCTTTATCGATGCCGATGGCGATGGCATCAACGATAATCGCTGCAACGGCGTGTGCGTCAGTCCTTCGGGTGCGCGCGCGCGGCGGGGAGGGTGCGAATAATGAAACGCGTCACTCTGCTGTTGCTGCTCGTGGCCTGCGCGCAACCGCTGCCTGCGCAATGGCTGGGAAGCGTATCGATCGAACAGGGGTACTCCGACAACATGTTCAGCACGGCGGCCCGCACACCTGCCGCCTCGCAAGATCTGTCGCTGCAATTCGGCTATTTCCCCGATGAGTCTCCGTGGGCGGTGAATTACTCCGCGGCGTACAGTACGTTTTCGCAGTACCCCGATCGATCCTATTTCACGCATGCTCTGGGTGGCAGCGTGGGCCTGCCATACAGCGAGCGCAACAATGTCTCCCTGCTCGCCAGCGCAGCCATGCGCATCGACCGCGAGGATTACAACGTGTACGACTATCGGCAGGGGTTGGCCTCGCTCGGCGTCAAACAGTATCTGGCCGATGCGTTGTACACACAGGCGGCATATCAACTGCGCTATCGCGCATATCCGAATTTCGGCGAGTTGAGCTATCTCGAGCACACCGTCTCGCTCGCCACCATGACCTTTTTCGAAACGCGCACGAGCATACGGCTCAGCGGAGAATTCGGTCTGAAAAATTACTCCAATTCCTTCACCACCGCCATGCCGATCGATGGATTCGCACCGTCGGGCACGTCCGGAATGAGCATCGAGGGTGGCGGACCCGGCGGCGGCGGTCCTGGTGGCGGTGGTCCCGGCGGTGGCGGAACGGGCGGCAGCGGCAGCGGCAGTGGCACCGGCTGGGGCAACGGCGGCACGGGTCGCGGCATGAACGAGCGCGGTGGCATGGGCATGGATCCCGGCGTGGAATACATCGTCTATGATGAACCCACCACGACTCAACTCCGCGCATCGGTGAATATCGGGCAGGGTCTGTCGGATTACACCGGCATCGCCCTCCGCCTCACGCAGCGCTGGAATCTTACCGACCGCGGACGCGCCTTTGTCGGCGGCGCGGTGGACATGATTGGCGAGGAAGAATTATTCGACGATCCCTACAGCTACGATGGCACCGAAGCCACCTTCACGCTGACGCAGCTGCTGCCCTGGAGCATGAGCGCCAAAGCCGGGCTTCTGTACATGCTGAAGAATTATCCCTATGCGGCCGATTTGAACAATGCCAGTAGCAGCGACCTCCGCGATGACACGCGCATGGGCGCCTGGCTGGAAGTATCGTCCAATCTTCTGGATGAATGGCTGTTGTTCAGTGGCCTGGAAGTCACGTTGCAGTACAGCTATCTGCGCAATCAGTCCAACTCCAGTTGGTACGATTACAGCAGCCACAATATTGCCGTGGGAATCGGAACAGAGTTCTGATCGCCTCGCAGGACGAGTCCTCTTCTCCCCCCGATCCACGGATCCAGACAACATCGCCGCGCGGATGAGCCACGCGGCGATGTCTGTTTCCACGCGGGTTCAATCGTACACCGAACATGTGCACGCGGGAAAGAGTAGCGTGCGCGACAGTGTGTTTGGTGCTTATTGCACGCGTGCGTCCTGAAACGCGTGCAGCACCTTTCCCGTCGCGTCGAGCACTTGAACATGCATGGCCTTCGCATCGAAGCCGAGTTCCATGAATCCCATCGCTCCCGCGGCGAACTCCGTATTCACACCCGGCGTACTCGGACGCTTCCCTCCTCCTCCTCCGCTGATCAGGTAGCGTACGCCATGTTGCCGACGCAGCACTTGCAAGTCGTGCTCATGCCCGTTGCAATACACCCGCACCTTGTGGCGGCTCAGCAGCGGGGCGAGGTGCTTTTTCATCGCGGTATTATCGCCGTAATGCCCATGCGAATACACTGGATGATGTCCCACCACCATCACGTGCGTTTCCCTGCTTGCTGACAGCACGGAATCGATCCACGCCAGATGTTTGCGCCGCGTTTCCGCGTTTACGACGAGCTGCTGCGTGTCGATACCAACCACGCGTACGGTGATGTCGCCGGCCGTGAACACAGTGCTCCACGCCCTCGCGGGCATATGCCAACGGGTGATGCTGCCGTCCGCGAGGCGCTTGCCGGTATACGCCACCTGTGCGTCCGGATTCTTGCGATAATCGTGGTTGCCCAGCACCGCCCAGAAAGGAACGGGCAACTGCGCGACGGGAAAGATGGTTTCGAACTTTGTACGCCATTGCGGATCGTCGACATCCTCGACACCGGAGGGATAGATGTTGTCTCCAGTGCTGATCACCGCGTGCACGGGATTCACCGCGTGACGGGCCGCCATGGCGGCTGCGACCTTTCTCGCGCCTGCGCCGCCCGTGCCCCAATCGCCAACGAGCAACAGGCGTACGGCGGGGGTACCTGCGCTTGCGAAATCGGAGGAGCGCTGTTGCGCGGACATCGTCACCACGGCGACGAGCAGGCCTGCGAGGATGAGAATGTGCAAACGGGCGGAACTTTTCATGAGCACGAACACCTTTTACTATGGCAATTCATAATGTACCGAGCATCGATCGAACGAGACAACACACTTCGCATTGCCCATGAAAAAGATCATCGTTATTGGTTCCGGATTTGGTGGCATGGCCACGGCCCTCCGCCTGCGCGCTCAGGGACACGACGTCACCCTGCTGGAGAAGCTCGACAAACCCGGCGGCCGGGCGTACGTGTTCGAGCAGGATGGCTACAGCTTTGATGCCGGTCCGACTGTCATCACCGCACCTTGGCTCATTCATGAGCTGTTCGAACTCTTCGGCAAGCGCAGCGAGGACTACGTGCGCATCGTGCCGGTGCACCCCTTTTACCGCATCTATTTTCACGACAAGAGCTTCTTCGAGTACAACAACGAGCCCGGCTTCATCGAAGAGAACATACGCAAATTCAATCCCGACGACGTCGAGGGGTATCGCGAATTCATGAAGCGCACGAAGCCCATATTCGAGAAGGGCTTCATCGAGCTAGCGGATAAACCCTTCCTCACCTTCGGCAGCATGGTGAAGGTCCTGCCCGATTTGCTTCGTCTCGGCTCGCATCGGAGTGTGTATTCCTACGTGTCGAAGTACATCAGCGATCCGCGGTTGCGCATGGTGTTCACCTTCCATCCGCTGCTTGTGGGTGGTAATCCCTTCCACACCACATCCATTTACGCGATGATTCACTACCTCGAAAAGGAGTGGGGCGTCCACTATGCCATGGGCGGCACCGGTGCGGTGATACGCGCCTTCGCGAAGCTGTTCGAGGAGGAGGGGGGGACGCTGCGCCTGAACACCGAGGTGGATGAGATTCTCGTGAGCAACCGACGCGCCACCGGCGTGCGTCTCAAGGACGGGACGGTGCTTCCGGCCGACATCGTCGTATCCAACGCCGATGTGGCGTACACCTACCTGCGCATGATCAAGCCCGAGCACCGGCGCAAGTACAGCGATGCCAAGGTGAGCCGCATGCGCTACTCCATGTCGCTGTTCGTCGTGTATTTCGGCACCACGCGCCAGTATCCCGACATCGCGCATCACGATATCATACTCAGCCATCGCTATCGAGAATTGTTGGAAGACATTTTCACCAACAAAATCCTCTCGGACGATTTTTCTCTGTATCTGCATCGTCCCACTGCCACCGATCCCTCCATGGCTCCCGAGGGCTGCGACGCGTTTTACGCGCTGGTGCCCGTGCCGCACAATGCTTCGGGCATTGATTGGGACAGCGAAGGTCCGCGATTCCGCGACCGCATCATGGACTTCCTCGAGAAGAACTATCTCCCGGAGCTGAAGTCGCATATCGGTACCATCCGGCATTTCACGCCCAACGATTTCCAGCATCGCCTCAACAGCTATCTGGGTTCCGCCTTCTCGGTCGAGCCCATTCTCACGCAGAGCGCCTGGTTCCGCCCGCACAATCGCAGCGAAGACATCGACAATCTCTACTTCACGGGTGCGGGCACGCATCCCGGTGCCGGGTTGCCCGGCGTTCTCTCTTCCGCGAAAATTGTGGAGCAGTTGATCGCCTGAGTTCACCTGAGCGAACGTCCTACCTACGACAACAGCCGCGACATCGCGGCTGTTGTGTTGTTTCAGCGACGGTCGTTGCGCCTATTTGATGATGCTCTCCACGCCGGAGCGAATCATCATCATGGCAATGCCCGCCATGAACAGCGAGGC